>NZ_FMHU01000001.1:2629421-2958099 GCF_900091415.1 Micromonospora inyonensis | reverse complement strand
ACCGCCACCGGGCCGGGGCAGGTGTTCACCTGGGACATCACCAAACTGCCCGGCCCGACCAAGGGCGTCTACTACGACGCCTACGTCATGATCGACATCTGGTCGCGGTACATCGTCGGGCACCACGTCGCCGCCAGAGAAAGCGCCGAGATCGCCCACGACTTCATCACCGAGGTCATCGCCATGCACGGCGTCCCACAGGTCGTGCACGCCGACCGCGGCACCTCGATGACCTCCAAACGCGTCGCGGCGCTGCTGGCCGACCTCCACGTCACCCGATCGCACTCCCGCCCGCGCGTGAGCAACGACAACCCATTCTCCGAAGCCGCGTTCAAGACCGTGAAGTACCACCCCACGTTCCCCGAACGCTTCGGGTCACTGGCCGACGCCCGCGCGTTCTGCGACACGTTCTTCGGCTGGTACAACCACGAACACGTGCGCCACGAGGCGCCATATGACCGTACGGAGGTGAAAGACCACCGTCGCCGGGCCGTCGCAGCGGCTCGGTAGAAGCTGGGGGCAGCCTGAGCCGGGGGACACCGGGGAGGGCGGGAAGCGGCCCCGACAACGCCGGAACGGTTCGGAACTGCCAGACGGGCCGGGTTCGGCAAGCGAGATCAGAGGGTGTAATGCGAGTGAACCAGCGGCTGAAGTCCCGTAATGGTTGTGCCGGCTCGAACCTGGTGGATCTGGGCCGGTTTGCAGCGCTCGTACCCCTGGGTGTTCGAGGGGACGTCTCCGAGGCCGGATGCGTCGGCCGGTCCGGAGGCCGCGGTGAAGGACTGCGGCGTAGCCGCGGCGATGCTGCCGGGATAGAGCTGGGCACCGTGCTGATCGATCGGTCATGTGGTGAACGTGGGAACCGTCCCTGGTCGCCCCTGGTGCGGGCATCCAGTCCGTCTCGGGGGCAGGTCTGTCGCCGACTGGTGGCCGTGGGGCGGGGCGGAGGCCCCGTAGTAGTCCGAGGCTGGGAAAGCCGGTCACATGGCGAAGGGGGCCAGCAAGTCGGCAGTGAGGATGCTGGAATGCCGGGAGGACGTTGGTGAACACCGACGATCTGGAGGCCGCCGCCTACCGGGCGGAGCGCCGGGTACTGGAGATCCAGGCCAAGCTGCACCGTTGGGCACGTGAAGACCCTCATCGCGGGTTTGATGACCTTTTCAATCTCGTTGCTGACCCCGCGTTCTTGCTGACCGCGTGGATGCGGGTGCGTGGCAACAAGGGGGCGCGCACGCCCGGCGTGGACGGTCGCACCGTCTTCTACGTCGAGAACGTGCGAGGCGTCGAGGACTTCCTCGACGAACTACGGTCGCAGGTCAAGGACCGCAGTTTCCGTCCGATCCCGGTGCGCGAGCGCATGATTCCCAAGGCGAACGGCAAGCTCCGCCGTCTGGGGATCGCGTCCGTGGCCGACCGGACGGTCCAAGCGTCCCTGAAGCTGGTGCTGGAGCCGATCTTCGAGGCGGACTTCCACCCGTGTTCCTACGGGTTCCGCCCGATGCGCCGGGCCCATGACGCGATCGCCGAGACTCGCCTGCTCACATCCAAGAGCTACGAGTGGATCGTGGAGGGCGACATCACGGCGTGCTTCGACGAGATCGACCACACGGCCCTGATGGGTCGGGTGCGTGCACGGATCGCGGACAAGCGCGTCCTGGCCCTGGTCAAGGCGTTCCTCAAGGCGGGCATCCTCAGTGAGGACGGCCAACTGCGAGCTGTCAATCCCCTGGAAGCGTGGAGGGCTGTTTAAGCTGCCTGAGCCAGGCGGGCTTGGGCGATGAAGCGTTCGTAGTCGATGGGTGACATGCCATCGCAGGCGCTGTGGCGTCGGCGGGTGTTGTAGAAATCGACGATCCAGGTGGCGATCTTGAGTCGGGCTTCGGCGCGGGTGCGGAACCGCTGCCGGTGGATGTACTCGACCTTGATGGTGGAGTTGAACGCCTCCGCGGCGGCGTTGTCCAGGGCGCAGCCGACCCGGCCCATCGATTGCAGGACACCCAGCCGGCGGCAGGCGGTGGCGTATTCGGCGGCGGTGTACTCGCTGCCGCGGTCGCTGTGGAAGATCACTCCGTCCACGGTGCCGCCGCAGGTCGCGGCGGCCATGCTCAGGGTGGCCTGGGTCAGGTCGGCGTCGTGCCGGTCGCCCATGGCGTAGCCGAGCAGCCGGCGGGAGTGCAGATCGATCACCGTGGCCAGGTACAGCTTGCCCTCGTCGGTAACGATCTCGGTGATGTCGCCGCACCACAACACGTCCGGTGCGACGGCGGTGAACTGCCGCCGGACCCGGTCCGGTGCCACCGGCCGTTTGCCCTGCTTGGTGAGGGCGCGTCGGCGGCGCGGGGTGCGTCCGGCCAGACCCAGCCGCGCCATGCGGGCCGCGACGGTGTTGACCGACACCTGCCACCCGTCGGCGTGCAGGTCCTGGGTCACCCGCGGGGAGCCGTAGGTGCCGCCGGAGGCGTCGAACGCTGCCCGGATCGCCTCGTCGAGGGCATCGCGGCGGGCCTGCCGTGCGGTGGGTCGCCGGTCACGCCACTTGTAGAACCACGACTGCGACAGCCCCAGCGCCCGGCAGGTCACCGCGTGCGGCACGGCATGCTCGGTCCTCTGGGCGGCGACGAAGCGGGCCACGGTCACTTCGTCGCCTCCTTGACCCACAGGACCACGGATCGCTTGAGGACATCACGCTCCATCGCCAGCTCAGCGTTTTCCTTACGCAGCCTGGCCAGCTCGGCGCGTTCGTCCTCACCGAGACCACCCGCGGCGGCCTCGCCCCGAGCCCGACGCTCCTGCGCCACCCAGTTCGCCAAAGTGCCGTTGTTGATACCCAGATCCCGAGCGACCTGCGCGATCGGCTTACCCGTCTCCCGCACGATCCGCACGGCGCCCTCACGGAACTCCCGGTCGAACCGTCTCCTCGTTTCAGCCATGACCATCTATCCCCTTAGGTCTGGCCTCCACACTATCGGGGGAACCTCACCCGCTGCTGCAACTCAACCGGCAACTGCGGGGCTGGTGCGCATACTTCCGGCCCGGGGTCTCGCACGCCGCCTTCCACTACCTGAGCCACTACACCTGGGCACGGGTTATCGGATGGCTGCGCCGCAAGCACCCCAAGACCAACTGGAAGGACCTCCGCCGCCGCTACTGCGACGGACGGTGGTGGCCACACGGCCAGGAACGGGAACTGTTCGATCCGGCGAAGGTACGCACCACGCGCTACCGCTACCGGGGAACAGCCATCCCAACCCCCTGGCCGGCGGGCGGATGAGGACAGACCACACGACCACATGACTTGTGGAGAGCCCGTTGCGTTGAGAGGCGCACGGCGGGTTCGGCGAGCGGCCTGGAGAGACGGGCTGGTGGCAACACCAGCACCGCGCTCCAGGCCGACTCAACCACCACTCCGGGATCGGCCTGCACACCCCCGCCTCCGTGCACTACGACACCGCCAGCGCCGTGCACGACCAGCGGCAGGCCACCCTCGACGCCGCCTGGCGGGCCCACCCCGACCGCTTCACCCGCCGACCCCGACCACCAGCCCTACCGACCACCGTGTGGATCAACAAACCAGCAGCTCAACCCACCGAACTACAGAACACCTGACCACGAAAACGTCTCACTTGACTTGACAGGTTCCGTTCACTTCGCGGTGCAACAGTGTTTAACGGCCCCGCGCTTGTGTAGCTGTCCAGCACCCGAGCGTGGCTGGCCGCCCTCGCCGAGCAGGGCGTCACCGCCGGGGCGCTGTTTCGCCGGATCGACAAGCACGGGCAGCTCGGACGCGCCCCGCACGGCCGAGGCCCAGCCGACGGCCGGACCTCCGGGCAGGCCGCGGCCATCATTGTCCAGCGGACCGCGCTCACTGCGGCGTCGACGGGGCATCGCTGTTCAGCGGCCACTCACTCCGGCGCGGCTTCGCCACCTCCGCACGTCAGGCCGGACACGACCAGATCCGCATCGGCCGGCACGGCGGCTGGAAGGACGGCTCCCCCACGCTGGCCGCCTACATCGAAGACGTCGACCGTTGGACCCAGAGCCCGCTGACGGGAGTAGGGCTGTGAAGCTCCATCAACATGACCGCTGCGGACGGCCAACGAAGCGCACCGGAACGCCGTGCCGGCAGGGTTTCACCATCATCGGAAGCGTCTGGGGCCCAGCCTGCCGCAACCACATCACTGCGGAGGAGCTGGCCGCATCACTGCGGAGGAACTGGCCGCGCTGAACGCTGAGGCCGAGCGCTGCGCCGCCCGGGTCGTGAGCAGCGCGGTGGTGGATGACGCGCCAGCGTGCGCCAGTTGGTCGGTGACCGACAACGACCTGTCGGCCTGCCCGCGCACGTCGCGGACGTTTGTTGACGAGTGGTTGCTAGTCCCGGATCGCGTTGATGGAGGTCACGGCCGTGCGTCGGCCCGCGCCGACTTCGTTTGTTCATCCATCACGGTAGCTATTGCGAAGCCCGGGGAACTCAGCCCATGATCGCATCGAGTAATAGCAGCAGTACCTTCCGCTGCTATGGGATCTATCGAAGGGACCAGCATGACTCGACCGGAACGGGTCCGGCGGCTGCCGCGACGTTCGCAAACAGGTGGACGGGTTGCGAAGGCTCTGCGCCGCCTCGGGGCGGTCACGGTGGCCGCCATCACCCTCGGGATCATCTCGGCGGTGACGGTCGCGACGCCAGCCAGCGCGGCGACAACGACCATCTGCAAGAGTTCCCCCATGCCCGCCGGGTACGTCATCATCGCCGAGGGCTCGTCGATATCCTGCCCCGGCAGCTTCCCCAACACCTGGACGATCACCACCCCGTCCACCACGGGAACCACCGTGATGTGCAAGGTCTCCGCCGTCCCGAGCGGGTTCGTCATCATCGCCGAGGGCTCGTCGATCTCCTGCCCCGGCAGCTTCCCCAACACCTGGACCATCCGCACTCCGGCGGCCTCTGGCACGACGGTCATCTGCTCGGTTTCGCCGATCCCACCGGGATACGTCGTGGTCGGCACGGGCTCGTCGATTTCCTGCCCCGGCAGCTTCCCCAACACCAGGACCATCCGGCTGCCCTGATGCCGGCACGAGTGGTCCCGCCGAACCTCCGGCGGGACCACTCGACACGACCCGGACGCCCCCGCGCCAACCCGTCCACCGCCACCAACCAAGACTCACGCTGGCTCTTTCCCGGCCGCCGTGCCGGCCAGCCACTGCACCCCAGCACCCTCGCCGCGCTGGTCCACTTCCTCGGCGTCCCGACCACCGCTGGCCGCGCCGCCGCGATCCGCCAGCACGTCCTGGCCTAGACGAGTAGTTCCGAAACCCGGTCAGTGGTCGTAAGCGATCAGTGACCGGGTGACGGGGGCGCCGGTCTTGTTGTTGTGCCAGATCGCGGCGGCCATGGCGAGCAGGCGTTGGGCGACACGGACAGCAACACCGGCGAAGGTCCGTCCGCCGTGTTGTTCCAGGTCAAGCTGACCCTTGAGGGTGTCGTTGACCGACTCGATCAGTTGTCGGACCTTCTTGAGCATCGGCTCGCCGTAGCGGGCCTTCTCCCGCTTGCGCGACGGGCGCAGCAGTTCGATGCCCTGCTCGGCCAACTGTCGCTCGAACGGCTTGGAGGCGAAGCCCTTGTCGCTGATCAGCAGGATCCCGTCGTGCTCGGCGACCACGCCGGCCTCGACGTCCAGCATCGCGGCGAGGACCTCGCGTTCGCCGATCTTCGGGTTGGCCAGGGCCCACAGGATCGGCATGCCGGTCGGGGTGCACACCAGGTAGAGCCGCAGGCCCCAGAAGAAGCGGGAGTGTGAGGCGCAGTAGCCGTATCCGGCCCAGCCGGCCAGGTCGGAGCGTTGCACGGTGGGGCGGGACATACCGCAGGGTATCGGCGTGGAGTCGACGATCCAGTGGTTGTCGAACCAGAAGTCACTGTCGCGGGCCAGGTCCCGGATCGCCTTCTTGATCAGTGGGAGGGCGGCGCGGAGCCGTTTGTTGTAGCCCGATCGCTGCGGCAGGTAGGGGAACATGCCGGCCAGGTGGATACGGGCGTAGCGGATCCAGTGGGCCTCCGAACGGGCACCGAGCAGGACCTGCGCCACGGCCAGGCAGACCAGCTCGGAGTCGGTGAGCAGCGGTGGCCGGCCTCGCCACCGGGGCGTCCGGATGGTGTCGTCGATCTTCACGTAGAGTGCGGTCAAGAGGGTGTCCGAATCTTGCGTCACAACACGATCTTGGACGCCCTCTCTTCATGCCCAGACATCGACCTCCGACTTCGGAACTACTCGTCTAGGTGGGCAGGTCAGCGTTCCCTCTCACTCGTGAAGAGTCCCCCTGGTCCGCCGGGCTCGCCGAGATCAACGGCTACGTGGCCGGTGCCGGCATGGACACCGGCACCCTGCGCCAGCGCGACGGCTCGGGGCTGTCCCGGCGGAACCTGGTCCCGCCCACCGAGTTCGTCGACCTGCTGGTCGCCGTACGTGCCGAACCCTGGTTCGACGCCTGGTACGCCGCCCTCCCGGTCGCCGGCAACGCGGAACGCTTCGTCGGCGGCACGCTGCGCAGCCGGATGCGGGGCACCCCGGCGGCGGACAACGTACGCGCCAAGACCGGCAGCCTCACCGGGGTCTCCGGGCTCTCCGGTTACGTCACCGACGCCGACGGGCGGCGGCTCGTCTTCTCCGTCGTGCTCAACAACTACCTGGCCTCCTCGGTGAAGAGCCTGGAGGACCAGATCGCGATCGCGCTGGCGTCGTACAACGCCACGGGCGGCACGGCGGCGCGGACGGCACCCCCGGCGGCACCGGAGATCCCCCGGACGCCGGACGGCGTGGAGTGCTCCTGGCTCAAGCCGATCACCTGCTGAGGTGCCTGCAGGGGCCCCCTGCTCGACAAAAAGCGGTAACAAGGGGCCCCTGCTACCACCCCAACCTCGACTCAGGCGACCGGCGGCGGGACGGCGGCGGGGTCACCGCGCTCGATGAGCGCGTCGATGTCGGCCGGCCGGAGCCCGCGCAGTGCCAGCACGCGTCGTCCCCAGCGGTGCAGGCGGCACGGGTGCGGGCTGGCATCGTTACGGCACACCGTCCCGCCGGACCACCGGCGCGGCGCGTGCACCACCACCGCCCGGACGGCGAACTGCGCATCCTCGCCCGTGACGTACGGCGGTAGCGGGATCTCCCGGAGCACCTCCCCGTTCGGCTCGCCACCGACGCGCGGGGCGGGGGGCCGGACGGTACGGGTACTCGTGCTCATCAGCGAAGCCTCCCGAGGTCGTCGAATCTCCACAACGGAAAGTTATGACCTGATCGACGGACCGCGACGGACAAACTGTCCCGGCCCGAGCGCCACCGTCCGGGCGGCAGGCAGGCCGGCGGCCCCCTGGCACCGGCAGCCCCTTGGCACCGGCGGGCTAACGGCGGATGCGGCGGTGCAGCCCCCGCCCGGGATGCCAGCTCTCGATCACCAGGTGGTCGGCCGGCTCGCCCACCCGGGTCAGCACCACCTCGGTCAGCTCGACCCGGAACCGGTGCGAACCGTCCTCCGGCGGCGGCAGTTCGTGCGCGATCCCGGCGATCTTCGCGTCCCCGTCCCAGGAGCCCGGGTCGTCCTCCGGGGTGTCCTCGGTCGGGCAGTGCAGCGCGACCCGGGGATCTCGGCGCAGGTCGAGCGCCTTGAGCGCGCCGGGCATGCTGCCCACCCGCAGGTCCCCGTCCTCGAACTGGAACTCCGTACCGCTGATCCGGGGTGAGCCGTCCCGACGCAGCGTCGCCATCGTCCCGTGCTTGCGGACCGCGAAGCGGGCGCGTACCCGCTCGGCGAAGTCCGGTTCCTCGTCGACCAGATCCGACCACCATGCCATGCACCGAGGGTGACAGCCGCACCTGACACCGTGTGGCAGGTTTTCCCACGCCGCCGTGCTTTCCGCGATCCCTCGCGGCGTCAGCGGATCTCGAAGCCGAGCGTCCGGGCCAGCACCAGCGCCTGGTCCGGGTTGATGATCGCGCCGGCCCGTTGGACGGTCGTCGGGTCGACCGCGCTCAGGTCGCTGCCGCGCAGGTCGCACCGGGTGAGGCGGGCACCCGAGAAGTGCCCGCCGGAGAGGTCCGCGTTGGTGAGGACGCCGCCGGTCAGGTCAGCCGCGCTCAGGTCCACCTCCCGCATCCGTACGCCGTCGAGGCGCACGCCGCGCAGGTCGGCACGGGACAGGGCGACGAAGGACCAGTCCCCGCCCTCGACCCGCAGCGGACGCAGCTCCCACTCGGTGAACGTGCTGCCGACCAGCTTGCAGCCGGTGAACTCGGCCTCGAACAGGACGCACCGGGTGAAGACGCAGCGGGTGAACGCCGAGTCGACGTGCCGGGAGGCGTTGAAGCGCACACCGGCGAAGGAGCACTCGGTGAAGACCGCGCCCCGGGTGGTCGCCTCGGTCAGGTCGATGTCCTGGAACGAGCAGCGCACGAAGTGCCGGTCGACGATCTCCTCGCCGTACCAGTCCCTCGTGGCGGAAGGACGCGTCCTCGGTGAGCTCCGGCACGGTCCCGAGACTAGCCGCACCCCTTTCGGGAAGCCCCTACCAGCTAGTAGGTTCAGCTGTCGTGGACGTGGCGCGGAACATCGACCCGGACGAGATCGGCTTCGACCCGGCCCGGCTGTCCAGGATCGACGAGCACTTCGGCCGGTACGTCGACGCGGGGCAGCTCGCCGGCTGGCAGATCGTGGTGACCCGGCGCGGGCACGTCGCGCACTCCTCGACGTACGGGATGCGCGACGCGGAGGCGGGCGCTCCGGTGACCCCGGACACGCTCTGGCGGATCTACTCGATGACCAAGCCGATCACGTCGGTCGCCGCGATGATCCTCTGGGAGGAGGGCCGCTTCGAGCTGACCGACGAGATCAGCCGGTGGCTGCCCGAGTTCGCCGACGTCCGGGTCTACGCCAAGGGCTCGAACCTCAAGCCGTACACGGTGCCGGCGGTCGAGCCGATCCGGGTCTGGCACCTGCTCACGCACACCGCCGGCCTGACGTACGGGTTCATGCAGACCTCGGTGGTCGACGGCCTCTACCGGGCCGCCGGCTACGACCTGGGCTGGCCGCCCGGCGTCGACCTGGCCGCCGCCTCGGTGGCCCTGGCCGAGCTGCCGCTGCTCTTCCGGCCCGGTAGCGCGTGGGGCTACTCGGTCGCCACCGACGTGCTCGGCCGGCTCGTCGAGGTGGTCTCCGGGCAGCGCCTCGACGACTTCGTCGCCGACCGGATCCTGCGCCCGCTGGGCATGACCGACACGCACTGGTGGGTCGACGGGGAGGACGCCGAGCGGCTCGGTGCGCTCTACGTACCCGACCCCCGGACCGGCCGGATCCTGCGGCACGACCAGTTCGGGGCGGTCGCCCGCCAGAAGCCCACGCTGCTCGCCGGGGGAAGCGGCCTGATCTCCACCGCGTACGACTACCACCGGTTCACGCAGATGCTGCTGCGCGGGGGCGAACTGGACGGAGCGCGCGTGCTCGGTCCGCGCACGGTGCGCTTCATGACCCGCAACCACCTGCCCGGCGGACGCGACCTGGACGCCCTCTCCACCGGCGGCTTCGCCGAGTCGATCTTCGACGGGGTCGGTTTCGGTCTCGGCTTCGCGGTGGTGCAGGACCCGATTCCGGGCCGGGTGCCGAGCAGCGTCGGCGAGTACTACTGGGGTGGCGTGGCCAGCACCGCGTTCTGGGTGGACCCGGCCGAGGAGATCACCGCGATGTTGTTCACTCAGCTCATGCCGTCGAGTACCTATCCGCTGCGCCCCCGGTTGCGCCAGCTCGTCTACTCCGCCCTGGTCGACTGAGCCGCGTCCCCGCGACGGCCGGCTCGCGGGACCGGGCAGGACCACGGGAACGCGCCGGCTCGCGGGGCCGGGCAGGACCGCGGGAACGCGCCGGCTCGCGGGGCCGGGCAGGACCGCGGGAACGCGCCGGCTCGTGGGGCCGGGTGGGGCCCGGGACCGGGTGGGGCCGGCCGGTGGGCCGGGGATCGCCGTTCCGCCGCCCGGCCGACCGATCGCTCCCTAGCCTGGAGACGGACCAGTCCGTCGGACCGGGAGGCGGTCATGAGCAGCATCGTCGTGTTCGGTGCCGGAGGCACCGCGGGTTCCCGGGTCACCGCCGAGGCGTTCGACCGGGGACACCGGGTCACCGCCGCGGTCCGGCGGCCGGAGGCCACCTCGTACCTGCCTGCGGGCGTCCGGGTGGTGACCGGCGACGTCACCTCCGCGCGGAGCGTACGGGAACTCGCGCCGGAGGCGGACGTGCTGGTCGTCGCGGTCGGCGGCGGCGAACGGACGCTCTGGGCGGACGCGGCCCGCACGCTGGTGACGACGCTACGCGAACTGCCCGACCCGCCCCGGATCATCCACCTGGGCGGCGGGGCGACCCTGCTCGCCCCGGACGGCACCCGGTTCCTCGACGCGCCGGACTTCCCCGAGCGGTACCGGGACCCGGCGCTGGGGCAGGCCGAGGCGCTGGACCGCTACCGGTCCTCGGCCGACGGGGTGCCCTGGACCTATGTCTCACCACCGCCGCTGGAGTTCCACCCGGGCGAGCGCACCGGGCACTACCGCACCGGCGGTGACCACCCGGTCACGGACGCCCAGGGTCGGTCCGTGCTGTCGTACGAGGATCTGGCGGTGGCCGTGGTCGACGAGATCGAGAACCCCCGCCACCTGAACACCCGGTTCACCGTCGCCTACTGATCTCAGCGCGCCGGCCGCCCGTCGAGGAACTCATTCGGAAACTTATCAGAAGCGGGTTGCTCGCTACGTTATGTTGCCATCCGATCAATCACACACGACGCCAACCCGAACCCGTCGGAGCGCAATTCCTCACACCCATCGCCCCGTTACCTTTTTGATCGTCCCCAGCCGGGGACTCCTCGGTCGCCCGGCCCGGTATGACTTCCTGCCCTGTCGTACGCATGATCCGGGGGGTGTTGTCGCCGGGTCGGGTGGCGTCGGCGGACCGCTGATAGGGACACGGCCACCTGTTCTGTTGGGTAGGTCTCTTCGTAACGTGGCTGCCGGCAGTCCGACGCCTGACCAGCGGCCGGGGCCACGGGACGATGCGTGGAGGCGGGTGTGGTGCACGACGGATACGGCGTCTGGAATGGACGGGCCGGGGTCATTTCGGCGGTGGGGACCTGACGCACGACGTGCTGCTCGCCAGTACCGGCCTGGTCACGGCCCTGCCGCTGGCACTGTTCGGGTTCGCCGCGGTGCGCACGCCGCTGACCGTCATGGGCATGCTCCAGTTCCTGCTGCCGACGATCCAGTTCGTCATCGGCTACTTCGGCCTGCACGAGTCGGTCACCCTGGGCGCTTTCGGGGCGTACTGCCTGGTCTGGATCGGCGCGGCGGTGTTCCTGGCCGCGTACGCGGTTGCCAGCCGGCGAGCGGAGGCGCCGAACCGCAGGTGAGGGTGGTCTCACTGGGGGTGGGCACCGGTGCTGTCGCGGGCCGGCTGGGCGGGCACGCGGGGACGGGCCGCCGGCCGCCACTCCCGGCCGTTGGCGTAGATCACCCGGAAGCCCAGGTACGACGCGAGCGACGCCCAGTGCGCCGACCCCATCCGCAGCTCGGCGGCGTTGTGCCGGTGGCCGTTGGCGAGGACGTCGAGCAGGACGGTCTCGAACGCCGCCGACTCCACCCAGTCGACCTCCCGGGTGAACCCGCAGACCAGCGCCGCCCCGGTGACCGACAGGAAGTCCCGCATCGCAGAGTTGGAGGCGCGCAGCACCGAGCAGCTGCCGAAGTAGAGCCGCTTCCCGGCGCACCGGCCGGCCATCCGCTCCGCGACGTCGGTCAGCTCCACCGAGTGCCAGTCGGTGAGGCAGAGCCGGCTCGGCTCACCGTGCATGGCGAAGAAGCCGACCCGGTAGTCGGCGTACTGCTTGAGCAGCCAGCGGTCGAGGAAGTAGTTCAGCTCGTCCGGCGTGGCGGCGTCCTTGTGGATGAACCGGATCCGCCCGAGCCGCTCCAGCAGCTCCAGCGTCGGCAGCACCGACCCGCGTTCGTTCAGGTCACGGTGCCACTGACCCTCCAGGCAGAAGATCCCGCCGCGCGCCATGCCACCTCCTGCGTCCCCCGGCCCTGGACGTTACCGCCGCCGGCCGGTTCAGACCAGTTCGGGCGTCGTGGGACGAGCAGGGCCACCTGAACCCGGTTGTTCAGCTCCAGCTTCGCCAGCAGCCCCGGGCCGGGCTGTGGCTGCTGATCATGATCGCCGCCGGGCTGGTCCGGACGATACGCCGGGAGGTGTCCCTTCCGGCGGACCCGGGCCGGACCGGGGTGACCGCCGGGCAGCGGGCGGGGAGACGACGCGCCGCTGGCCGTTTCCCCGCCCGCTCCCAGGGGTTGATTCCGTTGGATGCGCCCGGGGTATTGGCGCCGCGTCCGAGCGGCACCGGGTCACGTCGCGGCGGCACCGTGCCGCGCGCCGAGCGGCACCGGGGCGCACCACAACGGGATCGGGTGAGGGAGGAATCCGATGACCTCCGGACGGGACGTCGGTGGCGGGACGGGCATCTTCCGCCGCAAGCCGGTCGAGGAGATCACCGAGGAGGCCGGGGAGGGCTTGGCCCGGTCGCTGGGGCTCTGGCAGCTCACCGCGATCGGGGTGGGCGGCATCATCGGCGCGGGCGTCTTCGCGTTGGCCGGCGCGGTCGCCAACGAGACGGCCGGTCCGGCCGTCCTGCTGTCGTTCCTGATCGCCGGGGTGGCCAGCGCGGCGGCAGCGCTGTCGTACGCGGAGTTCGCCGGCATGATCCCGAAAGCCGGCTCGGCCTACACGTACGGGTACGCCGTGCTCGGCGAGGCGGTCGGCTGGTTCATCGGCTGGGACCTGCTGCTGGAGTACACGGCGATCGTGGCGGTGGTGGCGATCGGCATCTCCGGCTACTTCAGCTTCCTCGTGGGCGAGCTGGGAGTGGAGCTGCCGGCCTGGATGCTCGGCGCGCCCGGCACCGGCGAGGGTCGGGTGGTGGACCTGTTCGCCGTGCTGCTCTGCCTGCTCATCGCGTTCCTGCTGAATCTGGGGATCCGTAACGCGGCCCGCTTCGAGACCTTCGTGGTCGGGTTGAAGGTCGCCGTGGTGGTCCTGGTGATCGTGGTCGGTTTCTTCCACGTACGGACCGAGAACTACTCACCGTTCTTCCCGTTCGGCTTCGGTGGCGCGCTGACCGGTGCCGCGACCGTCTTCTTCGCGGTCTTCGGTTACGACGCGATGAGCACCGCCGCCGAGGAGTCGAAAGACGCCCGCCGGCACATGCCGAAGGCGATCGTCTACTCCCTGGCCATCTCGATGGTGCTCTACGTGCTGGCGACGCTGGTACTGACCGGCATGCAGAACTACACCGAGATCGACCCGGAGAGCGGCTTCTCCTCGGCGTTCGCCTCGGTGGGCCTCTCCGGCCTGGGCAGCGTGATCGCGGTGGGCGCGATCATCGGCATCCTGACCGTGATGTTCACCTTCATGCTCGGGGTGACCCGGGTGTGGTACTCGATGAGCCGGGACGGCCTGCTCCCCGGCTGGTTCGCGAAGCTGCACCCGGTACGCCGGGTGCCGAGCCGGGTCACCTGGATCGTCGGCGTCGGCTCGGCGGTGATCGCCGGGTTCCTGCCGATCCGGCAGGCCGCCGAGCTGACCAACATCGGCATCCTCCTCGCCTTCGTGGTGGCCTGCGTCGCGGTGATCGTGCTGCGCTACCGCCGCCCGGACGCTCCCCGGACGTTCCGGCTGCCCGGGATGCCGGTGGTACCGGCGATCGGTGCGCTCTTCTCGCTCTGGCTGATCACCTACCTGGCGGCGGCGACCTGGCTGCGCTTCGGCCTCTGGTTCCTGCTCGGGGCGGTCGTCTACGCCCTCTACGGCTACCGCCGGTCCCGGCTGGCCCACAGGTGACCCGTGGCGGGGCTCCGGTCGACCGGAGCCCCGCCGCACGGTCGAGTCGCTGTCGCCGGAGAAGCAGCAGGCGTTGAACCAGTTCACCCTGGCGGTGGCTACCGGAGCGCCCCCTTCCGCTCACCACCCCGTCGACGGAATGTCCAACGGATGATCTTCCCGAGTGCTCACCCCTGCCGATAGCATCGCTGACCATGAATATTAGGAGCATGGCCCGCTCGCGACCCGGGCGGATGATCACTGCCATCGCACTGACCGTGGCGGTGGCGGTACCCGTCGTGGTGACCTCCGCCTCGGCCGCGGCCACCCTCACCGTGACCCAGGCGCTCGCCACGCAGGACGGGCGCACGGCGACCGTGACCGGGTACGTCATCGGCCAGCCGACGTCGACCACGACGGTGCTCAGGTCCGGCTTCACCGCCGACACCGCGATCGCCATCGCCGACTCGGCCGCCGAGACCAGCACGGGCCGGATGCTCTACGTCCAGGTGACCACCGCGTACCGCAGCACGTTCGGGCTGCTCACCAACCCGGACCTGCGGGGCAGGCAGATCACGGCGACCGGCACGCTGACCGCGTACTTCAGCCACGGCGGATTGAAGAACCCGACCGCGATGAGCCTCGGGGGCACCACCACGCCGTCCCCGACATCGTCCCCCACCCCCCTCCCGACCAGCACCGTCCCGGGGGGTGACTACGACTCGACGTACTACGCCGCCGCGATCGGCAAGACCGGCACCGCGCTGCGCAGCTCGCTGCACTCCATCATCAGGGTGCAGACGAAGCTCTCCTACGACCAGGTGTGGGAGGCGCTCAAGGACACCGACCAGGACCCCGCGAACACCAACAACGTCATCCTGCTCTACACCGGACGCTCGCAGAGCAAGAGCAGCAACGGCGGCGGCGTGGACGACTGGAACCGCGAGCACGTCTGGGCCAAGTCGCACGGCGACTTCGGCACCTCGACCGGCCCCGGCACCGACGTGCACCACCTGCGCCCCGAGGACGTCACGGTGAACTCGACCCGGGGCAACAAGGACTTCGACCTCGGCGGCAGCACGGTCGGCGAGGCCCCCGGCAACTACACCGACGCCGACTCGTTCGAGCCGCGCAACGCGGTCAAGGGCGACGTCGCCCGCATGATCATGTACATGGCCATCCGGTACGAGGGGAACGACGGCTGGCCCAACCTCGAGATGAACAACTCGGTCAACAACGGCACCGCGCCGTACCACGGGAAGATGGCGGTGCTGCTCCAGTGGCACCAGGCCGACCCGCCGGACGCCTTCGAGAAGCGCCGCAACCAGCGGATCTACGAGCGCTGGCAGGGCAACCGCAACCCGTTCATCGACCACCCGGAGTGGGCCCCCTCGATGTGGGGCTGACCCCGCAGCGGCCACGGTCGGTCCCGGCCCTGCCGGGACCGACCACGGGCCATCGATGCAAGTCGAAACCCTTTACCGCGTTGAAATCGACTGTTATCTTTCCGACAATCGCTGCAAGGTCTTGCGGCACCCGGACCCCGGACGTCGGAGAAGGCCCATGCCCACACCTCGCGCCCGGCGTACCCGGGCCGCCCTCGCCGCCGGACTCGCCGCCGCGCTGGCCGCCGTGGCCGCGCTGGCCGCGCCCCTGGCCACCGCGCCCGCACCGGCCGTCGCCGCGATCGACGCCCGCGCCCTCGGGGCGCGGTACGACAGCAGCGGATCGCAGATCACCTTCCGGGTCCACTCCGCCGCCGCCACCCGGATGACCGTCGACCTCTACGCCAACCCCACCGGCACGGGTGAGAACGCCGCCTACCTGCTCACCCGGGACTCCGCCGGGGTGTTCAGCGCCACCGTGGACGTCGCCGCGCTGCGCGCCGCCGGCATCAGCGGCACGGTCTACTACGGCTACCGGGCCTGGGGGCCGAACTGGCCGTACAGCAGCGCGTGGACCAAGGGCTCGTCCGCCGGGTTCGTCGCCGACGTCGCCGCCGCCGGCAACCGGTTCAACCCGAACAAGCTGCTGCTCGACCCGTACGCCCGGGAGATCAGCCACGATCCGCTCCGGCCCGGCATGACCGACCAGACGGTGTACGCCACCGGGCCGGCGTACCGGAACACCGACAGCGGCCCGCACGCGGCCAAGGGTGTCGTCCTCGCCGCCACCACCGCGGACGTCGGCAGCAGGCCGACCCGGGCGCTCAAGGACGACCTCGTGTACGAGGTGCACCTGCGCGGGCTGACCCGCAACGACCCCTCGGTGCCGGCCGCCTACCGGGGCACCTACCGGGGCGCCGCGCTGAAGGCCGGTTACCTCGCCTCGCTCGGGGTGACCGCGGTGGAGTTCCTGCCGTTGCAGGAGGCGCGGAACGACACCAACGACGTCGACCCCACCGGTACCGCGGGCGACAACTACTGGGGCTACTTAACGATCCCCACGAATGAATCCGGGGGATTTTCCTCCGGGGCCAGGCCCTGGATTCCCAGCTCGGACCGCACCTGATCCACCGTCCCGGAAGGAGGCGATCAGATGTCTTACGTCGTCGGCACTGGCACGGTCGCGTTCGGCCGTGGCGAGGATCGTCCTCGCGGCGTTTCGGTCGCGGCATGCGGTATAGCCGCATGCCGCGCACTCGAAGGTACGGATACCCAGTCCGAGGCGAAGATTGGCTCTCTCGCCGCACTCGGAGCAGGTCATCGTGGTGTAGGCGGGCGGTACCAGCACCACCTTGCGGCCCGCCCGCGTACCACGCTCGATCAGTTCTTTCTTACATGCGCCGATCGCCGCGTCGGCCGCTTTGCGGGCCATCGTGGTGCGGGCGAGGAATGTCGGCTTGAAGTCCTCGACTGCGATCAGCGCGTGGTGGTCAGTGACGTTCTTGGCCCAGACGCGGGCGTCGTGGGTGTTCTGTCGGGCGGCCTTTGTCGCGACCCGGGCGGCCTGCCGCTTCGCGGTCTGGTAGCCCTTCGACGGGGCGTGTCCCTTGGGACGACGGCGGCGGGCCATCGTGCGCTGGGCCTTGGCCATCTCGGCGGCGCACCGCCGGCGATGGCCGAGGTGCGGCAGGTCGAACGCCGGGTCGGTCGTGGCGGCGGTGGTCTTGATACCCCAGTCGACGCCGATACCCGGCGAGTCCGACTCGGGTGCGGTGGTGATCTCACGGCGGACCACGAACGAGGCGTACCAGTGGCCGAGGGTGTCTTGGTAGACGCGCACGCTGGTCGGCTCGGACGGCAGTTCCCGCGACCAGACGACCGCAACGGTCACCGTGCCCGGCAGGCACAGCCGGCCGTCTTTGATTCGGAAGCCGCGGGTGGTGTACTCCAGGGTCGGCAGCGAGTCCTTGAGCCGCTTGACCTTCGGTCGGCCCCGGCCCTTGACCGTGAACGAGTGGGCCAGGGCGGCACCATAGGTGCGCAGTGTCTGCTGCTGTGCGACCTGTGATCCCTCGCGCAGCCAGGCATGACGGCTGCGGGCCTCGGTCAGCAGTTTCGACAGCTTCCCGAACGTCGGCTTGCGGCCGGTCTTCTGCTGGTGCACAGCTTCGTTCCACAACCACCGGCACCGGCCCCACTCGTCGAGCAGTGCGGCCTGCGCGATACGGCCGGGCCGCAGGCGACAGGTGTAACGCACTGTCTCGTCCACCCCGAACACTATACACCACACTGCTATATAGTCTCGGCGTGGACGAGGTCAGGTCGAACAACAACGTCGTGTACCGCTGCCACTACCACGTCGTCTGGTGCCCGAAGTACCGGCGCAAGGTCATCGACGGCACGGTGGACGAGCGGCTCAAAGAGATCATCCGTGAGGTTTGCGCCGAGCGGAACGCACCGATCGAGGCGATCGAGACGATGCCCGACCACGTGCAGCTGCTCGTGGTCGTGGACCCGCAGTACGGCATCCACCGCCTGGTCAAGCAGATCAAGGGTCGATCCTCCCGTCTGCTGCGCCAGGAGTTCCCGCACCTCAAGTCTCGGATGCCGACCCTGTGGACCAACTCGTACTTCGTCGCCACGACCGGCGGCGCCACTTCGGAGGTGGTCAAGAGGTATGTCGAGAACCAGCGCAACGTGTGACCAGACGCCCATCCGCCTTGGCGGCGAATGGGCTATCCCTGACCTGCTCCGCAGGGGTTCCGTTTCCTCCCCACGGCCAGAGCCGGGGGTTTCCACGGAAGACATCCGATGACCCTCAACTACTTCGCCCCGGACCGCCGGTACGCCTACGACCGCTCCCCCCGCGGGCCGACCCGGGAGTTCCAGCTGCTTCTCGTACAGCCGCACCGACCCGAACACCGCACTCAACCGGATCACCCGGGAGATGCCACCCCGACCGGCCGGCGGCGGCGCGGGCGTGGACTGGATCGCCGAGCCGTGGGCCCTGGGGGACGGGACGTACCAGGTGGGGAACTTCCCCGCCGGCTGGTCGGAGTGGAACGGGCGGTACCGGGACACGCTGCGCCGCGACCAGAACAAGCTCGGCGTCGACCCGGTCACCCCGGGGGCAGCTCGCCGACCGGTTCGCCGGCTCCTCCGACCTGTACGGCGACGACGGCCGGCGGCCCTGGAACTCGGTCAACTTCATGGTCGCCCACGACGGGTTCACCCTGGCCGACCTGTACGCCTGCAACAGCAAGAACAACAACCAGCCGTGGCCGTACGGCCCGTCGGACGGCGGCACCGACGACAACATCTCCTGGGACCACGGCGGGATCGCCGCCGACCAGCGCCGGGCGGCGCGCAACGGGCACGCGTTCCTGATGCTCTCCGCCGGCACCCCGATGATCACCGGCGGGGACGAGGTGCTACGCGGGCTGCGCTGCAACAACAACCCGTACAACCTGGACTCGTCGGCGAACTGGCTGGGCTGGAGCCCGACGGTCGACCAGACCACCTTCCGGACCTTCGCCTCCCGGCTGGCCGCCTTCCGCCACGCGAACCCGGCACTTCGGCCGGTGAACTTCTACTCCGCCGTTGACACCAACGGCAACGGGATGGCCCAGCTCGCCTGGTTCACTCCGGCGGGCAGCGCCCCGGACGCGGCGTACTGGGGCAACGCCGGCAACCACGCGCTCGGCTGGCGGATCGACGGCACCGAGTTCGGCGACCCGGCGTCGGCGATCTACGTCGGCTACAACGGCTGGTCCGGGGACGTGAACTTCACCCTTCCGTCGCCGGGTGCCGGGAAGCAGTGGTACCGGGTCACCGACACCGCCAGCTGGGCCGAGGGACCCAACCAGGTCGCCGTACCCGGGTCGGAGACGCCCATCGGCGGCCAGGGCACCTCCTACCTGCTGCGCGGTCGCAGCCTGCTCCTCCTCGTCGCCCGGTAGACATCCACCGCGCGTGGCAGGTGAGCCCTCGGGCAGGCGGGGTACGACAGCACCGGGAGACCGCGACCAGGCGCAGAGGAGTGGCATGGCCACCAACACGATTCCGGACATCACGCTCAACGACGGCAACACCATCCCGCAGCTGGGGTTCGGGGTGTTCCAGATCGAGCCACGGGACACCGTCGCCGCCGTACGCGAGGCGTTGGGCGTCGGCTACCGGCACATCGACACCGCCCAGATGTACGGCAACGAGTCCGAGGTCGGGCAGGCGATCCGGACCTCCGGGCTGGAACGGGAGGAGGTCTTCGTCACCAGCAAGCTCAGCAACGCCTTCCACCGCCCCGGCGACGTCCGCAAGGCGTTCCAGTCGACGCTCGACGAACTGCGGTTCAACTACGTCGACCTGTTCCTGATCCACTGGCCGCTGCCGACGCTCTACGACGGCGACTTCGTCTCCACCTGGAAGGCGATCGAGGAGTTCAAGGCCGACGGGCGGGCCCGTTCGATCGGCGTGTCGAACTTCCAGGTGCCGCACCTGGAGCGTCTCGCCGCCGAGACGGGGACGGTACCGGCGGTGAACCAGGTCGAGGTGCACCCGTACCTCGGCAACGAGCAGGTCCGCGCGTACGGGCGGGAGCACGGCATCGTCACCGAGGCGTGGTCGCCGATCGCCCAGGGGAAGGTGCTGGACGACCCGGTGGTGACCGAGATCGCCGGGAGACTGCGCCGCACCCCGGCCCAGGTGGTGCTCCGCTGGCACGTCCAGCGCGGCGACGTCGTCTTTCCCAAGTCGGTCACGCCGGAGCGGATCGCGGAGAACTTCCGCGTCTTCGACTTCGCCCTGGACGACGACGACATGGCCCGGATCGGTGCCCTCGACCGGGGCGAGGCCGGACGCCAGGGCGCCCACCCCGACACCTTCGACTGGGTGCCCGCCTGAGGGTCCGCGTTGGTGCGGGGTCTGGTGGTAGGAGGGGTCCCCTGTTACCGCTTTTTGTCGTGCAGGGGTCCCCTGCTACCACCCCAGCCCGGCAGTGAGGTCCAGCCGCCAGTCGTGTGAGCGCATCAACCGGCCGGGCGGGAACTCGAAGTCGGTCTCCCCGAGCAGGGTGAACCCGGCCTTACGGCAGACCGCGTTCGACGGGGCGTTGTCGACCGAGGGGAAGGCGTGCGCCCACCGGTGCGTCCGTCGGGCGCGGACCTCGGCGACGGCGGCGACGAGCGCGGCGGTGGCCAGCCCCCGTCCCTGGTACGTCGGCAGGATCGACCAGCCCAGCTCGTAGACCGTCGCACCGCGCCACACGCGTTCCCAGTAGCCGATGCTGCCGACCGCCTCGCCCTCCGGCAACGCGACCACCCGGAACATGCGGCCCTGACCGGTGCCGGCGAACTCCACGTACTTCCGGTGGCGGGCGAGCACCTTCTCCTCGGTCTCCGGGCCGCCCAGGTGCCGCTTCATCTCCGGGGTGTTGATCCGCCGCAGCACGTCGAGGTCACCCTCCTGCCACGGCTCGATCCAGACCAGGTCCACCGGGGCTCCTCCCGTCGGGTTCTCTCCCGCACAGTGAAGCCCACTTCCCCGACAGCGTGGTGCCGCCCCGGCACGGGGGCAGCACCACGTCGGGTCCGGCGTCAGCGGTCGGCGCAGATCGCGAACGACCGGATGTCCCAGTTGCCGGCGAACGGGTCCTCCTCGTACGCCCCGGAGACCACCAACACCGGTGCGGTCGCCACACCGCCGTTGGGAGTGAAGTCGTCCACCACGGCCTCACCGGTGGCGCCGTTCACCTCGAATCCTCCACCGGTCAACACCTTGCCGGTCGGGCACGCGGCGACGACGCTGCGGAAGTCGCCGGAGTCGATGGCACTGAGCACGGTGATGCGCGACAGCCCGGCGACCGGGTTCGCGCAGATCGCGTACGCGGCCGCAGTCCAGTTGTCGACGAACAAGTCCGCCTCGTACGCCCCCACCGTCACCGCCGTCGGCGCGTTGACGGTGCCCCCGTTCGGGCGGAAGTCGTCCACCACGCCCTCACCCGTCACCCCGGTGAGTTCGAATCCGGCTCCGGTCAGCACCTTGCCGGTCGGACAGGCGGCGGTGACACTGTGAAAGTCGTTCGAGTCGGTCGGGCTCAGGGCAAAGACCCGCACCAGCCCGGCCAGCGGGTTCGCGCAGATCGCGTACGCGGTGACGGTCCAGTTCCCGGCGAACGCGTCCGCCTCGTACGCCCCCACGGTGACGGCGGTGGGGGCGGTCAGCGTGCCGCCGTTGGGAGTGAGGTCGTCCACCACCACCTCGCCGGTCGCCCCGGTGATCTCGTACCCCGTTCCGACCAGCACCTTCCCCACCGGGCAGGTGGCGGTGACGCTTCGGAAGTCGTTCGAGTTGCTGGCGCTGGTCGCGGAGATCCGGACCAGTCCGGGGACGGCGGCCGAGGCCGGGCTCGCCGGGGCGAGGACCCCCACGACGGCGACGCCGACCGCGAGGGCGAGCCTGCGGGTTCCGAAACGCGGGAACCCTGTCTGATCTGACATCGTTGCTCCTGTTCCGCTACCCCGGTTGCGGCACCGCGTGCCTCTGGTATCCGGGGCCACTGCCGTGACGCGCTGACTCTAGGTAGTCAGATGAACTGGGGTTATCCGGAAATTGACTACGACAGGTAACCGACCGATTCCTCTCTTTTCGGTACTTGCCGGCAATGTCAGACGAGGTGCCGGCAAAGCCGTGCCGCTCCCGGGAACGGGAGCGGCACAGCGCGAACAGTCGTCAGAGGCTCGCGCAGATCCCGAACGACCGGATGGTCCAGTCCTCGTCGTAGGGGTCCTCCTCGAACGCGCCGGTGATGACGGACACAGGCGCGGTGGCCGGGCCACCGCCGGGAGCGAAGTCGTCCACCATGACCTCACCGAACGCGTCCCTCAGCTCGAACCCTCCGCCGAGCAGCACCTTTCCCGGAGGGCAGACGGCCACGACGTTGGTGAAGTCGGTCGACGCGGGGACGCTGATCGCGGTGGCCTGAACCAACCCGGGGATCGGGTTCGCGCAGATGGCGTACGCGGTCGCCGTCCAGTCACCGTAGAAGGGGTCAGCCTCGTAAACCCCGAGGGTGACCGCGGTCGGAGCGCTGACGAGGGTGCCGTTGGGCCGCAAGTCGTCCACGATGCCCTTGCCGACCACCTCCCTCAACTCGAACCCGGAACCGGTCAACACCTTGCCCACCGGGCAGGTCGCGGTGACGGTGTTGAAGTCGGTCGAGTCGTCCGGGGTGGTCACCGCGACCCGCACCAGCCCGGCGATCGGGTCCGCACAGACCGCGTACGCCTTGACCATCCAGTTCTCGGCGTACTCGTCGATCTCGTACGCGCCCACCGTCACCGCGGTCGGGGCGGTGGTGGGGCCGCCGTTCATCCGGAAGTCGTCCACCGTCACCTCACCGTTCCCGCCGAGGATCTCGTACCCCGTCCCCACCAGCACCTTTCCGAGCGGACAGACGGCGGTGACGCTCTGGTAGTTGAAGGAACTGCTGGCGCTGGTCGCGGTCATCCTCATGAGGCCGGGGACGGCGGCCGAGGCCGGGCTCGCCGGGACGGCCACCCCCGCGAGGGCGACGCCGAGCACGAGGACGAGCCCTCGGGGCCCGAACCGCCGGAACCCTGTCTGATCTGACATCGTTGCTCCTTCTCCTCAGCCCGGTCCCGCCACCGCGTACTCCAGGCTTCTCGGTCGGCTGGCATGGCGTCCGGTTGGCCGGCGAGCCGACGCGTGGGTGGCCGTGGGGACAACCAGATGTCGCCATGGTCATCCCCGCCGCGTTCCACCTCGTCAACACGGGAGCCCGCACGATTGACCGCAGAATGACGCCGAGGCGTTCCACCCGGCGGGCGGGCCGGGGTCACCCTGTCGGTGCGCGCCGTGCGGAGAGCACGAGCCGCCGGATCCGACCGCCCGGACGTGCGGTCAGGTCGGTCGGGTCGGTCGGCCGGAGAAGGATTCCGCCCGGGTGCGGCTACCCGCGGTCGACCGGGAGTGCTGAGGACCCCGCCACCACGCTGGTCCGCCTCAGCATCGACAGGATGCCCTGGTTCGCCTCCCAGCCGTCCGGGAACCGGACCGGGACGTCGAGGTGCACCGGCTCGGTCGACGGGTGGGCGTCGAGCAGTTCCGCGATCCCGGCCCGGGCCACCACGACGCACGCGTGCCGGTGCCGGCTGGTCAGCACGCAGAGCCGCCCCGACTCCAGGTGGAACGCGGTCGCGTCCCGCCGGCCGGAGAGCGGGTGCAGGACGACCGTCACGTCGTACTCGCGGCCCTGGAGCCGGTTGGCGGTGTCCACGGTGATGCCCGCGCCGGCCGCACCGAGCCGGGCGCGGATGGCCGCGACCTGGTCTCGGTGGGCGGCCCCGACGGCGATCCGGGTCGCGTCGACCGGCGAGGTCTCCCCGGAGGAGTACGCCACCGCGCCGCGTTCGAGCATGCGCAGGGCCAGGACGGCGCAGGCCGCCGCCGCCTCGCCGTCGGTGCGCACCGTGTGCCGGGCGGGCAGTTCGTAGAGCGCCCAGCCCGACGACGCGGCCAGTTCCACCGTCGCGTCGAGGAGGTCGCCCGGTCCGGCCTCGGTGAACGTGAGCACCCGGTCGTCCGGCCCGGTCCCGGCGCGGAACCCCGTGAACGGGTAGAAGGCCTCCGCCACCACCGGAGCGGCCGAGGCGGGCAGTCGCCAGGACACCGGCAGCCGGTGCACCGGCAGGTCCGGGTTGTGTCGCAGCAGCACCGCGACCGCGGACTGCATCGGATCCCAGGTCAGGCCGGTCCAGCGCGCGGTCTCGACGGTCGAGAAGGGGTCGAGCTGGCCGGGGTCCCCCACGAACAGGGCCCGCTCGAACCTGCCGGCCACGCGCAGCAGGGCGTCCGATCGCATCTGGTACGCCTCGTCCACGATCGCCCACCGCCACGTGCCGTCGGCGACGGTGGCCCACTTCGCGGCCGTACCGACGATGACGGCCGGACCACCGAGGTCGGTGACCTTGGCCGCGACCCGGACGGTCTCGTGGGCCCTGATCCGCTCGGTCGGCCGGTAGTCGGCGGCCGAGAGGCGGCCGATCCGCAGCTCGGGGGCCTTGCGGGCGAGCCGGTCGATCAGGTCGTCGACCTGCTCGTTGGTCTGCGCGACGATGATCAGCGGCTCGCCGGCCTCGGCCAGTTCGACGGCGGCCCGGACGACGAGGGTGGACTTACCGGCTCCGGGCGGCGAGTCGACCACCACGCCTCGGTGCGCGCCGGAGCGCAGGTCGGCCAGGACTGCCGTGATGACCCGTTCCGCCTCGACGGCCGGCGGTAGATCCAGGGCGGCCCGCATCGTCCTCCACCTCCCGCTCGTCTCCACCGGCCAACTGGGAACCCGCTCACGATACGAGCGCAGCCCGTCCCGATCCAGTCGCGCCACCTGAGGCGGCAGCACCTTCCACCCACGGAGGGATCCTGCCGTCTCACGGCCTGTCGTACCTGGGTGATAGCCATGGCGTGTGCTCACCATAAGGCAGGGGAACCTGCTCGACTCGGACGCCGAGGCTCTCGTCAACGCGGTCAACACCGTCGGGGTGATGGGCAAGGGCATCGCGCTCGCCTTCCGGGACGCGTACCCCGAGAACCACGCCCGCTACCGGGACGCCTGCGCGTCGGGCACCGTGCGCCTGGGGCGGGTGTTCCTCTACGACAGCGGTCGCGTCGGGCCGCGCCGCTACGTCATCAACTTCCCGACCAAGGGGCACTGGCAGACCACGTCTCGGCTGTCCGACATCGAAGCCGGGCTGCACCATCTGGTCCGGGTGGTCCGGGATCTGGAGATCATGTCGCTGGCGGTTCCCCCGCTCGGCTGCGGCAACGGCGGCCTGGACTGGTCCGACGTGAGACCGGCGATCGAGTCGGTCTTCCGGGAGCTGCCCGAGGTGCAGGTTCACCTCTACCCACCGTCCGGGCAGCGGAAGGCGGCCGGGCAGCGTCGCTCGATCAGGCAGCTCTGGGGTCGGGGGCGGAGCTGACCTGAACCCGCCACGCGCCGGGCCATCGGCGGTACGGTGCGGAGGTGGAGCAGCGGATCAGCCTGATCACCCTCGGTGTCGCCGACCTGGCCTGCGCCCGCGCCTTTTACGAACGGCTCGGGTGGCGCGGCCAGGAGGTCGAGCAAACCGTCTTCCTCCAGGCGGGCGGCCTCGCCCTCGTGCTCTGGAGCCGGCAGAAGCTCGCCGAGGACGCTGGCCTCACCGACCCCGGCGGCGACGGTTTCGGCGGGATGAGCCTGGCGCACAACGTCCGCACCCGGGACGAGGTCGACGAGGTGCTGGCCGAGGCCGCAGCGGCCGGAGCAGCCATCACCAAGCCGGCCCGGGAGACGTTCTACGGCGGGTACGCCGGCTGCTTCACCGACCCGGACGGGCACGTGTGGGAGATCGCCCACAACCCCGGCTTCACGCTCGGCGTCGACGGGGCGATCACCGTTCCCGACTTCGGTCAGATGTGACCCAGGGCAACGAGACCGGTCAGCACCCGCTACCGTGCCCCGGTGACCGAACCGGCCCGGGGCATCTACGAGCACCTGATCACCCATGAGGTGGCCGACCGGTTGCGGCATGTCGATCCGGCCCTGATCGCGCGCGGTGAGCTGGAACCGGTCGACGCGCCGGACGTCCTGGCCCGGCACGTCGCCGCCCTCGCCCGGCGGGCGTTGCGCGCCGTACCCGGTGGCAGTGACCAGTTGGCCCGGCAGGTCGAGGTGGCCAACCAGATCGCCGCCGGCATCGCCGCGCTCGCGCCGGCGGCGGCCGGCGTCAGGGACCAGGTGGCCGACGCCAGGAACCTGTTGCACGCCATCGCTGCCCCGCCGGTCCCGCCCGCGCCGCCCACCTTTCCGGTACGCCCGACCGCTCCGCTCTGCACCGGAGCACTCCTGGTGAACGGACGGAACCAGCCCCGGATCGGGCACGAGGTGACCCGCGAGATGGCCTCGGCCGACCAGGTCGACCTGCTCTGCGCGTTCGTGAAGTGGTACGGGCTCCGGATCGTCGAGCCGGCGGTCCGGGAGCTGATCGACCGGGGTGGCACCCTTCGCGTGATCACGACCACGTACCTGGGGGCGACGGACCAGCGGGCGCTGGACCGGTTGGTCGAGCTGGGGGCCGAGGTGAAGGTCTCCTACGAGACCCGAACCACGCGGCTGCACGCCAAGGCGTGGCTGTTCCGCCGCGCTAACGGCCTGAGCAGCGCGTACGTCGGCTCGTCCAACCTGTCCAAAGCCGCGCTGGTCGACGGGCTCGAATGGAACGTCCGGGTCGCCGAACCGGAACAGCCTCACGTCGTCGGCACGTTCGCCGCCACGTTCGAGGACTACTGGAACGATCCGGCCTTCGAGGCGTACCACCCGGGTCGCGACGCCGACCGGCTGCGGACCGCGCTGCGCGGGGAGCGGGCCGACGACAGCGGCGCCGCGATTGCGAACCTGGACGTGCGGCCGTACCCGTACCAGGCGGAGATCCTGGCCGACCTGGACGCGGAACGGCGGGTGCACGGCCGCTACCGCAACCTGGTGGTGATGGCGACCGGCACCGGCAAGACCGTGGTGGCGGCGCTGGACTACCGCCGCCTGAACCGCGGCCGGGCACGTCGACTCGCTGCTCTTCGTCGCACACCAGGAGCAGATCCTGCGGCAGAGCCAGGCGACGTTCCGGCAGGTGATGGGTGACGGCAGCTTCGGCGAGCTGCTGGTCGGCGGACGGGAGCCAGCCAGCTGGCGGCACGTCTTCGCGTCGGTCCAGTCGCTGCACCGTCGGGATGTCGACCCCGGGGCGTACGACATGGTGATCATCGACGAGTTCCACCACGCGGAGGCGCCGACGTACGCCCGGCTGCTGGAACGGCTGCGCCCGCGTGTCCTCCTCGGGCTGACCGCGACCCCGGACCGGGCCGACGGTGGTGACGTACGGCGGTGGTTCGACGGCCGGACCGCCGTTGAGCTGCACCTGTGGGAGGCGTTGGAGCGACAGTTGCTCGCGCCGTTCCAGTACTTCGGCCTGCACGACGACGTGGACCTGTCGCACCTGCGCTGGAAGCGGGGCCAGGGCTACGAGCGGACGGACCTGGAAGGCGTCTACACCGGCAACGACGCGCGCGCCCGGATCGTGCTCCGGGCGGTACGGGACGCCGTCGACGTGGGGCGGATGCGGGCGCTCGGCTTCTGTGTCAGCATCGGGCACGCCGAGTTCATGGCCGACTGGTTCACCCGGCACGGCGTACCGTCGGCGGCGGTGACCTCGGGCGTCGACCGACCGGCGCAGCACGGCCTGCTTCGCGACTTCCGGACCGGCCGGCTGCGCGTGCTGTTCACCGTCGACCTGTTCAACGAGGGTGTCGACCTGCCGATGGTCGACACGATCCTGATGCTGCGCCCGACCGAGAGCGCGACGATCTTCCTCCAGCAACTCGGCCGTGGCCTGCGGCTCGACGACGGGAAACCGTGCCTGACGGTGCTGGACTTCATCGGCGGCCAGCACGCGAACTTCCGCTTCGACCTGCGGTGGCGGGCACTGACCGGAGTGAGCCGGCGGGCCGTGCGGGAAGCCGTCGAGCAGGACTTCCCGATGCTGCCGAGCGGCTGCCACATCCAGCTCGACCGGGTCGCCAAGACCATCGTGCTCGACAACCTGCGGTCGGCGATGCCCACCTCGCGGAAGGGTCTGGTCGCGGAGCTGCGGCAGCTCGGAGACGTCACCCTGGCCGGCTTCCTGCGGGAGACCGGGCTGGAGATCGAGGACGTCTACCGGTCGGGGTCGCTCGGCGGCTGGGCCGGGCTGCGTCGTCTCGCCGGCATCGATCCCTCGACGCCGGGACCGGACGACCGCGAGCTGGGCCGGGCGATCGGCCGGATGCTGCATCTCGACGACCCCGACCGGCTGGACCTGCTGGCCCGGGTCGCGGCGGGCGACCGGCCGGAGCCGGGGCGACGCTGGGACCTGTTGCACTTCGACCTGTGGGGACCGAACGCCCGTCTGTCGTCCCGGGAGGAGCGGCTGGTCCGGCTCTGGGCGGAGCCGGTCCGCTGTGCCGAGCTGCGCCAGGTGGCCGAGGTGCTGCGGAGCCGGGTCCACCGGGTCACGAGGCCGTCGCCGTCGCCCGGGGTGCCGCTGCGGGTGCACGCCCGGTACAGCCGCAACGAGGCGTGCGCGGCGTTCGGCATGTCCAACCCCGGCTCGCTGCGGGAGGGCGTGAAGTGGTTGGAGACGGAGCGTGCCGACCTCTTCTTCGTGACGTTGGTCAAGTCGGAGCGGCACTACTCCCCCACCACGATGTACGCCGACCGGGCCGTCACCGACCGGCTCTTCCAGTGGGAGTCGCAGAGCACCACCTCCGCCCACTCACCGACCGGCCAGCGGTACGTCCACCACGTCGAGCGGGGCTCGACGGTGCACCTGTTCGTCCGGGAAAGCCGGATCGCCGACGGTGACCTGGGCGCACCGCCGTACCTGTACGCCGGGCCGATGACGTACCGGGAGCACAGTGGGGACCGGCCGATGCGGATCCTCTGGGAGTTGACCCACCCGCTTCCCGCCGACGTGTACGCCACCGCCCGCACCATCGCCGCCTGACAGATCCACGCCGGAGGGTGGCGAACGCCGGAGGGTGGGCCCGGAGCAGGGTCAGGGGGCTTCGACCGCGGAGATGCGGTACTTGTGGACTGAGGCGTCGCGGATCGCCACGGTCTGCTCGTCGCCGGGCCCGCAGTCCCGGAACGCGAGGAGCTGCTCGTCGGAGGCCCACCGTTCGCAGACGATGATCCGGCCGGGGTCGAGCAGGTCTGCCGTCAGCGCGAAGTCGAGGCAGCCGTCGGCCGCCCGTGCGGCGTCGACCGTCGACAGCGACTCGGCGCACCGACAACAGTGCCCCACGGCCGAGAGACGGCCTCGCACGCGACATTTTCTCACCAGTACGAATATGACGGTTGCGCACCAAGCGCAAATTGGCGGACCGCCAGGATCCGACAGTTCTATAGGGCAGAGCATCGACGCCTGGAATGTTCTCAGCCAGGAGGCTCCTACTGATCTTTCCTACCACTCGAGATGAGGAAGAAAGTGAAAAGAATACGGGACGCCATGGCTCTGGCCGGGTGCGGAATCCTGTTGGCCAGCCTGCTCGTCGGCATCGAGGTGGCCGCCGCGAGCCCACCCACCGCCGGCTCGGCGGAGGTTGCGGTCGCCGCCGCCGGTCGCGGCCACGCCTCGCCGAGGCTCATCGACCAGCGCACCAATCCACCAGCCCGCCAAGCAGCCACCACCGGCGACCAGCCGACCCGGGGAGTCGACGGCAGCCCCACCGGCGAGAACCTGCCCGCCCGCGTCAGCACGGCCGCCAAGTCATCCGCCACGACCACGAGCGCCGGCGTTCCGGGCGGTCCGAACACCGGCGGATCCGGCCTGCCGCGCGCCCCGTCACCGCGCACCATCAACTCCAACTTCGCCGGCATCGACCAGGCCGGCGGTGGTGGCGCCCAGCCCTCCGACGTCAACGCCAGCGTCGGACCCACGCAGATCCTGGAGACGGTGAACCGGCGGGTCACCGTGTACGACAAGGCCGGCGTGCAGCAGTGCACCAACACCCTGGCGGGGTGGCTCGGGCTCGGCACCACCAACGTGTTCGACCCGCGCACCCTCTACGACAACCTGAACAACCGGTTCGTCATCATCGCCACCACCACCGGCACGGCCGGCACGGCTCCCCGGCTGTTCCTGGCTGCGAGCACCAGCGGCAACGCCTGCGGCGGCTACTTCGTCTACACCCTGACCTTCAGCGGCGCCCTGTTCCCACTCGGGACGCTGTTGGACTACCCGTACCTGGGCCAGGACCGGGTCGCGATCCTTTCCTCCACCAACAACTTCAATCCGGGGTACGTCAACTCCACCGCCTGGTCGGTGTCCAAGGCGCTGGTGTACGCCGGAGCGGCGGTCACCTTCCCCGCCTTCCCGGTCGCCTTCTCCACCGCACCGGTCACCGTGGTCGGCATTCCCATCGCCCCCACCGCGAACACCTTCTACGTGGCCGGTGTCCCCGGCACCGGATACCGGCTCTACCGCATGAGCAACAGTGCCGGTCCCGGCACCACGCTGGTCCTCCAGGCCACTGTGGCGTCCGCCTACGCCAGCCCCAGCCGGCGGGTCAACCAGTGTGGTACGGCCACCACCCTCGACCCCCTCGACGGACGCATAGCCTGGGCGCCGGTACAGGCGGCGAACTCGCCGTTCATCTGGTTCACCCACGGCACCGACATCGCCGGATACCCCGGCGTCCGGTACGGAGCCATCAGCACCTCCACCAACACCGCCACCGTCGCCAACGCGTTCCACAGCGGCACCAGCGACGACTTCAACCCGTCCCTCGGCGCCTTCGAGGTCACGCCGAACTCGTTCCAGATCTGGCTCAACTGGGCCTACACCGACACCGGAGCCAGCACCTGCCGGAACACGTCCATGGCGTTCGACGGCGTGCTGCCCGGAGGGGGCGTGCCCGCCCTCACCAACACGGACGTCACCCTGGTCGTCGGTTCGAACACCAACAGCAACACCCGCTTCGGTGACTACTCCAGTGTCCACGTCGACCCGGTCGCCGCCAGCGCCACCTGTCCGGCCGGCCGGACCGCGCTGCTCGCCCAGCAGTACTTCGTCGGCGGGACCTGGGCCACCCGCCTGGTTCGCGTCAGCTTCGGCCCCGGCTGCTGACCGACACCGTACGGATGCCCGACGGCCGCGTGCCGTCGGGCATCCTCGGGGCCACGGGCGCCGCCAGGCCGACGCCCGACGCGGAAGGTCCGTCAGGCCCGGGTGATCGCGTTGGCGTGGATCGCCTCGTGCAGGTACGCGGTCAGCCCCGGCCTGATCGCCTCGTAGTGGGCGGTGAAGCGGGGGTCAGCGAGGTACATGTCGGCCAGCCCGGTGTGAATCTCGTAGCCGCACTCGTAGAACCAGCGGCTGATGTGCGCCCGGTGCTCCTCGGCCAACTCCACCGCCTCCGGGCCGTCCGCCGGGGCGCCGGCCTCCATCACCGCCACGACCCGCCGTCCCCACTCCTCGGTCTCGTCCTTGATGCGCAGCCAGTCGGCCTTGGCGTAGCCGGCGGTGCGCCGGGTCGACTCCCGGTACGCCTCGCTGCCGCCCCAACGCTGCTCCGCCTCCTCGGCGTGGGCATCGGGGTCGAAGTCCCCGAAGACCTCGAACCGCTCCTCGGGCGTGAGTCGGATGTTCATCTTCTTCGCCTCCATCGCGAACTCGATCGCCGTGACCATCTCCTCCAGACGCTTGATCCGTACGGTGAGCAGCTCGTGCTGTCGCCGCAGGTGCGCCGCCGGGTCGACACCCGGGTCGTCGAGGATCCTGGCGATCTCTTCCAGCGGGAACCCCAGCTCGCGGTAGAAGAGGATCTGCTGGAGCCGCTCCAGGTCCGCGTCGTCGTAGCGGCGGTACCCGGCCGGGGTCCGCCCGCTCGGCGAGAGCAACCCGATCTCGTCGTAGTGGTGCAGCGTCCGCACGGTCACCCGGGCCAGCCGGGCGACCTCTCCCACCGTGTGCGTCATGGTTCCTCCCTTCTGCTGAACCACGTTCCGGCCTCCCGCAGCGTGAGGGTCAAGCGCGATTCTGCGCCCGCCCCAGGTGGATGCAGGGGCCCCCTCCTCGACAAAAAGCGGTAGCAGGGGACCCCTGCTACCACGCGACCCCGCCTACTACCCAACCCTGCGACCGGGAGCGGACAGGGAAACGCCCCCGGCGGGTGGCCGGGGGCGTGCGGCTCGGGGGCCGGCGGGTCAGACGGTGGCGCGGTCGCGCTGCGGGGCGGCGAACGCCTCGTTCTCCGGCGTACGGGCAGCGTGCACGAAGCCGGCGATCGAGAGCAGGAACAGCAGGCCCGAGCCGATGTACATGGCCAGCGCGCCCTGCTGGGCCTTGACGCCGAACTCGCTGAAGCCGTACGAGGTGAGCAGCAGGCCGCGCAGCGTCTCGCCCTTGAAGACGGTGTCCCGCTGGCCCTTGATCTGGGCGAGCTGCTTCTCCAGCTCCGGCAGGGCCGGGTCCTTGGCCGCCCGGGCCGCCTCGATCTTGCCCTGGATCTCGCGCTCCGGCGTGCCGAGGGCGGCGTAGGTCTGGCCGCCGGCGATGGACTTCAGGTGCGACCCGATGTACTCGTTGGCGTAGCACTCGGCCTGCTTGCCGGTGGTCATCAGCTTGCCGGCGTTCTCGACGAGGCAGTCGGCCTTCTTCTCCTCCTCGCTGAGACTCTCGGCCGGGGCGAACCGGATATTCTGCTCGCTCAACTGGTCGCGTACGTAGTCGTTGGCGAAGTTGGCGTTGGCGGTCAGCACGATGCCGACGATGAGCAGGAGGACGGCCAGCCCGAGGCCACCGATGCTGAACAGGATGTCGAGGGTCCGGCGCTTCATGTGATTCTCCCCGGGTCGCTGGTGCCGTGGTCTGTCTACGTATCGATTACTGGTACATAGTCGGACCTCCCGCACGGCGGGAGACAGGGCCGAAAATCCCCGACCGGAGCGGGACCTTGGCCCTGCCGCCCCGGGGACCACGGCCGGGTGGGCCCCAGCTGAGTGGAAACTCAGGATCCGGTGAAGGCCGCGCGCAGGTCGGCGAGGCTGCCCGGCCGGCCGTAGAGGTAGCCCTGCCCCTGGGCGCAGCCGATCGCGACGACCGCGTCGTGCTGCCGGTCGGTCTCCACACCCTCCGCGACGACGCGCAGGTCGAACGCGTCGGCGAGGCTGCTGACCATGTTGACCGTCGCGTACGCCCGCGCGTCGTGGTCCAGCCGGGCCACGAACGACCGGTCGATCTTCAGCTCGGTGGCCGGGATCCGGTGCAGGTAGCTCAGCGAGGAGTAGCCGGTGCCGAAGTCGTCGATGGCGATCCGGATGCCCAGCTCGCGGAGTTGACGGAGCCGGTCCAGCACCGTCTCGCTCCCCTCGATCAGCGCCGACTCGGTCAGTTCCAGGGTCAACGCGCGCGGGGCCAGCCCGGCGGCGGCGGTCGCCCCGGTGACCGTGGCGATCAGGTCGGGACGGCGCAGGTGGGCGGCGGCGATGTTCACCGCGATCGTCGCGTCCGGGGCACCGCGTCGCCAGACGGCGGCGGCCCGGCACGCCTCGTGGATCACCCAGCGGTCGATGGGGAGGATCAGGCCGGTCTCCTCGGCCAGCGGCAGGAACCGGCCCGGGGACAACATCCCGAGCCGCGGGTGCCGCCAGCGCACCAGCGCCTCGGCGCTGCGGACCAGGCCGGTCCGCAGGTCGACGATCGGCTGGTACTCCAGTTCGAGCTGGCCCTCGTCGACCGCCCGACGCAGGTCGGCGATCAGCTCGGCCCGGCTCACCGCCGACTCGCGCAACGCCGGGGTGCAGATCCGGTACGCGGACTTGCCGGCCGCCTTCGCCGCGTACATCGCGATGTCGGCGTCGCGGAGCAGGTCGCTGTGGGTGGCGTGCTGGGGGCCGTACTCGACGATGCCGATGCTGGCCGACGGGTGGGTGCCGACGTCCTCCTCGTCGTCGGCCGGGCGCAGCGCGGTGAGCATCCGCTCGGCAAGCCGTTCCGGGGACACCGGCCGGTCGGCGTCGACCAGGACGGCGAACTCGTCCCCGCCGAGGCGGGCCACCGTGCCGTCGCCGTCGACCGCGTCGCGCATCCGGTCGGCGATGCTGACCAGCAACGCGTCCCCGGTGGCGTGGCCGAACCGGTCGTTGACCTGCTTGAAGCCGTCCAGGTCGAGCAGCAGGACGGAGACCGGGGAGTCCTCCCGGATGGCCCGGCGCAGCCGGCGGGTGAACATCAGCCGGTTCGGCAGGCCGGTGAGCTGGTCGGCGTAGGCGAGCTGGCGGAGCTGGGCGACCAGCCGCAGGTTCTCGTTGGCGGCGAGCCCCTGCCGCAGGGCCAGGACGGCCAGCAGGCCGAGCACGCTGACCAGGATCAGCGGCGGGGTCTGGCCGGTGGGCCGACGGGCCAGCAGCACCGCGACGATCGCCCCGCCCACCGGCAGGTACGGCAGGGCCACCCGCCACCAGGGCGGCACCGGCGGGACGATGGTCTCGTCGGTGTCCGCGCCGTCGGCCGGCGGCGCGTACCGGGTGGACACGCCGACCAGCAGGCAGGTCAGCGGCCAGCCCAGGTCGACCAGGTGCCCGGGGACGTAACTGCCGTGTGCGAGCAGCCAGACGTAGCCGATGTCGGCGACGGCCCGGACGGCGAGGCTGCCGCCGAGCACGGTCAGCGGCCGCCACATGGCGCGGGACGACCCGGCCACCGCCGCCAGGATGGTCAGCTGCACCAGGTCGAACATCGGATAGACCAGGGCGAGGGCGTGGTCGGGCTGGGTGAGTTGGGCGGCGGCGACGTCCTGGAAGACCACCACCCAGCCGATCGGCACCAGGGACAACCCGACGATCACCCCGTCGAGCACGGCGCGGCCCCGGCCGACGGTGCTGTGCGGCGCGCAGGGGCTGGACAGGATGGCCACCGTGCCGAGGACGATCCCGGTGAGGAAGACCAGCCCGACCAGCGGGGTGTGCGGGGTCTCCCCGCTGCCGATCCGGCCCAGCGCCCACAGGGCCCGGGAGACGGCGGACAGCGCCATGGTGACCGCGAGGAGGGTCCAGAAGCGGCGCAGCGACGGCGGGTGGCGACGGGCCACCCCGGCGCAGGCGACGGCGGCCCAGCCGGCCACCGCGAACGCGCCGAGGTCGGCGACGAGCGCGGCGGCGGGTAGTCGGGCGGCGAGCCAGAACGCCTCGACGAGGACGACCGCCACGGCGACGGCCAGGCCCATCCACCCGGAGCCGAACGACCCCGGCGACGTACGGGTCGAACCGGTCGACCCGACGGTGTCCCGGTTCACCTCCTGCGGCGGCACGGCGATTCGCTCCGGCTCTCTCTCCTGAGTCCACGCTGGACGGCGCGTACCGGTCACGGGTGGCGAACGAGCAAAGCCTAGCCAGCGCTCCGCGCCCCCGCTACCACTCGGACTGACCCCCTGCTCAGTCGGCGTGCCCCGGACCTGCCCTGTCGACCGGTTTGGGATGCCTCACGGCGGTCGGCCCCTCTCAGTCCCACTCCTCGGCGGCGGCCGGGTCGTCCGGGCGGTCGACGACGTCCGGCTCCACCGCGTCCGGGTCGACGGCGATCGGCGGCGGACCGCCGTGCGTCCACGGGGTCTCCTCGACCGTCGGGAACGCCCCGGCCGGCAGGAACGCGTCCGACAGGGTGGTGTAGCAGAGCCGCTCCCCGACCTCGGGGACCGTCCCGGGCGGCGGGGTCAGCCCGCGCCCCATCCCGCCGGACAGCTCCAGCACCACCTCGGTCTTCGACTCCCCCACCCGGTTGACGAAGACCACCTTCGCCTTCTGGCCGGGCCGGGCCGGCGACCAGAGGGTCGCGCCGACCGGCATCGGCACCGGTTCGTCGGTGACCACCTGGATCCGGGGACGCAGCACCGGCCGTTTGCCGCTGTCGTCCACCCGGGTCGGGTCGGCCAGGGTGACGTCACCGACGAACGCCTCCCCGGTCAGCCGGTGCTCGGCCATCACCAGCGGGTCGTCGTAGGCGCGCTGGACGGCGTAGGCGGTCAGCGCCCGTTCCAGCCTATGCAGCTTCTGCGCCGCGGCCACCGCCCCGTCCCGGCGGGGTTGCGGCGCCCCGCCCGCGTCGACGTGCTCGGCGAAGGCGGTGAACGCGTCCCGGTCGCCGTCCCAGCGGCCGGCGACCCGCGCGCCGGGCCGCAGTGCGTACAACAGCGCCAGTCCGCGCCACATCAGGTCCCAGGTCGGCGCGAGCTGGCCGCGCAGCAGCTCCGCCAGTTCCGCGTACGCCGCCCGGCGGGCGTCCGGGTCGTCGCCGGCCGCCGCGTACGCCTCGATCGCCGGGTACAGCCGGGCGTTGTCGAACTCCGGGTCGGTGGCCGGGCCGGCCGGCGGGCAGACGGCCGGGTCCTCGGCGCGGGCGGCGGCCTGTGCCCCGGTGAGCCCCGGCGGTGGGTCGATCCAGCCGAGCAGCGCCGGCAGGTGCAGGTCCTCCAGCACGCTCTGCCCGGTCGCCCAGTGCAGGGTCAGCGCCTCGGTCAGCGCCAGCAGCGCCGACGAGCCCGGATGCTCGGCGCGGTCGGCGAAGAAGGTCAGCCAGCGGCCGAGCAGCGGCACCGCCGGGTGCACCGGGTACTCCCCGTCGACGCGGCGGAACCGGGTGGCCCGCCCGAACAGGCGCAGGAACGTCACCCCGGCCGGGTTCGGCACCACCAGCTGGGGCGCGTCGACGTACCGCTGACGCACGTCCCGGCCCCGGTCGACCGGGACGTCCTCGGTCGCGCCCCGGTGCCCGTCGATCCAGGGCAGCACGATCCCGGCCAGCTCGGCGGCGAAGGCGAAGCGCTGGTCCCGGTTGCGGGGTTGCGGCACGACCAGCAGCCGGGGGTCGTCGTGGGCGGTGCCGACCAGCGCCGCGAGGGGGGCGTTCGCCTCGCCCGCCATGGCCAGCGGCACGAGCACCAGTGGTCGGGCGGTCACGTGCAGGTGCCGGACGGTGGCGACCGGCTGGGCCCGCCCGGTGGCGAGCGCGCGGGCGCGGGCGAGGGCGCGCAGCGTACTCACGTGGGTGCCCCGGCCAGGGCCTCGGCCCGCAGCCGGGCCGCGGCCCGCAGCAGCGCGGCGGCCTCTGCCTGGTCCGGCGTCCCGGCGTGGTCGCCGTCGGCGAGTGCCAGCGCCTCGGCCACGCTCGCCACCCCGCCGAGCGCCTCGCGGACCGGTCGGCCCAGCGCTGCGGTGTGTCCGCGCGCCTCGTCGCGGCAGAAGAACGCCAGCTCACAGGCGGCCAGGCACTCCGGGGCGTAGTGCGCCTCGACGGTGCGCAGCGCCGCGACCAGGGCCGCCGGCTCGGCGGTCGGGTCGACGGTGAAGTCCTCCGGTACGGCGGCCAGCAGCGCGTCGAGCCGGGCCATCCGGGCCAGCTGCCGGCGCAGCACCAGCAGTTGCCGGCGTACGTCGACCAGGCTCGCCACCGGCTGGTTGGCGAAGTCGCGCGGGCAGACCAGCACCACGTCGGCGGAGACCAGCTCCGGGTCGTGCCCGGCGGCGGCGAGCAGCTCGCGCAGGGCCAGCACGTAGACGGCGGACTGGATCGCGGCGGCGGCCACCTTGCCCGGGTCGGCCTGGCCGTCGACCACCGGGAACGACTTGATCTCCACGACGTGGTAGCGGCCGGCGAGCCGGGCGGCGACCAGGTCGGGTTCCAGGTAGACCCGCGCTCCGGCGACGTCCAGACTGAGCAGCGGGTGGTCGAACAGGGCGGGTGACGGGTCGTCGGCGCAGGCGGTCAGCAGGTCCCGCGACCGCTCGTGCCGCTGTGTGAGGTCGTCGGCGTTCAGGTCGGTCCAGGTCACCGGCCCGCCCGGCGGCACCCCGAGCCGCTCGGCGACCAGCCGCAGCAGTTCCGCGCCGCCGTCGGCCTTGACCTGCACCTCGAACGCGTTGCCCCGGCTGATCGCGAACCGGGACTGCCCGAACCGGGTGGGGAAGCCGATCCGCTCCGCCAGCCGGGGCTTGTCCACCCCGGCCCCGTCCAGCACGGCCCGCCGGGCGCAGCCCGGGTTGCCGGTCAGCGCGGCGATCGTCCGCGCGTTGTGCCGGCGGGCCGGCACGTCGCCCCGGATGGCGGCCAGTCGCTGCTCGGTGGTCGTCACGACAGGCCACGATAGGCGCTCCGGTCCCCTCCCGCCCGCACCGGCACCCGGGACGTCGCGGTCCGCCCCCGGCGCACCGGAGGGGGCCTGCCCGTAGTTTCCGGACCAAAAACAACTCGCTAAGGACCGAGATTGATCTGGGTCTGACGGACCCGTAGCCTCCCGTCCGTTTGGTGAGCACCGTCCGGGGGCCGCAGAGTTGTCACGTCTTGTGGGTTGTCAAAACCGCCCGGCGAACCCGGCATTCCGCGCGTTTGGCAGGCGTCCGGACCAACCGCCGACCGTTCGGCAGTCAGGATTTCCACGGCTTACCTCAGGGGTGCCGGCGGTGTCCTCGGTTCCTCGGGCGTCCGCGCGGAGGGCGCTCCGGAAACTCCGAAAATCCTGGCCCCAAAGTTTTCTAACCCGTACGGACAGCGGGTGCCCGACCATCCCGGTGACCGCTGGAGCACCCGGGGGAGGGGACCGGGGCCCGGGGTCCACGAGCACCAGGCCCTCGCGCAAGCGCGCGTGGGCGCGTAGGCGCGTCTCGAAAGTCTCGAACTCGGCCGCTACCCGGCTGGCCGGGCCATGCGGCGCAGGACTTCCCGGGAGCCGACCGGAGTCAACGCGCGCAGCGTCAACCGGTACGCCGAGCGCACGAGCAGGTGCGCGTAGTGCGGTGCGTTGAAGGATGGGGTGTGAGCTGGCCGGGTTACTGGTGGTCGGTGACGAGCGGTCGCCATACCGGCTTCGAGTCCTGGGTGGGAGCGCGACGTGGCGATGATGCTCGACTTCGATCCGGCGGTGGTCGTCTTCGGCGTCACCTCAACACCGCTCCCGCACGATCCTGGGCTCGTCGAAACGGGTGTTGTCGACGACGATGTCGGCGTGACTGACGGGATCCACCTCCACGAGGTAGACACGTTCCGCCGCCTGGTACCGATCACAGTGCACCGCCTCCGCGTCCTGGCCCGCCCCCGCCAGGTCGCGCTGTACTCCCCGCCGCACCGCCAGTTCAGGGTCGATATCCAGCCAGACTCGGAAGTCCCAGTATCTATTGATATCGGGCCGGAAGGCGAACACGCCATCGACGATCAGCACAGCATCTGGCGTCGCGGGTGTGACAACGTTCGAGTGGTCCGCTTGGGTCAGCGGGTCGATGCTGCACAGGACGCACTCGCCCGACCCGTTGACGCCGGCCGGTTCCAGCAGCAGGTTCTTGACCGCCTCGTAGTCGAAGGCGTTGCGGTAGTACCCTTCACCGGACTCCCGGTCATACCGGTGGCGGTCCCGCCACGGCCGTTTGAAGTCATCTAGGCTCGTCCGCAGCACAGGCCGACCCGTACGACAGATCCGGCCAGCCAACTCATCACCGAAGCTGGTCTTGCCCGCTGCGGTCAACCCGTCGATACCTACTCGCAGTCGGCCGTGCCCCCGCGCCAGCACGCCCATCGCCACGTAATCCAGCAACGCCCCGCGTGTCGCCGATGCCTCTGGCGGCACCGGCTGCCGCCATGTCGAGACCGACCGGTACACCGTCGCGTCGCCCGCAGCCACAACGCAAAGCTACGCGGCGCACAACGAGCTGCCGACCCCCTGGGACCCCCGGCGCCGTGTCCCCACGGACATCACCCCCCGGGGAGGGCCGGTTCCTCGAGCGGGCCGCCGTGGCGGCCGACGTACAATCCAGCAGCGCGAGCAGCTCCGGGCCGCGCGGGGTCTGTGGTCCCAGGTGGGTCGCGGGTCAGGTGGCCTCGCGGCGGGATCAGGGCCTCGACCTGGTCAAAGGATTGACTGACCACTCAGTCACCGGTGATGATCACATCACCGGCGCTCGCCTGATGCGCCGACCTTCGCGTCCCCACTCGCTTCTCTCGTTGGGCGGCCCGGCATGGATACCTACTCCGAACAAATCTCCCGCTGGACTCTCGATCATCTACCGGCGCGCATAACCGAAGCGCTCAACAGCCTTGCCGCGTTCGAGCGGCTCGCCGCCGACATGAGCCATCGTCTCGCTGCGCTGCCAGCCCGCCCGGACGACGTGCCCACGCTGACATGTCGGCGACTACTCGTCGATCTCGGCTTCTGGGGCAGCGCCCTGGTGCGACTCGCACGAGTCCACAGCCGCACCGACGCTGTGCTCGATAGTACGGCGGCTGGCGACCTTTCTTTCCGCCACTATTACGCCCGACTCGCCGCCCAATCTGCTTCTGGGCACCCACCGTGGCAGTCGTTCACGTCGATCATTACTTGGAACGTTCCCACGGTCGAGGTCCGCCTCGATGGTGACCTGCACAGCCGGTCCGAGGGCATATTCGACGGCCCGCAGGTGCGTACGTGGACCGGCACTGCCAGCGAAGTGATGCTGTGGGAACTATTCAAAGTCGGCGCGGCGCTCGGCTCCGCCGCCAACAGATCGCTGGACCCGATCGTTTCTGGCGCGGTGTCAGCGCTGTCGGAAGAGTCACTGTCGCGCCTGCTCGCTAGTCACGCTTTCCTACGGAGCTTTCGTCAGCGGATGGTGAACTTTTCCCGCGGGCAAGATCCACGGGGGAAGTTTTCCGTCGACGTTTTTATGAACCAGATCCGACAGTTCGGTGTGCCGTGGCAATCCGAGGCGGAGGCTCCAAGCGGCCCACATGACGTGGAGTCGCTGGCACGGGACGCCATATTCGGTATGCCACAAATCCGACACGAACAATGGCGGCGTGATCGGTCCGGGTCGATGATGTCCGCTGAAGGAAAGCGCTTGGAACAGGCGGCCGACGCGCCGACACTCGGCGAGGTCATTCAGCGGAGCGTGGCCAAGACACGACCATTCGACGACCTGACCGTGTCCGTCCTGGTCGCGGCGCACGACATTTACGAAGAACGGCGGAAGCTGTCCGCAGCTCACTACGGGATAGCTCGCAAAATGCTGTACCGTCCGCAACGTGTGCAATCGTCGGACCGTGCTGACACGCCCACGCTCGCGGTCGACAACTCTCAAGGCATCACAGGAATGTCGGATCATGACGTCCAGAGGTTCGACCATGCGCGCCGCGTGAATCCGCTGGAGAACGTCTTGGCCGCGCTGCCATCCGACGAGATCAGCCATGCCCGCAGCCTCATTCAGGAGTCGTTGTCCACCCACTCTGTATCAGTTACCTTGCGACACCCCGGCACCGCGACATCCTGCGCCCAGGCTTAAGCCTCCGCAACGCACCGTGGCGGGCAAGCGGTGAATACAAGACGATTGGATTACCACACCCTGCCAGTCCCAAGGGCCTAGCTAGTGCTTTGACCACGAACGTTTGCGGTGTTGGGGTCAGGCCGCGCGGGTGGCGGGTGGGCCCCAGCGTCGTTGTCGTTCGCTGCGGGTCCGGGCGCGTTCTCGGCGTTGTGCGGCCAGGACGTCGGGATGGCGGTCGCTGGCGTTGCGCCAGCGCAGGTAGGCGTGCAGTTTTCCGGGTCAGCGCGGGGTGGTTGGGGTGGTTCGAGCCGGCGATGACGAAGGTGCGTAGCGGCCCGAACTGGGCCTCGATCGGTTGGCCCAGGAGGCGTAGGTCGGGGTGAAGCAGAGCTCGACCTTGTTCCGGGTCGCCCACCTGCGGATCTTAAGGCCCTTGTGCGCGGACAGGTTGTCCAGAATGACGTAGATCGGCGCCCCGTCCGGCCGGGCGGCGCGGATCGACTTCAAGGCGGCGAGGGTGTTCGCGGCGCTCTTACGGTGCAGGATCTGCCGCAGCCGTTCCCGGCCCACGCGGACCCGTCGGTTGGAGTGAACGCGCAGGTGGTCGGCGAGCTTGCGGATGCTCCAGCGGGTGAACGGCCGCCCCAGCTTCTCGGGGCGGGTGTTGGCCGTCTCGACGATGAACTGTTCCTCGTCAGGACTGATCTGGCGGGGACGGCCACCCGCCCACTAAGGGTCCAAGCAGGCCATCCCCATCTCGTTGAACCGGTGGATGACCTGTCTGATCGTGTCCTCGTCGGCTTGCACGAGGCGGGCGATCGCCGGCACCGTGTTCCCGCCCGCCGAGGCGAGCACGACCATCGCCCGCCGTAACCGGATCGGCGAACCGGTACCTCTACGAGTGATCCCCAGCAGCTGCTGGCCTTCCTGGTCACTGAGCCGCCGAACGCGAACGGGTTCTGCCACCACCACAGCCTGACCGCCGCGGCACAACCCAGCCGGCAGGCCAGACGGCGTGTCAACCAACACCGTGAACGTTCGTGGTCAAAGCACCAGGTACGAGATGAACCCGCCGCTACGGCCCGGCCGTGAGATAGGAGAGGAGGTAACGGGATGAGCATGTTGGGCGACGAGGAACTGCGGGCCGAGATGGAGGCTACGGATGGTGACGATGGTGGCGTCGATGGCGTTGACGAGGTCGTCGTGAGCGTTGGCCACGTCTTCTTTGCGTTCGTAGGGGCGTTGTAGCCGGTTGAAGGCGTTGTGCCAGGCGTTCGTGCGCTCGATGCGCTACCGCCGGGTGGCCTGGACCGGAGCTTTGACGCCCTTGCGGGCGGCTGTGACAGACCGGCGTGACCCCCGGCCGGACAGCCAGACACCCTCCGGGTCTTGAGGGGTCCCTCATCTCCGCTGAGGCGGGGCACAGGCGGGCCCGGGATTCCCCGTCCGGTCCGCTGACGATTTCGGCAGCCTCCCTGGGGGATCCCCGGGGGGCCGTCCTGAGGGGGCGGCAGAGTTGTCACGTCTTGTGGGTAGCCGCCGGAGCTGCGTTTGGCTGCGGCGTCCGGACCCCCCTCACCCCGGGGTCTACGAGCACCAGGCCCCTCGCGCACGCGCGCGTAAGCGCCTCGCGAAACTCGCAAAACTCGGTCAGCAGCAGCCCGACCGGAGCGGGTGCCGCCGCGGCCCCAACGGACTCCAGAGCCCGGGAGGGTGTGCCGGTCGCGCCCCGGAGGGGACCCCTGCAAACACCTCAGCGGGCGGCGGCGGGGAGCGGCACGGTCAGCGGCCGGTGGACCGGTTCCGGGGAGAACGGGGCAGCCGCGCCCCGGCGGACGGTCGGCGGCGGCGTCGACGTCGCCGACCGGGGGTGCAGGGCGGCCGGGACACCGTGTGGGTGGGGGGCTCGTCGGGCGTGGTCGGGGCGCGGCCGATCAGCCAGCAGAGGAAGCGGGTCATCTCAGCCGACCGGGAGGTGTCGCGCCTCGTGCTTTCCGATGACGTACTCCGCGCCGCAGAACGAGCACTGCCGCACGTAGCGGGTGCGGATCGGGATGAGCGGGACGAAGAACACGCTGAACCTCGTCGACCGCTTGGTGATCACCTGAGCGGCGTGGTTGCCGCAGTTGGGGCAGACCATGGCGACCACACCCGAGCGGCTGACCGAGGTACGGAGTCCGAAGATGAGGAACATCGACGGGCAGTACCCCGATCGGCCGGCCGCTAACGGCGTCAGAGCCAGATCGGTCGCCAGTCGGGCACCTCGTGGTAGCGGCGGAGCTCGGCGAGCCCGGAGACGGAGCCACCCCAGGCGGCGTACGGCGGGTTCTGCTCGTCGAAGCCGCTCTGCACGAAGGTGAGCCGGGTCCGGCCGGCGGACTCGGACAGCTCCCAGGTGGTGACGCCGGGCGGTCCCCAGTCGACCGAGATCCGCCGTCCCGGTTCCAGGTCGACGACCTTCGCCGCGTGCCCGGAGTCGAAGCCGCCCATGGCGTACCGGCCGCCGACCCAGGGCTCGATGCCGATCGGGTACCCGAACCAGGCGCTGGCCTGGTCGGAGTCGGTGAGCGAGGTGTAGACCGCGTCCGTCGGCGCGTCGATGAGCAGCTCGCCGCGCAGGTCGGTGGAGGTGAAGTCGACCTTCGGCAGCAGAGGGCGCCCCTCCAGGTGGGCGGCGAGGTTGGCGATGCCCAGCGACCACCAGGTCTGGAACACACCCCGGATGTTGCTGCCGCTGATCGCCTCGGCGAAGTCGAAGTGGGTCTGGGTGAGGGTGAGGATGGTCGCGTCCGGACCGTCCTCGGCCAGGTTGATCGTGGTGGTGGTCTCCTCCCCACCGAGCAGCCAGGTGAACCGCAGGTCGTGGTCGTCGGCGTGCAGCAGCCGCTGGTGCGGGGCATCGCCCTCGGGGGTGTGCCGGCCCCAGAACGCGTACCGGTGCGGCAGCTCGACCTCGGCGTACTCGGTCAACCAGACGCGCAGCTCGGCCGGGTCGGTGAGGGCGTGGTGGACGGCCTTCACCGGCGCGGCGAGGCGGGCCCGGATGGTCATCGGTTCAGTCACGGTCTTCTTCTCCCCCTGGGATAGCAGGCGACGGCGAGCTTGAAGGCGTCGCCCTCGGCGCCGCCGTACCGGGTGAACAGGTCCTGGAGGGTGCTCCGCAGGTCGGCGAGGAACTCCTGGCGACGCTCGGCGGGCACCCGGATCTCCCCGGACACCCCGATGCTGGGCAGCTCGGGGGCGGAGCGGTCGAGTGCCGCGACGTCGGCCTGGACCTCCTCCGTCAGGTCGAGCAGGTGGCCGAGGCTCAACTCGTCGCGGGCGGCCCCGTGGACCGCCCGCGTCCGGTTCGTCAGGGCGTCCAGTCGGGACGCAGCGGGTAGTCGTCCGCCCCGTCGGGACCGTTCGCGGTCGCCAGCACCTGGTGCAACTGGATGCCGTTGCGTTCGAACGCCAGCCGCGAGCCGGCCATGTAGAGCCCCCACACCCGGGCGGTGCCCGCACCGACCTCGGCCACGCAGGCGTCCCAGTGCGCCACCAGGTTGCGGCACCAGGCGGCCAGGGTCAGCGCGTAGTGCCGGCGCAGGTTCTCCTCGTGGTGCACCTCCAGCCCGGCGTCGTGGATCTCGCCGACCAGCCGCCCCGGCCCGGCCAGCTCGCCGTCCGGGAAGACGTACCGGTCGATGAACGCGCCGGAACGGTGCGGGGCCCGGTTGTCCGCCCGGGTGATGCAGTGGTTGAGCAGCCGGCCCCCGGGACGCAGCCGATCCCGCAGCGCACCGAAGTACACCGGGTAGTTGCGCACCCCGATGTGCTCGGTCAGCCCGATCGAGGAGATCGCGTCGAAGGGCCCGGCCGGCGCGTCCCGGTAGTCCAGGTGCCGCACCTCGGCCAGCCCGGTGAGTCCCTCCCGCTCGATCGCCACCCGCGCCCACGCGGCCTGGGCCCGGGACAGGGTCACCCCGACAGCGTGGACGCCGTACTCGCGGGCCGCGTGCCGGACCATCCCGCCCCAGCCGCAGCCCACGTCGAGCAGACGCATCCCCGGCCGGAGCGCCAGCTTGCCGGCGACCAGGTCGTACTTGGCCGCCTGGGCCTGCTCCAGGGTGTCGTCCGGGTCGCGGAACAGCGCGCAGGTGTACGTCATCGACGGACCGAGCACCAACTCGTAGAAGGCGTTGGAGACGTCGTAGTGGTGCGAGACCGCGCAGCTGTCCCGGGAGCGGGAGTGCCGCAGCCCGTTGACCACCCGCCGCCAGCGCGGAACGGCCTCCTGTGGCGGGGGCGGCGGCGGGCGCAGCCGCTCCCAGCCCAGCCGGCGCACCAGGGCCAGCCCCTCGGCCAGCGACGGCGGGCGCACCGTCAGCTCGTCCTTGAGCACCCGCAACGCCTCGTACGGGTCGCCGGGGTGCACGCCGCCGAGGGCCAGGTCGCCGCTGACGTACGCCCGGGCCATGCCCAGGTCACCCGGGGCGGTCAACAGGTACGACAGCCCGCGCTCGGAGCGGATCGCCAGGGTGATCCCGGCGTCGGCCGGGCCCACGGCGCTGCCGTCGTATCCGGTGATCCGCACCGGCAGGGGCCCGGCGGTGACGGCGCGCACGACGTCGGCCACGGTCGGCCCGGACGGCCGGCGACGTGCCGGCGGTACGGAGGGGACGCCCACCGTCCCCTGTTCACGGTCGATCAGGCTCACTGTCGTGCCACCGCCTTCTCGTAGAGTCCGGTGAGCCGGTGTTGCGGGTCGTAGCGGTCCTTGACGGCGCGGTACGCGGCCCCGCCGTAGAGCCGGTCGAACTCCGTCCGGTCGTAGTACGCGTCGGAGTAGAGGGACTTGTGTCCGCCGGCCCGGGCGACCGCCCGCTCCACGGCCCGGTTGACGTCACCGTCGGCGGCCCCCCCGGTGATGGGCACGGTGCCCCAGAACCCGACGTTGACGTACGTCTCGCCGGGGCGCAGCGGGTACAGCGGCCAGACCCGGGCCGAGCCCGGCCCGGCCGGCTCGCGCAGCCGCAGCGGGCAGAGCCAGACCGGCGACATGCCCACCTCGCGGGCGAACCAGCGCAGGAAGTCGGCGGTGCCGGCGAGCGGGATCTCCACGTCCTGCACCACCCGCTCACGGGGCGGCCGACCGCGCCAGCGGTCCACCCGGGCGACGACGCCGTACCGGTGCTCCAGCCGGACCAGGCGGTGGTAGACGTCGCTGCGCCGCCAGCGGGCCGGCCAGAGCCGGCGCACCACCGGATGCTGCGCGCCGAACGCCCGGGAGCACCAGAACCAGTCGGTGTCCCAGCGCCAGAGGTAGTCGTGGATGGTCAGCAGGTCACGGTCCCGCCGGCGCAACGACCGGTAGTAGATCTCCCGGCCGGTGTAGTCGCTGGCCGGCCCACCCCGGCCACCGCCCGGCCGCCCGCCGCCGAGCGGGCCGGCCCCGCCCACCGGAGGCCCGTCGACGGCCGGGCGCGCGTCGTCGGTGAAGGTGGCGAGCACCAGGTACGCCTCGTCCGGGGCGAACATCACCCCGTCCATCGCGTCGACCGGACGGCCCGCCCAGGCCCGGGTGGCGGTCACCTCGCCGATCGCGTCGACCAGCGCGTCCAGGTCGGTGAAGCGGACGTTGCGCAGGGCGACGTACCGGCGCACCGGTTGCAACCCGATCCGCAGCCGGGTGGCGTAACCGAGGCTGCCCAGCGAGTTCGGGAAGGCCGCGAAGAGGTCGGCGTACGGGCCGTCCGGGCCGGTGGTGAGCAGGTCACCGGAACCGGTGAGGACGTCCATCTCGACCACCGACTCGTGCGGCAGGCCGTTGCGGAAGGAGGTCGACTCGATGCCGAGGCCGGTCACCGCCCCACCCAGGGTGATGGTGCGCAACTGCGGCACCACCAGCGGCATCAGCCCGTGTGGCAGGGTGACCGCGACCAGGTCCTCGTAGGTGCACATGCCCTGCACGTCGGCGGTACGGGCAACCGGGTCGACCCCGAGCACCCCGGTCAGGCCGCCGACGTCCAGTCCGGGGGACGCGGTGGCCGCCCGGGGACGGAACAGGTTGGAGGTCCGCTTGGCCAGCCGGACCGGTTCGCCGGCCGGCACCGCCGCGTACGACCGGCGGAGCGCCCCGACCGCCCGGCCGTGCCGGTCACCGGACTGTTCCCGCAGGTCACCAGCCCTATCCACACGCAACGCACACACGCCGTCACCCTACGCCGGTCACGGCCGTCCCGCTGGTTGTCCACGATGGGTTCTCCCAGGTCCGACACCCTTTCGGACCACGACCGCGCGGTCAGCCGGCGGCGGTGCCGAACCACCGTGGCAGATGGGCGAGGAGATCCGCCTGGTCGTCGCCGACCCAGGCCACGTGGCCGTCCGGCCGAAGCAGCACGGCGGGCACGCCCAGTTCCCCGCTGCCGTCGACGACGTGGTGGACCCGGTCCGCCCAGCCCGCCACCGAGAGCCGACCGGTCCGGTCGAGCAGCAGCCCGCGGCCGCCGTGCGTCAGCTCGTAGAGGCGCCCCCGGCTCAGCGTGACGTCCCGCATCCGCCGGCCGAGCAGCTCGTGCCCCTCGCCGAAGTCGTAGCGGACCCCGAGCGCGGTGATCTTCTCGATCAGGTGCCGGTTGACGTCCTCGAAGTCCATCAGTTCCGCCAGCAGCCGGCGCACCGCCTGCGGGCCCGGTTCGACGGAGAGCAGCACGGCCTGTGCACGGGTGTTGTCCAGCACGTCGGCGGCCACCGGATGCCGTTCGGTGTGGTAGCTGTCCAGCAGCCCGTCCGGTGCCCAGCCGTTGACCTCGGCGGCCAGTTTCCAGCCGAGGTTGAACGCGTCCTGGATGCCGACGTTGAGCCCCTGCCCGCCCATCGGCGGGTGGACGTGCGCCGCGTCGCCGGCCAGCAGCACCCGGCCGGCGCGGTAGCGCTCGGCCAGCCGGGTGGCGTCGCCGAAGCGGGACAGCCAGCGCGGTGAGTGCACGCCGAAGTCGGTGCCGGCGTACACCCGCAGCTGGTGCCGGAACTCCTCGATGCCCGGCGGGACCGAGCGGTCCCCGGTCACCCCCGCCGCGGGCACGACGACGCGGTACACCCCCTCCCCGAAGGGCCCGAGGCCGAACCCCTTGTGGGTCTCGCGGACCTCGGCCACCGCGGCGGCCACCGTCTCGGGTGACGCCGTCACCTCCATCTCGCCCAGGAGCCACTCGACCCTGGCGGGCTCGCCGGGGAAGCCGACGCCGAGCAGCCTGCGGACCGTGCTGCGACCGCCGTCGCAGCCGACGAGGTAGCGCGAGCGCAACCGCGTGCCGTCGGCCAGCTCGACGGTCACCCCGTGGTCATCCTGGCGCAGCCCGGCCAGCTCGCAGCCGCGCCGGATCTCGGCACCGAGTTCGCTGGCGCGCTCGGCCAGCAGGCGGTCGGTGACGGGCTGCGGGATGCCGAGGACGTAGCCGTGCGCGGTGTCCAGTTCAGGCGCGGGCTTGACGATGCCGGCGAAGAAACCGCCGACCGGGTGCTGCTGGCCGTGCGCGAGGAACCGCTCCAGCAGACCACGCTGGTCCATCACCTCGATACTGCGTACGTGCAGTCCGAGCGCGCGGACATACCGGGGCGGCTCCGGCTCCCTCTCCACCACGAGCGCGTGCACACCGTGCAGCCGCAATTCGCTGGCCAGCATCAACCCGGTCGGACCAGCGCCGACCACGATCACGTCGATCATGAGACTCCCATTCGAGGAAAAAGGAATTCGGCCAGCCTGCGGTACGACCCGGGTCTTGTGGCAAGGCCCCCGGTGCGATATATGTTGAGAGTGGCAAGGAGCGAATGACCTCCTTGCCTTTGCTTTTTCCCTTCCCGATCGGCCGGTCGGCCCGCCGCCCGGGCGCGTGAACCGCGAGCAGGTCACGATGGTTCGGGCGACCGGCGGGGCATAGCCTGGACAGATGCCGAAAGCCATCTGGAACGACCTGGTGATCGCCGAGAGCGACGACACGGTGGTGGTCGAGGGCAACCACTACTTCCCCCGGGCCGCGCTGCGCCAGGACGTCGTCCGCGATTCCGCCACCCACACCCGCTGCCCCTGGAAGGGCACCGCCTCCTACCTCAGCCTGGAACACGGCGGCCGGACCAGCGCCGACGCCGTCTGGTACTACCCGGACCCGAAGCCGGAGGCGGAGATGGTCCGCGACCGGGTGGCCTTCTGGAAGGACGTCACCGTCGTCGAGTGACGGCACCGGGACCGGCCCGGCGGGTCAGCCACACCGGGCCGGTCAGCCGCTGGGGCGCAGGGCGCGCAGCTCGGCCAGGTGCAGCGGCAGGTGCACCCGGCCGTGCAGGTCGAGGGTCCGGCCCCAGGGCAGCGCCTCGTCCACCCGCAGCTCGAACCCCTCCCGCAGGTGGGTCTCGACAAGCGTCTGCGCCGCCGGGCCGAGCTGGTCGGCCAGCGCGCAGAGCCGCCGGCTGGTCTCCCGGAACAGGGTGGTCAGCCCGGCCAGGCCGCCGTGCCGGACGACCATCGCGTCGAGCTGCGGGCGGTGGATGTCCTCCAGGTCGTAGTAGGCGTACGTCGAGCCGGCGAGCACCGCCTCGGTCGCCCCGCTCAGCAGCTCGTCGTTGACGGCCAGGTGGGCCACGATCTGCTCGGCGCTCAGTCCGCCGTCCCCGGGCGGCCCGAATCCGCCTGTCTCGACCTCGGCGAGCAGGGCGTCGTACGCCCGGCGCAGCTCCGCGGTCTCCATCCGCCCAGCGTAGGCGTCGACGACGCGGCGGCACGGCGATTCGCCGGTCCGCGGCGGCCGGGGACGGTCAGCGCCGGTGGACCGGCCCCGGACAGGTCAGCGGCGGCCCCGGCGGGCGCGCAGGTAGTCGGAGACCACGTACTCACCGAGGTCGTCGGTGTCCGGGGTGAACAGCCGCCCCTTCGATCGGCGGGCCACCGCGTCCATGAACCGGCGCAGCCCCGGGTCCTCGCCGAGCATGAAGATGTTCAACGTCGCCCCGTACCGGGTCAGCCGGTCCACCTCCCGGATGGTGGCGTCGACGGTCTCGCGCAGCGGCGGCCAGTGGAAGACCGGCTCGCCGTCGTCCGGGTCCAGGTGGGCGGTCGGTTCGCCGTCGGTGACCACCAGCACCACCGGTTCCGCCCCCGGGTGCCGGCGCAGGTGGCGTCCGGCCAGCCGCAGCGCGTGCTGGAGGTTGGTGCCCTGGACCATGTCCGGTTCGACCGCCGCCAGCTCCTGTCGACTCAACGGCAGCGCCGCCCGCCCGAAGCCGACGATCTGGAGGGCGTCCTGGGGAAACCGGGTGGCGACCAGGTGGGACAGGGCCAGCGCGGTCTGCTTCATCGGCCCCCAGCGTCCCTCGGAGACCATCGAGAAGGAGAGGTCGACGCAGAGCGCCACGGCCGCCGAGGCCCGCCGCTCGGTCTCCATCACCTCGAAGTCCTCGACCGCGAGCCGCACCGGCACCGTCGGCCCGGCCCGGTGGACCGCCCGGGTGAGGGTCCGCACCACGTCCAGCGGCTGCTCGTCGCCGTACTGCCAGGGTCGCGACGCCCCGCTGACCTCGCCGGCCGCCCCGGCGGACCGCAGGTCGTGCTGGCCGCGCGGCCCGGCGGTCAGGTCGGCGAAGACCCGGCGCAGCGCGGTGCCGGCGAGCCGGCGCAGCGCCTTCGGGCTGAACGTCAGGCCGTCCGGGGTCCGGCTCACCCAACCCTGCCGGCGCAGTTCCCGCTCCAGCTCCCGCAGCCGGCGTACGTCGTCGGCGGCGTCCCGCCCGAGCGTACGGGCGACCGCCTCCACGTCGACGTCGTCCAGGGTCGCCCCCGGATGCTCCTGGCCGAGCTGGTCGAGCAGGTCGTCCAGCTCGCCGATCTCGCCGAGCGCGGACGCCGCCTCGCCGTAACCTAACGGCTGGTCGCCCCGGACCCGCTCGCCCCGCGACCAGCCCAGGTCCGGCCGCAGCGCCCGCAGGTTGGCGTCGAGCGCGGCCAGCTCACCGGAGAGCCGGTCGCCGAGGGACTGCCGCATCAACCCGGCCAGCTCCTCGCGCTGCCGGTCCGACAGCGACCGCAGCAGCCGTTCCCCCGCCGCCGACCGCCGGGCCAGCACGTCGACCAGCTCGTCGACGTCGCGCGGCTGTTCCGGGAAGAAGTCGCCGTGCTGGCGCATGAACTCGGCGAACGCGTCGGTGGTGTCCTCCGCGCGGGCGTGCCGCGCCAGCAGGTCGTTGAGATCACGCATCATCTCGGCGAGCTGCTGCTGCACCCGCGGGTCGGCGGCGGCCCGCGCGGCGTCCCGCAGCCCGGCGAAGCGCTGCTCCAGCACCTCGCCGCGCAGCCCGTCGAGGATCCGCTGGTACGTCTGCCGCGCCTCGTCGCTGGCCCAGTCGTACGCCGCCAGCTCCTCCACCGCGCGGGCCGTGGAGCGGGGCAGGTTGTCCAGCATCGCCTCGGCGAACCGGGCGTCGTCGCCGTCCCGCCCGCGCAACTCGTCCCGCTCGGCGGCGAGCGCCTGGTCGAGCAGGGCCCGGGCCCGGGTCACCGCTCCGTCCAGGTCACCCCGGCGCAGCGCCTCGCGGCGCAGCCGGCGCGCCCGGGCGGCCAGATCGTCCAGGCCGCGCCGCTCCTGCGGGCCCCGGCGCAGCAGGTTCCGCAGCGCCTCGCGCAGGCTCCCGCCGGCCAGCACCTCCGCGCCGACCTGGTCGACCGCCGCCCGTACGTCGTACGGGGGCGCGAGCGGGTCCGGCCCGCCCCGCCACTGCCCGTACCGGAACCGGTTGCCAGCCATGTCCGGGCTCAGCCCTGGCCGCCGTAGCGGGTCCGACCGTCGTCGGTGACGTCCTTGCCGAGCCGACGGGTCAGGTGCAGCCCCTCCAGCACGAACTCGACCCCGGCGGCGGCCTCGTCCGGGGTTGGCGCGTCGCCCAGGCCGAGCCGGTCCAGCACCTTGGCCAGCCCCGGAATGGTGCCCACCTGGGCCAGCAGTTCCGTCGCCCCCACCAGCTCACCGGTCTCGATGACCGCGTCGTCGGCGACCAGCGCGGTGAAGCCGGACAGGTCGATCCCGGCCAGCCGGGCGCGGAACGTCTCGGCGGTGGCGGTCCGCAGCAGGTGGGCGAGGATCTCCGCCTCCCGGCCGTCCTCGCCGCTCTCGAACTCCACCTTGCCCCGCAGCGTGCTCACCACCGACGCCGCGTCCCCGACACGCGCCACCGGCTGAGTCGGTAGAGCTGCTGGCCGGGGTGGCTGAGGTGGAAGGAGGGGTCCCCTGTTACCGCTTTTTGATGAGGAGGGGGCCCCTGCAGGCACCTCAGACGGGCCGGGGGCGGAGCCAGGGGCGGAGGCGGAGGCGGAGGCGGAGGCGGAGGCGGAGGCGGCGAGCAGGCCGGCGCGGCGCAGGGCGACAGCGGCCACCGTCTCGGCGGCGGCGATGGCGAACCGGGCGGAGACCCCGGATCGCTGGTCGACCGAGGGCGACTCGCGCACCACCCGGGCGAACCGGGCCAGCACCTCCAGCACGTGCTCCGGCACCTCGGCGACGAGCTGCGCCTCCTGCCGGATCAGCGCCAGCTCCAGATCCAGGTCCAGCGGGTAGTGGGTACGGATCTCCGCGCCGAAGCGGTCCTTCAGCGGGGTGATGATCCGGCCGCGGTTGGTGTAGTCCTCCGGGTTGGCGCTGGCCACCAGGAGCAGGTCCAGCGGCAGCCGGAGCTGGTAGCCGCGGACCTGGATGTCCCGCTCCTCCAGCACGTTGAGCAGCGCCACCTGGATCCGTTCGGCCAGGTCGGGCAGCTCGTTGACGGCGAAGATCCCCCGGTTCGTCCGGGGCACCAATCCGAAATGGATGGTCTCCGGGTCACCGAGCGACCGGCCCTCGGCGATCCGGATCGGGTCGACGTCGCCGATCAGGTCGCCGACGCTGGTGTCCGGGGTGGCGAGCTTCTCGCCGTACCGCATCGAGCGGTGCAGCCAGCCGATCGGCAGGTCGTCGCCGGCCTCGGCGACCGCCGTCCGGGACGCCGGGGTGAGCGGGTGCATCGGGTGCTCGTTGAGCACCGAACCGGGGATCACCGGCGTCCACTCGTCGAGCAGCCCGGCGAGGCTCCGGATCAGCCGGGTCTTGCCCTGGCCCCGCTCACCGAGCAGCACCAGGTCGTGTCCGGCGAGCAGCGCCCGCTCGACCTCGGGCAGTACGGTGTCGTCGTAGCCGACGATGCCGGGGAAGCGGTCGCCGCCCGTCCGCATCCGGGCGAGGAGGTTGTCGCGAAGTTCCTGCTTGACCGTACGGTGCTGGTGTCCGGCCGCGCGCAGCTCGCCGAGCGTGCCGGGCAGATCGGCCGGGGGAACCGGAGGTACCTGGGAAGGCGCAGTCACCCGACCAAAGCTAGCTCACGCTGGGGAACGTTCCGTCGCACGAGCCGTACGTCGAAAATCCGTCCCACAACGTTCACCACATCGACCGCCACCCAGGGAGTGCAAGCATGAACGATCCGGTCGTCACTCGGTACGCCATGCTCGCCGACCTGGCGCAGATCGTCGACCTGCACACCCGGGCTCGGCTCGCGTACTACCAGGCAGGCGGGCTGGCTGCCGACGCCGTCCAGACTCCGACGGTACGGGAGGACCAGCGCACCGGTTGGACCGAGGCGATCGAGTCACCCCACAAACGCGTGCTCTGTGCCACGGTCGGGCACGAGATCGTCGGCGTGGCCGCGATGGGACCGCCGCTCGAATCCGCCCCGGACACCAGCCGGGCCGGTCAGCTCTACCAGATCCACGTCGTTCCCGGCAGGTGGGGAAACGGCATCGGCGGCGTCCTGCACGGCACCTTCCTCGACTACCTGGCGGACGCCGGGCTGTCTCTTGGCCTCATCGAGGTCTGGGAACGCAACACCCGCGCGCTGGCCTTCTACCAGCGGTACGGATGGCGACCGGACGGAGGGTCCCGGCCGGGACCGGACCACTCCCGGTACCTCTTCCTCCGCCTCGCCCTGACGGGGGACCACCGAACGGTTCAATGATCTTCGAGGCATCCATCGTCAGCCGGTGCGTTCTCGGCCCACCACCGATTCCGCCTAGTCGGACGATCGATCTACCACGTAGACGCCCTTGCCCTGGCGGCCGTCGATCAGCTTCTCGGCTTTCAGCAGCAGCATGGCCGCCCGGATCACGGTGTTGCTGACGTCGTAGTGCGCGCAGAGCGCGGAGAAGGAGGGCAACTTGTCGCCCGGCTTCAGTCGACCGGAGCTGATCTGGTCGCGGATGTCCCTGGCGACCTGGAGGTAAGCGGCTTCTGACATTCGTGGTGCTCCCAGCTTGGCGGCTGGTCCAAGCAGATCACAGGTAGCGACCGACTTACAACGCCATGCGTCATGAGCTGTTGACTATGCGCACATTGCGTCTTAAGTTGCTCGTGGGGTCGCTCAGCTTGGCGGCCGGAGGCCCCACCGCCGTGGATGCCTGGCCAGGCGTTCCGCTGGACGGGCATCCACGGCGTCCAAGAACGGACCGGCAGGAGAACGCATGGCCTTCCGCACCAAATCAGACCGGTTCAGCAGGCAACGGGAGAGGTGGAAATTACCGGCTGAATGCCGACACGCAACGAGAGGACGCCTGATCGCCTCGGTCGGAGGGCATCGGCCGGTCTGGTCGTGGTGGAGGTGGCGGCGGATCGGCCGGTGCGGGGCCCCGCTGCCCTGCCGTGCCCAGCAGCGGCTGACGGTCAACCGTGGCCATTGGCCGGAGTCGTCGACCCAGTTCACGACCGGTTCCGCGCGGTGGTGGTGTCGTGCGCGGGGGTGAGATGCCGGTCGGGCGTCGGGTGGCGCAGTGGCGGGCTCGACGGCGGATGACGCAACAGGTGCTCGCCGACCGGCTCGGAAAGTCCAAGAGCTGGGTGGACAAGGTGGAGCGGGGCGTGCGCGCCCTGGACCGGGTATCGGTGATCGAGGACGTCGCCGAGGTGCTGCGCGTCGACCCGGCGGTGCTGATCGGCCGTACCGCCGCACCCCCGGCCGTCACCGCCGCCGTCGACGGGATCGACGCGGTGCGGGCCGCACTCGCCCGTCACGACCTTTCTCCCGGCCCGCCCGCCCTCCGGCCGATACCAGCACCCGCCGAGCTGGACCGCCGGGTCGGGCACGCCTGGTTGACCTACCAGCACGCCGACTATCCGTACCTGCTGCGGCTGCTGCCCGACCTGCTCGGCGACGCCCGGCGCACCGGCCACGACGAGGCCGGGGTGCTGGTGCAGGTGTACCGGCTCACCGCGTCCGTGCTGGTGAAGGTCGGCGAACCCGACCTGGCCTGGCTCGCGGCGGACCGGGCGATGACCGCCGCCGGGGGCGACCCGCTGCGGGCCGCCGTCGCCGCGATTCCCCTGGGCCAGGCGTTACGGGCCCTCGGCCGGGGTCGCCTCGCCCACGCCGCGACGGTCACCGCCGCCCGGTGGATCGCACCACCGGCCCCGCAGAAGGCACCGGCGGATCGCCTGTCGGTCCTCGGGACGCTGCTGCTCGAAGCCGCCCTGGCCGCCGCGACCTGCGGTGACGCACATCGCGTCCGGACGCTGACCGACCGGGCGGCCGACCTCGCCGAGCAGGTCGGCGACGGTCACGACCACCACCGGACGACGTTCGGCCCGACCACCGTCGCCCTGGCCCGGGTCGCGGTGGCTGTCGACCTCGGCGACGTCGCGGAGGCGGTCGCCCGGCACGAGGAGGTCACCCGCCGGGGCGGATGGGCACGGCTGCCCGCCGGGCACCGGGCCGCGCACCTGATCGATGCCGCGCGGGCGTACCTCCTGCTCGGTGACCTTGACCGGGCCGGACGCCTGCTGGTCGAGGCGGACGGTATCGCGCCGGCCGAGACCCGCGCCCGGCGTGCCGCCCGTACGGTGATCGCCGGGGTCGTGCGCGGCGGACCCGCCGGTGCCGGCGTCACGCGCCTGGCCTCGGCGCTCGGAATCGGTTGAGATGATCGCGCCGTTCCGGTCTCTCGCCCAGATCCGCAACCGGCTCAGCCTGACCGCCCGCTGGATCCTCCGCGACCACCAGCCCGCTGCCGACGGCCGCTGTCCGGTGTGCCGGGTGCCGGACTGCCCGGCGGTGGCCGCCGCCCGCGACTACCTGCACGCCGTGGCCGGAGCCGACGACGACACCCGCAGTGGCTGACGGATCAGCTGGGTTCCGCCTCTGGTGTGGTTGCAGGGGTCCCTTGCTTATCAAAAAGCGGTAGTAAGGGGCCCTTGCAGGCACCTCAGCGGATGGTACGGGCCCTCAGGAGGCGGGGCAGCGCGGCCAGGCCGGTGATCGGCTGGAAGTTGCGGGCGGCGGTGAGCAGGGCGTCGTACTCGCCGTCGGTGAGGTCGATCTCGGCCGCGGCGGCGTTGCGTTCCATCTGCTCGACGCTGGACGCGCCGGGGATGGCCACCACGTTCGGGTGGTGCAGCAGGTAGGCGAGGGCGATCTGGCTGGGCGTGGCGTCGTGCGCGTCGGCCACCTCGCGCAGCGTGTCGACGAGCGCGGCCCCGCGTTCCAGGTTCTCCGGCAGGAAGTACGGGTTCGCCCTGCGGACCGCCCCGGTCGGCGGGTTCGCCGCGTCGTACCGCCCGGAGAGGAAGCCCTGGGCGAGCGGGCTGTACGCCATCACGATCCGGCCGGTCCGTTCGGCGTACGGCAGCAGGTCGTCCTCCGGGCCCCGGTCGACGAGGCTGTAGCGGACCTGGTTGCTCAGCACCCGCCGGCCGAGGGCGATCTCGGCGAACTGCCACCGGCGGAGGCTGTAGTTGCTCACGCCCACCTCGCCGACCAGGCCGACGTCCTGCAACGCGCGCATGCCGCGCATGGTGGTGTGGTCGCCGACCACCGGGTTCGCCTGGTGCACCTGGTAGAGGTCGATGTGGTGGACGCCGAGCCGGGCGGCCGAGGCGACCGCCCGCTGCTGCACGACCGGAGCGATCGGGAACGCCGGGAACACCTTGGTGGCCACCACGGCCGTCGACCGGTCGTTGCCGAGCGCCGCGCCGAGGATCCGTTCGCTGCGGCCGAATCCGTAGAGCTCGGCGGTGTCGAAGAGGGTGACCCCGAGGTCGAGCGCCCGCCGGACGATCTGCGCGGCCCGCTGCTCGTACTCCGGGCCGTAGCCCCACTCCCGGGAGCCGAACTGCCAGGTACCGAGACCAATCTTGGAAATGGGCTTGGGCGTGTCGACCGGCACGTAGCGCATGATCCCGACGCTACCCGGCGGCCGACGGCCACGGCCGGCTTCGGAGCGGGTCAGGGAGAGGTCGCGGGTGCCGGGGTGGGTCGCCGGAGGGGATCCTCCGCCGGGCGAGGGTCCCCTCCGGCGTACGGGTCACTGGTAGACGGTGCCGGTGCCGAGGTCGCGGATCCCACCGGAGAGGTTGCCGGTGAAGTCGTTGCCCGGCCCGACCACGGTGGCCAGGCAGCGGCTCGTGGTGATGTTCAGGCCGAAGCGCTGGGTCTTGGTCGCCTGGTGGTCGGTGGCCACGTTGCCGGCGACGATGTTCTCGGCGCAGGCGACCTCGGTGGGAGTGGTGATCCGGATGCCGTCCCGGCCGGACGTGACGGCGGAGCTGTTGGTGACGCGGTTGTTCAGGATCTGGTTGGCCTCTCCCCCGTCGACGTTGACGCCGTCCAGGCCGGCCTCGTCGATGACGTTCCCGGTCAGCACGTTCCGGTCGGAGGTCTTGTTCGGCTGGTCGGCGTCCGCCGAGGATCGGTTGATCTGGATGCCGTGCCCGGCGACGTGGTGGATCTGGCAGCCGCTGATCGTGTTGCGGCTGGCCGCGAGCAGTTCGATGCCGTCGCTGGCCGCGCCGGTGATGATGCAGTCCCGCACGGTGTTCCCGGTGGAACTCCAGCCCTGGTTCTTGCCGTCGAAGACGATGCCACGGCCCCGGGCGGCGCTCACCCGGACCCGCTCCACCAGCACGTCGACACCGTCGTCGAAGTCGAGAGCGTCGCTGGTGGACCGGGCCGGGCCGCCCGCCGCGACGGTGAGGTCCCGGACGACCATCCCGACCGCCCCCTTGGTGTTGAACGGTTCGGTGTCGGCGCTGGCGCTGCTGTAGTTGCGGATGAGGGTCAGGTCCATGCCGGCCCCGGCGAAGACGATGTTGTCGATCTGGACGAGCTTGAGGAACTCCGCGCCGAAGTCGAAGGTGCCAGCGCCGAACTGGACGGTCCCGCCGCCCCGGCCGTCGAGTTCGGTGACCGCGCTCTCCACCACCGCCTTCAGCCGGCCGGTGTAGGTGTGCCCGGTGACCTGGGAGACCGCCTGGTAGGTCACCGACCCGATCCGGCTGACCAGGTACGGCGACGGGTGGGGTGGAGCCGGCACGAGCAGTTCCGGCTTGGCCGTCCCCTCCCGGCTGGTGATCCGGACGGCGGTGTCGTTGCCCGTGGTCAACGCGAACGTGACCGGGCCGTCGCCGCTGACCAGCGCCGAGACGTCCACCGACACCCAGGTGCCGGCCTCGACCGGCCCGCTGCTGCCGACCACCGTGCCGACGGGCGGCGCGTCGTGGTACGTCAGGGTCGTCTCCTGCCAGGGTTCGTCGCCGACCGCGCGGACCTCCACGCCGGTGCTGCTGGCGGTCTCGACGTGGAAGCGGAGCAGCGCGGATGGTTCGGGGTCGACGCCGCGCACGTCGAAGCGGAGGTACGCCACCGCGACGGGCAGGCCGTCCACCTTCAGGTAGCCACCGGTGCCGTGGTTGGCCGCCGGGTCCATGCTGTCCACCCAGGCGTCGGCCACCGGGGTGACCGTCGCCTGCCCGACCGGCGCGTCGCCGGTCGCCGGACCGTGGCCCCGGGCCGGGGCGGCCACCCCAGCCGGGGCGTCGGCGGTCGGGGCCGGGGCGGTCACCGGAGGCAGTGCGTGGGGTGTCGCGGCGGCTGCCGGGGTGACGGGCCCGAAGGCCGCCACGATGACCGACCCGAGCACCGCCACCGTCGGCCGGACCAGCCGGCCACGTGTCGTCCGCATCATGTTCTGTTTTCTCCTCACCGGCCCCGGCGGCCCCGTCGCGGGTGTCGGCGTCGACACCCGGGACGGGGCCTCAGAGGTCCACTGGATCCACCTGCGGGGCGGCGCCCCGCTGGGTCGGTGGGGTGACCGCGGGCCGGGTCCGGCGTCGGCGGTACACCAGCCAGAGGGGCGGTACGGCCGCCACGGCGACGGTGGAGAGCAGCGCCGCCCAGGCGGGCAGCCCCCACGGTTTCTCGTCGGAGGTGGCGTGGCTCTCCAACAGCACGTCGTGGTCGACGGTCCGGCCGAGCAGGTCGGCGAGGACGTCCAGGTACGTCTCGCCGTGCCGTTCACTCGGCTCGATGTGGGTGTTCTCGCTGAACTCGTTCCAGCTGATCACCCCGAGGGCGTCCGGCGCGGAGTGGCGGGCGGCGGCGAACGAGGCGCGCAGCGTGTCGCCGTCGCGCCGGTCCACGTCCCGCCGGCCGCCGATCATCCGCGCGTCGAAGCCGGGTGCGACCGGGGCGATCCAGAGTCCACCGGTGTGCTTGACCGCCTCCGACATGGCGGCCAGCTTCCGGTCGGTCTTCTCCTTGACCGGATCGGCGGAGGACCAGTAGTACGCGTGACCGTCCAGCACGCCACGGGTGTCGGCCACCGCGTCGACGTTCTTGGCGTTGCCGAGCACGAGCAGACGGCGACGGGCCTGCCCGACGGTGTCGTCGATCTGCTCGGCGGTGAACTTCTCGCTGCCCGTCCAGACCACCACCGGCCGGTCGAAGATGTCGAACACCGGCTCGGTGGCGTACCGGTCGGCGAAGTGCCCCAGGTCCGCGCGGACCGTCGCCAACGGCAACGGGTCACGGGCGAAGTCGAGCCCCTGGTAGACGATGCCGAGCTTGAAGTCCTCCCGCCGGGCGATGTCGACCAGTGCGGCGAGCCGGGCGTCGAGCTGCGGGGTGCGCTTCCAGGAGACCAGGAACCCGTCGATGCCGGCGGCCTTGGCCATCCGGACGTGCCGGCGCAGGATCTCGGTGTCGTCGCTGGAGTACCGCCCGAGCAGCGGGTAGTCGGTCTTGGCCCGGTTCCACGAGCTCGGGTTAAACCAGATGTAGTAGTAGGCGAGCACGGGCACCGGGGCGGACTCCCCGGCGGAGGCCCGGCCCGCCGCGGCGGCGACCTCCTGCGCCGGGACCGGGGCCCAGGGTGGCGCGCCGACCGGCGCGTCGGCGGGAGCCGTCCACGGAGCCTTCTGCGGCGGGGCGGCGGCCAGCCGGTCGGTGACCGGCGGCGGGGCGGCGGCGGCCGACCGGTCAGCGACCGGCAGCGGGACCAGCAGCGCCACCAGCCCCACGACCGCGACGGCCGCACCGCGACGGCCGCCGCTCCGGCCGGCCGGGCGTTCCGGCATCCCGGCGGCCGCGCCGTTCGCCTCCGAGGAGCGGGTCGCGGGTGCCGTCGGGACGGGGACCGGCTGCTCGGGCACGCCCGCTCCGGAGTCCGCCGGAGCCACCGGGTCCGCCGGGTCCGTCGGAGCCGCGCGGCGCCGGGGAACGGGTAGCTGGAGCCAGGACGGCCGAGACGGCCAGGACGGGCGGGGCAGCCGGACGAGCGCCCGGCACAGGTGCGGGCGGCCGACCAGGACCAGGCCGAGCGCCACGGCCAGCACGCCGAGGACCACCAGGCTCAGGTCGAGCGGGCTGATCACGCTGAGCACCACCTGCTGGTCGCGGCTGATGCTGACCGGACGTCCGAAGGAGACGCCACCACCGGCGACCTTCACCTCGTACGTGCCCCGGGGCAGGTCGGGGACGAGGACGGTGCCGTCGCCGGCGAACCCGAGCCGTTCGACCCGGCCGTCCGCCCGGGTCAGCTCCACGCCGTCCCCGGCCCGCCGGCTGAAGACCATGTCCGCCGCGCTGAAGGTGACCTTGAAGAACAGCAGCTCGATGACCCACGCCTGCTGGGTCCACGGCACGAACCGCTGCGCGGCCCGGTTCACCACCGAGGTGCCGTCCACGATCACGCTGTCCACCGCGTAGTAGAGCTGCTTCGACGCCAGCCCGCGCGGGCCCTGCTGGGTACGGCTCTCGGCGACCCAGCGGGGCCGGGTCAGGTCCGCCCCGCTCAGCTCGTGGATCTCCCCCGTGCTGCTGCGCAGCCGCATCGTGGTGATCCGCTGGGCCGGGACCGGGGTGCCCAGCCGCTCGACGAAACTCCACGAGACCCGCCGGATGGTCCGCAGCCCGACCTCGACGACCCGGTGCACCCCGGCGTCCGGACTGCCCCGGAAGCGGTCGAAGACCACCCGCCGGTCGGAGCTGACGGCCGCCGGGGCGACCGCGATCCGGTCGGCGAGACCGAGGAAGTTCCGCACCCGGACGGAGATCCGCCCGTGGACGTCGGAGCGCACGGTGCTGCCGTCGACGGTGACCTGGACGCCGGCCAGCGGCGGTACGGTCTGCATGCGTAGCACGCCCGGCCGGCGGGAGGCGGGACCGTCGGCCACGGCGGCGACCGGGGTGAGTCCCAGCACACCCGCCGCCACGGCCAGCGGCAGGAGCAGGCGACGGAGCGGCCCGGTCACCGCGACCTCCGTCCCCGCAGCGCCGCCGTGGCGACCAGCGCCCCAACCAGGGCCACCGCGACGGCGTACGAGGTGTAGACCGGTTCCGGCCGGGGTCGTTGGACCGCTGGCGGGTTCCGTTCGGCGTCGAGCAGCACCGCCGGGCGGGGTGGCGACTCGAAGTCGAACGCGCCGAGGAAGTTCGCCGCCTTCCGGTCCCGGTCGGCCAGGGGTCGCAGTCCCCAGTTGGCCTGGATGAACTTGAGCACCGAGGCGAAGTCGAGGGTGGTGGAGTCGACGTACCCGCGCCGGGCGTACGGACTGACCAGCAGGGCGGGCACCCGGAAGCCGTAGCCGTACCTGTCGACCTGCGGCGGGGTGACGTGGTCGTACCAGCCGCCCCAGTCGTCGTAGGACCAGAAGAACGCCGAGGAGTCCCAGGCCGGGGAGCGCATGAGCTGGGTCAGCAGGGAGCGGACCAGGGTCTGCCCGGCCCGGATGTTGCCCGGCGGGTGTTCGCTGTTGCCGGCCGGGGCGACGAACGCCACCGCCGGCAGGTCGCCCTTCGCCGCGTCCTCGTAGTACTCGTCCAGGTCGACGATCTTGCTGGACAGCTTCGGGTCGTCGATGTAGCGGGCGTACGCCAGCAGCGGCACCCAGATCACCTGCGCGCCCCGGTCGATCTCCTCCTCGGCGGTACGGGTCCGGAAGGTGATCGTCGGGTCGTAGTTCTGCACGTAGAACTTCCAGGAGATGCCGGCCGCCTCCAGCCGGTCGAAGATGGTGGGGATGTTCCCCCAGCCGCTCGCCGGGATGGTCTCCGCGTCGCCGTACGCGCCCGGCCCGCCGGTGACCCGGAACATGTGGTTGCGGATGCTGCCCGAGTTCGACGAGCTGAAGAAGCGGTCGAAGATGACGTACTCGTCGGCGACGTTCCAGTAGTAGGGCATCTCCCGGTCGTCGTAGTAGGCCATCGCCATGGTGCCGTCCTTGCCCTGCTTGCTCACCCCCTCGACGAAGCCGTCCATCTTCCCGCCGTTGTACTGGGTGCGGAACGCCTCGGCCGAGTGGTCCAGGTCGATCGCACCCCGGTCACCGATGTGGAACGGCTTGACACAGGGTTCGGGCTGACCGCGCTTCACCGGCATGCAGACGCCCTCCGGGATGCCGTCCACCCCGGGCCGGGTGCCGAAGTAGTTGTCGAAGGTGTGGTTCTCCTGCATCAGGTAGACGAAGTGCCGGATCGGGGTGGTGGTCGCCGGCTGACCGTCCGGGGCGGCGGCGACCGGGGCGGTCACGGCGGGCGCACCGGCCGGGGCGAGGGCCGTCGGGGCGAGGGCGGTTGGCACGGCGGCCACGGCCGGTGCGGCGGCGATCGGCGCGGCGGCGGCGAGCAGGAGGGCGAGCGTCGCGCCGAGCGGACGGCGGAGGGAGCAGCGGCGTACCCGGCTCCGGGCGAAGTCGATCATGGGCGCACCTCGTAGATGATGATCACGGGGACCGGGGTCCGGTCGGGGCCGTCGACGTACTCGGTGTGCACGACCCGGCCGTGGTACCGGCGGACCAGGGTCAGCAGCCGATCCGAGAAGTACGTCGAGCGCCGGGCGGAGAACGAGTCCCAGACGACGTAGTGCAGGTCGTTGGCGCGCAACGAGGCGTCCGGGTTGTGCAGCGGCGTGTAGGACGGGTTGCGGTGCAACGGGTTCGGGCTCACCGACAGCCCGTAGCTCTGCCGGCTGCCGTAGTAGCGCACGATGTTCGCCATCGACGGCCCGACGGTCAGGATCACCGAGCCCTCCGGGGTGTTGGCCGCCAGCCAGCGGCCGGCCTCCCGGCCTCCGGGCACCCCGCCGGAACCGGCGAGGAAGGTGGTCCGGCCGGCGTGGTTGACCGCGTTCCAGCAGGGCCAGAGAAGGCTCGCCGCGACCACCGCCACGGCGGCCAGCCGCACCGCCGGGACCAGCCGGGCCGACCGCACCCGCCGGATCAGCCGGGTCGGCACCGGCAGGGTCAGCAGCGCCCGGGCGGCCAGCAGCACCAGCGGCCCCGCGACCGGCAGCAGGTACTGGAAGCCCTTGACCGGCCAGAGCTGGAAGAACACCACGGGCACCCCGATCCAGCAGAGCAGCAGGGTCTCCCGCCAGGACCGGCGCCGGCGGGCCCACCAGAGGCCGCCGAGCGCCGCCACCAGCACCAGCGCCCCCATCGCCGCCGGGACGTTGTCCAGGTAGAAGTCCATCGGGTGGTTCGGCCGACGGAAGAGCTGCCACACCAGGTAGTTGCGGCCGGTGCTGCTGCGTCCGGCGAGGGCCTGGGAGAGCGGGTGCACCGCGAAGATCGCGGCGAGCACCGGCAGCGCGGCCAGCGTGGCCCGCACCGGCCGGCGCACCATCGGGGTGAGCGCGAGGAAGGCGTACACGCCACCGGCGAGGACGACGCTGGTCTCCTTGGTGAGCATGGTCAGGCCGAGCATCGCGGCGGTGGCCAGGTACCAGGCCAGCCGCTGCGCCTGCACGAACCGGACCAGGCAGTAGAGGGTCAGCGTCGCGAAGAGGACCATCGGTCCGTCCAGGAGGACCTGCCGGGTCACCACCACGTGGTACGGCATGACCGCCAGCAGGAGCGCGGCGACCAGCCCCACCCGCCGGCCGTAGAGGCGTGCGCCGAGTGGGTAGACCGCGAGCACGGTGGCGACGCCGAGGACGACCACCACCGCCCGGCCGACGACGTCCACCTCCCCGGCGCGGAAGAACGGCGACAGCAGCGCCTGGAAGAGCATCGGGTGGGCGCGGAAGACCGGGAAGAGGTCGGCGTACCGGGGGTTGCCGGCCAGGGAGGCGGCCTGCCCGGCGTACACGGCCTCGTCGCTGTTGAAGCCGAGCGCGTCGAGCTGCCAGGCCCGGACGACGGCGGCGAGCGCGGCGATCGCGGTGAGGACGCCGAGCGCGGCCCAGCGCCGCCGGGTGGCGGCCGGTCGCCCCGGTGCCGCCGCCGCGCCGTCGGATTCGGCCGACGGTGCCGGCAGCGTTCCGAGCCGCTGTCCGGGTGGGGTCGTCGGAGAGGTGCCGGTCGTGCTCACCCGGCGCCCCCGGTAGCGACCAGGTGGGCGTCCCACCGGGGCCACACCGGCGACGGTACGCCGCCACGGCGGGACGCCTCGCCCCGCTCCTCGCGGAGCAGGCGGGGGATCTCGTCGGCCCATCCGAAGCAGTCCGAGGAGACGACCCGGCCCCGCACCGTGGAGAGGAAACCGGCGAGGATCTCCCGTTCCCGGTGCCGGAGCTGGGTGTAGCCCTGACCGTCGATGGTGATGGCGGGGGCGAGGTAGCGGAACGGCGGGAAGCCGTACGCGTCGTCGGTGTTGTCGATCATCCGTTCCAGGGTTTCCGTCGGGTCGAGATCGCTGATCCCGGGCGCGCCCCGCTCGATGACGAAGAGTTCCTCCACCCGGGTGCTGGTGCCCATCCGGCACGGCACCAGGCGGTCCACGCTGTACTTGGGCGGCGGGACGAGCAGCTGGGTGAGCGCGTTGATGCCCATGATCGGCAGGTTGAAGCGGGCCAGGGCCAGCGCCAGCGACCGGCCGCCCCGGGAGTGCAGGCGGCTCTGGATCTGGAGCCGCCGCCACTCCCGGGGGGTGAGGTCCTGGGCCTGCACCGCGCGCAGCGTGTGCGCGCTGATGGTCAGCGGCTTGGGGAAGCAGAGCGCGACGCCGTCCGGCCGGACGATGGTCATGTCGTCGGAGAGGAAGAGCCCGCCGTGGTCGCGCAGCAGGCGCAGCACGGTGGCGGTCTTGCCGGTGTCGGTGAGCGCGGAGAGCATGACCCCGACGCCGTCGAGGGTGACGCAGGCGGAGTGCAGCAGCATGTGCCCCCGGGACACCATCACGAAGCGGAGCAACGCCTCGATGATGTTGGTGTAGACCACGTGCGGGGAGCGGGCCAGCAGCGGGCCGACCTGGATGTCGATCGCCTGCCCGAGCTGGATGCGGAAGTTCGCCCCGAGCCGGCCGAGCTGCTCCTCGTAGCGCAGCACCGACTGGCTGGCGTACTGGGTCATCGCCGCGCGCCGCTGCGGACCGCGTCCGCCCACGTCGGCGACCCGGACGGCGATGTCCACGTCGGCCCCGGGCACCCACTGCGCGCGGAAGAACTCCAGCTCGGGGAGGCGGATCTGGGAGCCGATGGTGACCACACCGGCGACGTCGTAGCGGTACTTGAGGTACTGGTAGCGACGACGCGACGGCGTGGGCAGCGTCTCCGTGCCGCCGACGGCGACCAGCATCCGCACCGGGTCGCGACGGCCCCGGTCGTCGGCGGTGTAGATGACCCGGTCGTTGACCAGGAACCGGAGCAGGAAGAGCGCGCCCAGGGTGACCGCGTTGGCGGCCAGCACCCCGACCCCGGCCCAGACCAGTGCCTGGAGCACCGGCAGGCGCAGCAGCAGCAGGGCGTTGTTGAGCAGGAAGAAGCGGGTGGCGCGGGCGGGCAGCCCGGCCCGGCGGTTGCGCCGGTAGATGAGGTTGTCGACCAGGAGGAAGTTCCACGAGGTGGAGACCTGGGTGGCGACCGCCGCGCCGAACAGGTGGTGCAACTGGGCGGGTTCGTAGCAGAACCAGAGCACGGCGGTGTTCACCACCATGCCGGAGAGGCCGACCAGCCCGAAGGCGACCAGGCGGCCGAGTTCGTGCAGGCGTTCCCGCAGGGTGCGGGGGCGGGTGCGGATCTGGCCGACCAGCCGCTGCCCCCGGAGCCGGGACAGGTGGCGCAGGAAGGTCAGCCCCTCCCGCAGTGAGGCCTTGGAGCGCCCGGCGTGCCGGGTCGCCATCTCGTACGCGACCTCGGCGACCCGCGCGCCCGGGTGGCGGACCAGCAACTCCAGCAGGACCTTGAAGCCGGTCGGGTTCATCCGGTCCAGCCGGATCGCGTCACGGCGTACGGCGAACAGGCCGCTCATCGGATCGCTGACCGTGGCCAGTCGACGCGGGAACAAGCTCTTGACCAGCCGGGTCGCCCAGGACGAGGTGGTCTCCCGCACTGGGCCGTCCAGTCCCTCCCGGGAGCCGTTGCCGGCGTACCGGGTGCCGATCACCACGTCCACGTCGTGGCGCATGGCGATGGCGGCGAGCATCGCCGCGGTCTCCGGCGGGTGCTGGAGGTCGGCGTCCATGACCAGGATCCAGTCACCCCTGGCGTGTCCGGCTCCGAGCAGGACCGCCCCGCTGAGGCCACCGGTCCGCGCGTGCGCGGGTCGGTGCAGCAGGCGCACCGGCAGCGGGGCGTCGAGCGCGGCGCGCGCGAGCACGGCGGGGGTGTCGTCGTCGCTGTCGTCGACCACCAGGATCTCCGCACCGAGCGGGGCGACCAGCGGGATGAGCCGGGCGATCAGCAGGGGTACGTTCTCCGCCTCGTTCCGGGTGGGCACCACGACGCTCAGCCGGGGTGGCCGGTCGTCGGCCGGCCCCCCGAGGTCCTGCGGCACCGCCGCGGGACTGTCCGGCGCCTGCCTGGTGGCCGAATCGAGTACGGCTCTGGTCATGCCCACCCCTCACGGTCGAACCGAACGCTGATCGAGCCATTCGTCCGACCGGCGGGCAGCACGTGAGGAATTCTCTTTCGAGGAAATCGTCACCGCCGACGCGACTGCGCCAGATCCGCCGGTTGATGGCTCGGGCAGCGGAAGCGTACGAGCGGTGAATGGGGCTCGTCCATTATGGGAACAGTCGACAACGCGACAGGCGGGCAGGCGTTTTCCGTCGCGACGCGTTCACGTTTTTGTGGTCGTTTCTCCAGCTCAAGCGCCACGAAGATCAGATTGTCGCGACTGGTTGAACAATTAACCACAGCGGCGCAACGACGTCGACGGCAGAAATTCCAAATCCGAATCATATTCGGGCGCATGACGGGCCTCACGGGTGGCCGTGGCGTGCTTGGGTAATCCATCGAGGGCCACCCGGAAACGCCCGGAGTCACCGGTCGCGGCGGCCGGACGACGACTCGGCGGACGCATTCCGCAGCACATCAACGCCCCGGCGCAGCGGAGGGCGGCGCACCGGGGGGCGGCACGTCCCGCAGGTCCGCGACGGGTTCGGAGAGCCCGTCGCCGCTCCAGTCGCACCAGGTCCCCGACGGCACCGGGTTGCGGCAGCCGGAGGACGCCTCGATCGAGGTGCCCTCGCCCCACTCGTTCCACGTGGTGATCAACTGCCAGCGCGCGCCGGAGGCGTTCATCCGGGTCAGGCCGGACCGCCAGCGGTCCCGGTTGCGGGCGAGGAAGGGCGCCTGCCCGTACGCCAGGCCCGCCTTCCAGAAGCCGGGCGAGACGGTGTACGAGCCCTCGCCGGGGGCGGCACTGAAGTCGCTCTCCGCGCGGTCCGGACCGTACTGGTGCCACCCGTCGACGCGCGGGGTGCCGGCACAGGTCCGGAAGCCGGGGAAGACCTTGAGGTTGACGTGGACGGTCTCGCCGTAGCGGCGGGCGAGCAGGTCACGGGCGGCGTTCCAGCGGTCCACCGTGGCGCAGCCCAGCTCGGTGGTCAGGTCGTTGGCGTTGTAGACGAAGACCACCATCCCCTTGCCGGGCAGGACGGCCAGCGGGGAGCGCGCCCCGCCGTAGGTGGCCCGCAGGTAGTGCAGGTCCTCGGTGATCCGTTCGACGTCCGGCTGGGAGGTGCTCTCCGGTTCGTAGTAGGGGGCCCAGGAGAAGCCGGTGTTGCGGGCCCCGGCCATCATCGCCGGCCAGTGCCGGTCGGTGGTGCTGCCCCGGCCGAACCAGGAGGCGACGCCCAGGGTGATCCAACCCTCGCGCATCTCGGCGACCTGGGACCGGACGGTCGCCTCGTCCACCTGGTAGAGGCCACGGGTGGGCCGGTAGTTGGTGAACGGGTCCAGCCCCTGCTGCCGCCACGCCTCGGGGAACCACGGGTAGTAGAAGGCGGCCCGGACGACCGGTGCGGCGCGGACGACCAGCCGCACCTCCACCTGACGGGCCACCGACGCGCCCACGCCCTCGACGGTGAGGACGAAGGTGCCGGGACGCGTGGAGATCGAGGTGTGCAGGGCCAGACGGGCGGACTCACCGGCCGCGACGGTGGCCGGGGTGAACACGGCGCCGACCCCGGCGGGCAGGTCGGTGACCCGGAGGGTGATCGGCTGCGATCCGCCCGAGACGACGGTGGTGCCGATGGTGAAACGGGCCGGGTATCCCGCGGTCACCGTCACCGACGCGGGCGCGGCGGTGAGCGCGAAGTCGTCCACCGCGACCCCCGGGGGCGCGGACCGGCCGACCACGGCCGGTGCCGAGCGCGCCGACGAGGGCGCGACGACGGGAACCACCATGGTCAGCAGGACGGTGACCACCACAACCAAACGACGAGCCATTCGCCCAACTTAGAGGGCTTATGTCCGTTTTATCGGCAGTGACACGCCCGCCTACTCACGGACGCGACCAGTCGAAGCCCATGCCCAGCCGCTCGGCCAGCGCGTCGTTGTACGGGGCGAAGTACGTGCTCAGCTCCGCCCGGACCGCCGGGTCCATCGCGCTGCTGCGCCGGTCGTTGAACACCTCGAACCGGGCGAGCTGGTGCGGCGGCAGGCCGAGGAAGTCCAGCACCCGGGCGTACGTGGCGGCCGGCTCCCGGTAGAGCGTCTCGCTGGGCAGGACGAGCATCTGCTCCCGGTCGAAGCGGTCCAGCCAGGGTTCGAGGTGTTCCAGGTAACGGCCCCGGGCCCGGTAGGTGTACCAGTCGTACGCCTCGCTGACGTACGTCGGCTCCGCGACCAGCCGCACCCGCTCGCCGGCGGTCCGCTCCTCCTCCCGCGCCAGCGCCTCGGCGAACTCCAGTGGCTCCTTCCCCTCGGTACGCCGCTCCTTCCAGTGCGAGTACGCCCGCTCCACCGGATCGCGGAGCAGGAAGATCAGCCGTACCTCGGGGAGCAGGTCGGCGACCCGCTGCGGGGCGAGCGGGTGGAACATGTACAGCGGCGCGGCCTCCCCCACCCGGGTCGGCCCACCGTGCTTGCGTTCCAGCGCGCGGCGCTGCCGCTGGGTCGGGAAGTGCGAGCGGTACCACGCCTCGCCCCGGCCCCAGTTCTCCTCGAAGTAGTGCGAGGTCTTGGTGTTCCACGCGGGGAAGAGCCGGGGCACCAGGGGGTGCTCCAGCAGGTACCGCCAGAGCGAGGTGGTCCCGCCCCGCTTCGTTCCGGCGATCAGGAAGTCCGGCAGCGGACGCTGGTCGCTGGTCCACTCGCCGTAGCGCACCAGTGAGCCGCGTACCCGCGTCCGCACCCCCGTGGGCAGCACGCTCTTGGCCCGGTCCCGGATCGTCATCGCATCCCTCTCGTTCCGCCGGAGCCGGCCACCGCCGCCCGGTCGGGTGAACCCTCGTCCTGCCGGTGCCGGGGCGTCGGCCGCAGGGTCGCCGCCGCGGCCCGGACCACCCGGCGGACCCGGCGGTCGAGCAGCAGCAGGGCGCAGCCGACCACCAGCAGCGCCACGGTCAGGGCCAGTCCCGCGACGCCCCGGCCGGCCACCGTCGCACCGAGGGTGGCGAGCACCAGCGTGCCCGCGCCGGCCAGCGCCCCGGCCTTCAGCAGCGCACCGGTGAGCAGCGGCTGGCCGATCGCGATCCGGGCGGCGCGGGCCGCGAGCAGGTTCTCCACCACGATGCCGACCGTCCAGGCGACCGCCGCCCCCAGCACGCCGTGCCGGGGCACCAGGACCACGGCGAGACCGACGTTGAGCACCAGGCCGGTCGAGGCGGCCATCAGGTGCCTGCCGCTGTTGCCGCTCATCAGGAGCATGGTCTGCACGATCCCGACCCCGGAGTTGACCATCATCGCTCCGGCCAGCACGGTCATCGCGGTCGCGCCCGCACCGAACTCCGGCCCGAACAGGCTCAGGAAGCCCGGGGCGAAGAAGCCGAGGATGAGGTACGCCGGCCAGGAGAGCACCATGATCATCATGGTGGTCCGGCGGTAGACCTCGGCGGCCTCGGCCGTCCGGTCCTGCCCCAGCAGCCGGGACAGCTGCGGCGCGACCGCCACTCGCAGTCCCTGCATGACCAGCAGTCCGGCGAGCACGTACCGGCCGACCCCGCCGAGCACACCGGCGTCCGCCTGCCCGGCCAGCGCCGTGGTGAGCAGCACGCTGAGCCAGAGACTGCTCGCGTCGATGGTCGCCGACGCGGCGCGGGGCAGCGCGAAGCCCCAGAACGTCCGCCAGTCGGCCCGCTCCGGCCGCAGCACGGCACCCGAGGTCAGCCCGAGCGGACCGAGCAGCATCGCCGCGCAGGCCAGCACCGCCAGGGCGGCCGGGAACAGCCATCCGCCGAAGGCCAGCACCACCCCGGCACCGCCGACCACCGCCGCCGCCACGAGCACCGGCCGGGCCAACGGCACCAGCACGTACTGGACGGCCACCACGGCGGTCACCGGACGCACCGCGCGCACCGCCGCGACCAGGACGGTCATCGCCACGGTCAACGGCAGGGTGGCGAACGCCAGCCGCAGCAGCGCCGGCCCGTCGCCACCGGGGCGGTCGAACAGGACCGGGGCGAGCGGTCCGGCCAGGGCCACCCCGGCCACGGCCACCACGGTCGACCCGAGCAGGGTGGGCACCAGCGCCACCGGGAGCAGCCGGGCGGCGTCCCCCCGGGGGCCCAGCCGTCGTCGGGGCAGCGACCAGACCAGGGCGGTGTCCGCGCCCGCGCAGCAGAGCACGCCGACGATCGTGACGACGCCGATCGCGGTGAAGATCGCCCCGGAATTGGTGGGGCCGAACCCCCGCACGATCACCAGGGTCAGCACGAAGCCGAGCAGCCCGTTGACGGCCGCGCCGGCCAGCCCGACCGCCCCGTTACGGGTGCCGCGCCGGACCTCTCCCCCGGCGGCGGCCCGGTCGGGTCGGTCAGACACCCCGCCCCCGCCGCTGCGCCAGGCTCAGCACCCGCTCCCCGGAGACCAGGCCCAGCGCCACCGGCAGGGTCACCAGGACCCGCTTCTCGGTCGGGTTGAGCCGGACCACCCGGACCAGCTCCCGCAGCGCCTCGCCCCGGCGGTGCCCGGAGGCCAGCGCGAAGGCGATCTGGCCGTGGATGCGGGCCAGGCCGGTCCGGCTACGGGCCAGCTCGGGGTGCTTGGCGAGCAGGTAACGGGACGCCTCGACGATGACCGCCCAGCGCCCGAAGAAGAACGACCCGCCGTGCCAGTCGACCACCACCAGCACCTCGGGGGCGATCACCACCGGCCCGTGCGCGGCGACCCGGAGCAGCCACTCGTAGTCCTCGCCGTACCCGCCGGGGATCTCCTCGTCCACCGGGCCGATCGCGTCCCAGGTCGACCGCCGGACCAGCATCGTGCTGGAGTGCACCTCCATCACCCGGTCGGCGAGGAAGTCGTCCAGGACCACCTCGTCCCGGTCGAGACGGCGTTCCTTGGCGATGCCGGGGCCCTGCAACCGGATGCCGCAGCTCGCCGCCGCCGCGTCCGGCCGCCGCCGTAACAGCTCCACCTGCCGGCTCAGCCGGGCGGGGAGCCAGAGGTCGTCGTCGTCGCAGAACGCGATCAGCTCGCCGGTGGCCACGTCCGCGCCGGTGTTCCGCCCGCCGGGCAGCCCCTGCCGGTGGGTGTTGTTCACGTAGCTCAGCGTCCGCCCGTGCTCCGGCAGCCGGACGTCCAGCGGCCGGATGTCGCAGTGGTCGTAGACCACCACGCACTCGATCTCGCCCGGGTAGTCCTGGTCCAGCACCGCCTGGACGGCCCGCTCCAGCAGGCCGGGACGGTCCCGGGTGGCGATCACCGCGGTCACCCGCGGGTACGTCTGGTCGGTCGGTGCCCGGTCAGTCACGTCCATCCCTCGTCAACACGAAGCCGACCGGGTTCACCCCGGCGGCACGGAGCCGCTCGACCACCCGGCCCAGATGGGCCGTGCGGGTCCGGTCCCGGGCGGTCACCAGCACCGCGAGGCCGGCGCGGGCGATCCGCACGCCACGGTCGTCGCGGGTGGCGGCCGGGGCGTCGAGCAGCACCAGCCCCTTGTCGTCGCCGGAGTCGAGATCACGGATGAGCCGGACGACACCGGTGCCGATGCGGACCGTCCGGTCGTCGGTGGCGCCCGGCCCGGTCGGCGTGCCCGGCGTGGCCGGGGTGGCCGCAGCGGTCGCGGCGGTCGCCGCCACCGGGGCCGGCTTCGGTGCCTCGTTCGCCGTGCCGGAGCGGTACACACCGCCGTTCTTGGCGTCCGGTCCCGGGCTGGGCCGGGGCTTGCGCACCGGCGTGATCAGCACCGTGTCGTCGGAGCTGCCCCCCGCCGGGACGCCACCCGCCGGCCGGGACGAACGCACCGGTGTGATCTGCACGGTGTCGTCGGGACCGCTCGTCGCGCCGGAACCGCCGGCCGGGCCGGACGAACGCACCGCCGAGATCTGCACCGTGTCGTCCATCGACCGGGACGGGCTGATGCCCTCGGCGACACGCGGTTTCGGGATGACCTCGACGGCCGCCTTCGCCACCGCCGCGGCCGGAGGCTTGGTGAGCTGGGGACGGGTGGCCGCGACCGCCGGCGGGACGCGCCGCTGGGCGGCGAGCAGGACCGGCCGGATCTGCTCCAGGCTCTCCGGGGAGCTGCCCAGCCGCACCTCGTGCCCGGCCTCGGCCAGGGCGGCGGCCAGCCCCGCGCTCACCTGGGCCCGGCCCTCGTCCTCGTCGCTGGAGAGCACCACCAGCGGGACCGGGGCCGGCCGCTCGACCCACCGGTTCAGCGCCAGGGCGAGGTACCGCATGTCGGACGTGGCGGCGTCGCCCTTGCCCCGGTGCACCGTGCCGAGCAGCGGCGCACCGATTATCTCGGAAGCCTCGTTGGCCGAGCGCACCCGACGGTCGACCGCCTCCCGGACGAAGGCCAGCAGCGTGCCGAGCAGCGCCCCGCCGAGCAGCCCGGCGAGGACGTAGATCGGGGCCGAGTCCCGGTTCGAGGGGACCGGCGCACGGGCGGCGCTGGTGACCGAGCCGGGGCTCAGGTCCGCCGATGCGATCTTGGAACGCTGCTCGGCGAGCTGCGCCAACTGGTCGTTGAGGGCCCGGATCTGGTCGAGCAGCGCGCTGGTCCGGGGGGAGGCGTTGGTGGACCCCTCCGCCGGCAGGGCCCGCTGGGTGGTGGTCCGCTGCGTGGTCACCAGCGCGATCGTGTCGTCGTACGACTTGAGCACGGCGGCGCGCTGGTCCTCGTACATCCCCTTGCGGTGGCTGAGGTACGTCTCGGCCGCCCCGTTCGCCCCCGCGACCGCCTCCCGCTCGCTCTCCCCCGCATAGCTGAACCGCAGGAGCTGACCGCCGACCGGCGTCTCCACCTTCAGCGCGTTGGCCACGCCCTCGACGTCCCGACCGGTGATCTGGGCCACCCGGTCGATGACGTCGTTGCTGGTCGCGATGCCGGTCTCGGCGGTCATGTTGACCGCCCGGTCGGCGCCCCCGGCGGGCAGCGAGAACGGGTCGGTCACCACCGGCCGGACCACGACCACGGTCGTCGCGGTGTAGACGGCCGGAATGAAGACGAGGTAGGCGACGATCAGGAGCAGCAGCAGTCCCATCGCGGCGAGCACGGTGCGCCAGCGGCGCAGGGGGATCCGCGCGAGATCTGCCAGCCCGACAGGGCGTGGTCTGGCGACGTCGGTCGCGTCCATCAAACAGGTCCTCTGGGGTGCGGCGGGGGCGTACGGAGCCGGTGGTCGACCCGCACTCGCGGAGGGTCGTTCCTCCATTGTCGTCGATGGTCCGGCCCGGGTCCGCCCCCCGGTCATCCGGAACTCGGTCGGATCTCCTACCGACGCCCGGACGGCCACCGCCGTGAGGGGTGGCCGGCCGGGTGCGTCGGTCGTCCCGCCGGTGCGCCAGCGGCGCACCGGACATGGTCAGGACGTGGCGTAGAACAGCGTCGGGCTGTCCCAGTCCGTGTCACGCGTGCCCGTGGCGAGCTGGACCGCGGCGGCCCCGTCCACGGCCGTCCCGTCGAAGGGCACCGCCCACAGGTTGCCGGGGCCGAGCAGGGAGTAGGTGCCGTAGACGATCCGGCCCCCCGCCCAGGTCATCCCCCGCACCGAACCCCAGCTGACGCCCTGGCTCGGGACGGTGAACTCGGAGGCGCCGATGGTGTAGCCGTCCGGCTCCAGGTAGCGGTAGTACAGCGTGTTCTGCCCGGCCTTGGTGTAGTACATCCGCCCGTCCAGATAGAACGCCCCGCTCATGGTGGCCGTGTTGTACCAGTCGTTGTAGCCGCTGCCGAGCCAGGACGCGCCCACCGTGCCACCGGTGAACGTCGAGATGTGCAGGGAGCTGGTGGTCTGCAGGCCACCGTCGACCTTCGACCAGTAGAGCTTGTTGTGCACGGCGAACGCCGCGCCCGCACCGGTCAGGTTCGGCTGGCTGACCACGCTCGGCGTGCCGAGGGTCGCCGCCCCGTCGAAGGGCACCCGGGTCAGCTGGCCGTCCCGACCGCCGATGTAGAGGTAGCCGGGGACGGTCTGCGGCGCGTTGACCGCCGGGACGACGCGACCGCCGGCCAGCGGGAAGAGGGCCATCCGGCCGTGGTACTCGCCGCCGGTGCCGTCGTTGTCGAAGCCGGCGTGGATACCGGTGCTGCCCCGCCACAGCTCCCAGACGATCGGACCCCAGTTGGTGGTGCCCGCCGGTGCGCCGGTGCGCTGCGGGTTCCAGGCCAGCGGCATGCCGTTGATCGGGTCGAGCGCGCCGTAGCCGTACCGGTCGATCGCACCCGGGCCGGCCGAGTCGTTGCCGTTGGTGTTGTTCAGCCAGCGGAAGTGCCCGGCGACGTAGACCACGTTGTCCGCCACCTCGACCGAGGTCACCGAGTCGTGGCCGGTGTGGTTCACCCAGGTGCCGTCGATCGCGCTGCCCCGGGTGTCGGTCTCGAACCGGGCGATCGTGTCGCAGTACGCCCCGCTCGCCCGGCCGCCGTCCGCGACGATCACGAAGTAGCTGCCGCCGTCGGCGAAGTCGACGTCCCGGGCGTAGAACGGGAAGCTCGCGCTGGAGCAGGGGTGCACGTAGCGCTGGGTGCTCCAGTCGGCGACCGCCGGGGTGCCGTCCAGCTCGACCATCACCACCTGGTTCCGGGACTGCCCGTTCACCACGGTGAAGTTGCCGACCGCGACCAGCGTGCCGTTGTCCGGCGACACGTCCAGCCCCCAGACCAGCTCGGTGCTGGTGCGGGCCACCGACGCGTCGATCTGGAAGGTCGGGTCGATCGCGCCGGTCGTGGCGTTGAGCCGGGCCAGCAGCGAGTGGGAGGTGCCGTTGACCCAGTGGAAGGCACCGGCGATGTACAGGTGGTTGCCCCGGACGATGGTGCGCCGTACCTGGCCACCGTCACTGCGGCCGACCCAGGAGCCCACCGTGGCGCCGGTGGCCGGGTCCAGGGCGACCAGGTTCTTCCGGGACACCCCGTTGACGGTCTTGAAGTTCCCGCCGGCGATCAGCTTGCCGTCCGGGTTGACCGCGAGCGCGTGCACCGCGCCGTCCAGCACCGGCGCGAACGAGGTCTTCAGCGCACCGGTCGCCCGGTCGTACGCGAAGAGGTAGTTGCGCGCCGTCCAGGTCGCCGCACCGGGGCTCTTGACCGAGGTGAAGCTGCCGCCCGCGTAGATCGTGTCGCCGATCTCGGCGAACGCCTTGACGTCGCCGTTCTGCGCGTGCGGGGTGGTGTCGGACGGGTTCGCCGAGGTGAGCGTGCTGACCACCGGCGTGAGGCCGGTGGCCGCGCCGGGGGTCGCCACCAGGAGCGTGGCGACCAGGGCCGGCGCGGAGAGCGCGGCGAGCCAGCGGACCGCGACCGAACTGCGGCCCGGTCGGGTTGACGTACTGAGTGACACTGGGCGGCCCCCAAGGATGAAGTGATACAGGCGTAGCTTGCTGCGCCGGTGACCGGCGCGCATCACCCGACTGGTCCGTACGTGCCGTAACTCGGCCGTCGCGGACCGTTCGGGCATCAGGTCGGGTTCGTCCATCGAAACGGCTCCACCTCCTTCCGGGCGGAGACCGTCCACCGGGTGGCCAGGAGGAGGTCCGCCTCGCTGACCTGGTCCGCCTCGCGGGCCAGGACGAGCTCCCGGCGGTCCAGTTCCCGGGCCATCTCGACCTGGTGGTCGTCGACGTGTTCGCCGTAGCGTCGGCGGCGGGGCACGTAGATGGCGCGCTGGCCGGCCCGAAGCGCGGTCAGCGCGGAACCGACCCCGGCGTGGGTGACCACCACGTCCGCCTCCCGCATCGCCTGCTGCATCTCGGCGAAGGGCACCTGCGGGCGGGCGTCGGCGGGCATCCGGGGAATCCGCGTCGACCCGACCTGCCACAGCACCTCGGCCGACGCGGGAATGATCCGCGTCAGCCGCTCCAGCAGCCGGGGAAACCCGAACTTCTGGGTGCCGAGGGTGACGACGACCCGGGAGACCTGCCGACTGGCGGCCGACTCCCGGGCGACGTAGGCGTCGAAGATGGAGCCGCCGTAGCGCCAGCAACCGTCGGCCCACGAGGGGTACTGGGTGTACAGACCGGTCCCCGGCATCCGGGCGACCATCCGGCCGGTGAGCGACGGGCCCGTCGTACGGGTTGCGCTCTCGATGTAGTGGCAGGCCACTCTGGACCGGACCGCCGGGAGGAAGAACGAGGCCGCGACGCTGGCACCAGTGCTGACCACCTGGCTGAACCGGCCACCGCGCAGCACCCGCCGGGCCGCCACCAGGTCGCGTACCGCGCCGACCAGGTCCCGGCTGGTGGCCTGGGGAACGTGGATGACCTCCGCACCGTCGAGCAACGACCGGCTCTGCGGGGAGTCGAAGGTCACCCAGACGCAGTCGTCCTGCACGCCGAGCCGGGGTACGAGGTCGTGCAGCTCGGCGAGGTGGCCACCGGTGGAGGCGACGAGGAGCGTGGTCACGGACACCCACCCCGGCCGGTCACCGCCGGCCCGACCGGCAGCACCGGTACGGGCACCGCGCGGACGGTACGGAGGGGGGTCAGCGCCACGGGCGTCCTTCCTGGACGGTACGGACGGTCGGTCGGCCCGGTAGGACGTGGAGCGACGACCCGGCCACCGGACGCACCCACCCGGCGTCCGGCTGGCGGATCCGCGTATCGTGCCCGGCCGGCGGCCGGCATGCCCCGGTCCCGTCCGCGCCCCGGATGTCCCGACGATTCGGGCACCACGTCTCGGCACGGCGGACCACGACCAAGCGGTGACACAGTAGAGGAATACTCGGAATCCCGGTAGGGACGGGCAGCCGATTGCTCCCATTGTGGAGGTTCGGTCGGCCGGTACGGCCCTATCCCAGTCGCACGGCCAGCAACTCCAGAAGGGACGGATGCAGCTTCGGACTCCAGCCCCCACCGCCTGCGGCGAGTTCGGCCGTCCGCAGCCAGAGCTCGATGAGGTAAGCGTCACCCACCAGTCGGCGGCGGTCGGCGTCCAGCCCGAGAGCCGCGCCCTGCCGGTCGAGCAGGGCCCGCATCTGCTCGGCCGCCTCCGCGGCGGGTCGTCCGCCCAGCGACAACGCGGTCTGGAAGCCCTGGTGGGCGAGATCGAAGCCGACCGGCCGGTCGGTGCCGCCGTTCTCCCAGTCCCAGGCGATCAGGCGGCTCCGGTGGGTGCCGAGATTCCACGGCACCCAGTCGCCGTGCCAGTCGCCGAACTCCAGGGCCACCTCGCCGTCCCGGGCCGCCAGCGCGGCCACGGCGTCCCGGACCGGGCCACCCGCGACCTCCGCCCGGGCGGCCAGGTCGGTCAGGAACGGTGAGCCGCGCAGCGGACGAGCCGGGCGGGGCGGACCACCGCGCCGCGCCACCGCCAGCATCGCGGCGATCCGGGGCTCCTCCGGCCGACGCAGGCCACGCACGCCGGCGGGCATCGGTTCGACCACGGTCACCGCGAGGTCGCCCCAGCCCACCTCGCCCAGCAGCCGGGGCGCGTCGGGCAGGTCACCGCCGTCACGGGGCAGGCCGCGCAGGGCCGCCGCCTCGGCCCGGACCATCGCCCGGGTCGCGTCGTTCCAGCCGATCTTCGCGTACCCCCGGGGGCGGCCCCGGTCGTCGAAGATCTGGAGGGTCGGCTTGTGGTGCGGATCGGGCGGCCGGATGCCGATGGCGGCGTGCAACCGGCCACCGAGCACCGAGGCCAGGTGATCGACCAGGAGCGCCTCGGCCGGGTCCACCATGGACGGCACGGAGACCGTCAGCACCGGCATGCCCGCCGCGCCGGTGGCCCCCACCCCGGCGAGCAGACCGACCGCCAGCCGGTTGAGCCGCACCCGGGGCGGCCGGAGGGCGTTGTACGCCCAGGTCGAGGCCGCCCCGACCCGCCGCGAGGCGAGCGGCAGGAGGAACCGGGCCCGCTCCACCGACGGCACCACCGCGTACCGCACGGTCACCGCACCGGCCGCGTCCTTCCGGGTGGCGACGGGCTGCTCCCGCGAGACCGACAACCGCAGCCGGGGATCCGGGAAGACCGCCCGGGTCACCCAGCCGATGCCGTCCTGCCGCTCCCGGGGGTCGCCGTCCCGCCGCTCCGCCATGACCGTGTTGCCCCCTGTCCGCGCCCGCACCCGGACGCCCCGCGCGAACACGATAGGTGACGCCCCGCCCGGCCCGCACCGCGCGCCCCCGCCGGGTCGGGTGGTGGCAGGGGGCTGGGGTCGGGTGGAAGCAGGGGGAGGGTGTGGCTAGCGCTGCCAGACGCGGATGTAGTCGACCCGGAAGTCGGCCGGGAACACCGTGCCCCCGTCCGGGTCGCCGAGCCAGCCACCGACCTGGAAGTTCAGCCGCAGGTTGTACGGCTTGTGGAACACCTCGTCGAACCAGGGCGTGGTGGCGCGGTTGCGCTCGTACACCTTGCGTCCGTCGATGTACCAGCGGATCGCGTCCGGCTCCCACTCGGTGGTGTACGTGTGGAACCCGTCTCCGGGGTACCCGCCGTCCGGGAACGTCCACCGCTGGTCCTGCTTGACCGGGGTGTAGTCGTAGAAGATGGCCTGGGTGGCAGCCCGGTAGTACTGGTTGCCGCCGGGCAGCTCGACGACGTCGATCTCGCCCCGGCCGCCGTCCTCGGGGCGCAGCCAGAACGCCGGCCAGAGCCCCCGCGAGTCGTACGGGCCGTTCGGCGACTCGGCCCGCATCTCGAACCGGCCGTACGTCCACGAGTGACGGCCGATGGTGTCCAGGTAGCTCTGGGTGTACTGCCGGGTCTGCGAGCCGCACTGTGCGGTCTGGCGCAACGCCCGCAGGGTCAGCACGCCGCCGGAGACGAAGGTGTTCTCCGGGCTGTCGACGTTGCAGCCCTTGTCGACGTCCCGTGCCTCACCGGTCCGCAGGTTCCACTTGGCGCGGTTCACCACGTCGCCGTTGAACTCGTCGTTCCAGACCATCCGCCAGCCGGGCACCTGGCCGGGCGGGGCCGGCGTCGGGCTCTTCGGAGGGCGGCTCACACTGACCGACGGGCTGGGCTTCACCGTCGTCGGGGCCGGGGTCGGCTCGGCCGTCGTCCGGCTCGGGGACGGCTTCGGCGCGGTCGTCGTCCGGGACGGGGACGGGGCGGGTCGTCCTCCGTCGCGGTAGGTCAGCACGAGCTGGGGACGCAGCTCGGTACGGGAGTTGTCCTGGGACGCCCAGTAGATCCGGGTGTGGTGGATCTGCTGGGTCAGCGCGAACGTGTAGGAGCCGTTACCGGTGACCGCCTCGCTGACGTCCCACTCGTTGTGCCCCTTGCCGACCTCGCTGACGCCGTCCAGCGCGGGCCCCAGGGACGGCCGCTCGGTCCAGCCACCGGCGAAGTCCGCCGGGCCGGCCGCGAAGTGGGCGAAGACCTGGGCGGTGAAGGGCTGCCAGGCGTGCACCCGCAGGGTGGCACGGATGTCCCGGGCCCCGGCGGGCAACGCGGTCACGTCGAACTCCAGCAGCGCGTCCCGCCGGCCGTTCGGGTTGCGGTCGCAGAGCCGCGGGCAGCTGGCCAGCGTCGTCTTGACGCTGTTGTCCCCGTCCTGGGCCACCTGGGTCGCGGTGGTGTCCGCGACCGGACCCATCGTGACCGAGGTGTCGTCGTCGGCGAAGAGCGGCAGCACGGAAACGGCCAACATCACCGTCGTACCCGCTGCCACCAGCGCGATCGCTGAACCTCGTCGTAGCATCAAGCTCCCCCGGGGCAGGTCGAACTCCGGTCTGGTGAACACAAACGGTAACGACAGCCTGACCGGGCGGTCGGAACTTCACGAGCACCGAACCGCAACTTAAGCGTCCGCTAAGGACGACGCCATCCCTTGACGGTACGGGATCTCCGCCCCGGGCGCGCCGGACCGGTACGTGAGGTCACAACCCGCAGGTCACGCCCCTCCCGCTCCGCACCGGGTCACCCCGGCGCTGGCTGATCTGGCGAACGCCCGGAACGGGAAGTTCCGCCTGCTCGCTGAGTGGAGACCGCGGTCGAGCTGGACCGGTGCGCGGTTCTACCTGTGACGACGCCGTTGCTGGTGGAGGCGACGAAGGCCAGGTCGGCCGGAAGGTCACCGGTCGCGTGGGGCGCGTCGGTCCAGGAAACGCGAGGCGGCACGTCGAGGGCCCGCACCAGTTCCCACCGGCCCACGACCCGGTCGGCACCGAAGGCGTCGGCGAAGCGGTCGTACCGTGCGGAGAACCGCGTGCGCGGTGCCTCCGGCGGTACCCGACGGAACCTCGTCCTGCCGCCGCCCATGCCGGCTCCCTTCGTCGCGGATCCACGCATCGCCGGGACTGGGAAGCATTCCACATATCGATGCAATTGATGGCGATCGCGACCCTGGTGAACGTCAGTGACCGGCACGCCGCTGGCCCGGATACGCTGCCCGGGAGCCGCCCTGTCGCGACTCCTGGTCTCGGCACGGCGACCCTGACCGGTGCGCGCTGCTAGGTTCTCCCGGTGGAGACGGTGGAGACGGTGGTCGCCCGTTACCTGGCCGCGGTGGACACGGCCCTGCCCGGCTTCGTCGAGATGCTGTACCTGACCGGTTCGGTCGCGCTCGGGGCGTACCAGCCCGGCCACAGTGACATCGACACGCTGATCGTCACGTCGCGCCGCCCGACCGACGAGGACCGCAGCGCCCTGGCCGCGGTGCACGCCGGCATGCCGCCGAAACCGCACCTCGACGGCGTGTACCTCGATCGGGAGACCTTCTTCCAGCAGCCCGCCGACCGGCGGGTCGCGCCGTTCGTCGTCGAGGGACGGTTCCGGGCCGACCAGCCCTGCGGGGAACTCCACCCCGTGCTGTGGCTGCTGCTCAACAGGTACGGGAAGGCGGTCCGGGGCCCGGAGGTGTCCACCCTGGGGCTGACCGTCGACCGCGCCGCCGTACGCCGCTTCAACCTGGACAACCTGGAGACCTACTGGTGGCCGCTGGCCGCGAGTCTCCGTGCGGCGGTCGCCGACGCGCCGGAAGATACGCAGGTGGGTGCCGAGGGCGTGGCCTGGTGTGCGCTCGGGCCGGCACGCCTGCACTTCACGCTGGCCCACGGCGACATCGTCTCGAAGGCCGGTGCCGCCGCCTACCTGGCCGAGGTCCTTCCCGCGTACGGACCATTGGCGGACCGCGCGCTCCGCTGGCGGCGGGGTGAGCCGGTCGCGTTCACCGTGGCCGACGCCCGGGAGGCGGCCGACTCCGTCGACGCCGTCGTGGCGGATGCCCTCCGCCGCTGGGGCTGACGACACCGGCCGGAGATGCCGGTCAGTGCGTCAACGGTCGCCCACCGGTCGGGCGTCGCGCACCGCGTCGATGACGGCGTTCAGCGCCATCTCGCTGGCCCACCGGCGGATCTCCTCCCGACTTCCGTCGGGCCCCCGGAACGGCAGGCAGCGGACCTGCCCGTGGCAGCAGATCCCGACGAAGAGCGTCCCGACCGGGTGACCGTCCTGCATGGCGGGCCCCGCCACGCCGGTGGTCGCCACCCCGACGCTCGACCCGAATCTCTCACTGGCCCGGAGTGCCATCTCGCTGGCCGCCCGGCTGCTTACCGGGCCGTCGGTCCGCAGGACGTCGGCGCTCACCCCGAGAACGTCGCGCTTCGCCTCCGTCGCGTATGTGATCACCCCGCCGAGGTAGTACGCCGACGCTCCGGGCACCGACGTGACACGCTCGCCGACCATGCCGCCGGTGAGCGACTCGGCGGTCGCCAGGGTCAGGCCGTGCCGTTTGAACAGGTTCGCAACGATCTCTTCTGGGAGCAATGTCCTGCCTATCGTCAGTCCCGCCCATCGAAGGCGTGGGCTCAGGGGTCGAAGATCCTTCGGCCGTTGTTCTGGATGAGCCTGATCAGATCCGGGGTGCTCTGGTACGGATACTGCCGGGTGGGCGGCAGGTCGGAGCCGGCCGCGTTCGCCGCGCCCTCGAGCATGAACGGCAGCCTGACGTCCGGACGCCGGAAGTAGACGGCGGGTTTCCCGAAGGCCAGCGCCATCCCCGCTTCCACGAAGACGCTCGAGACGAAGGCCTCGGGCAGGATCAGCACGAAGGTGCGGCTGCTCCGCAGCGCCTCCATGTCGTTGCGCAGTCCGACGTCGACCGCCTCCAGGTCCTGGAGGGTCTCCCTGGTCCGGCCCGAGTAGTAACACCTCAGTTGGCACCGACGCTCGATGACCGCAACGATCTTGAGAACCTCCTTCCGGTGTTCCTCGTAGCCACCGTCGGCCCCGAACGCCGTCATCGGGGACGAGACGAAGATGTCGTATCTGAGTCTCGGCGGACTGGCTACCGGCACCGGGTGGACCTTGGCCGGCGCCTGGTACGCGGGATTGATCAGCCCTGGCCGCGCGATCGCCAGGCCGAACAGGATGAAGACGATGAGGATGAGCACCACCAGGACCCAGATCAGTGCCCGGTCGGCGTCGACGACGGAGGTGACCAGGACGAGGGCGATGCCCTCCATGACCAGCAACGCGACGGTCAGGAAACCGAGCACCGTCTTGACACTCTTCACGACCGGCTCTTTGGGTGCGATTTCGGTCCACCTCCCCAGTCCCGCGAAGACCGGGCAACGTCGGTCCCGCCCTCCGCGTCCGCGCGAGGTGTCCGGTCCGCGTTCCCGGCACGGACCGCCCCCTTCGCGCGGACGGCGGCACGGCCAGTATCCAGCCGGTGGCGGGGAAAGTCACCGGTACGAGAACGGTCGAACATCCGACATTCGACAAACCCTGTCGACACAGTTGCGCCAATGGGTGGAATGCGGGAAGACCGATCCCCGGCAAACATCTGGCCCGGTTCGTGCAATTCATGACGCCGAATGCCGATCGGACCCGGGTCGGCACGGGACACCACGGTCGACGGCGCAGGGATCCGGCGGAGCAGCGACTGCCCCGGACGCGACGAACGCCCTGGTTCGGGATCAGGTCCCGCGCCAGGGCGTTTCACAAGGGTGGAGCCGAGGGGACTCGAACCCCTGACCCCCACACTGCCAGTGTGGTGCGCTACCAGCTGCGCCACGGCCCCTTGCCAGTGTCCCCGGTCGCCCGGGCACGGACGAAACTATACACACACCGGCGGCCATGGTCATCTCCCGGGGGTACCCCCGGCGGTCAGTTGAGTGACACGTCCGGCGGGAAGTGGGCGACCGCCGCCATCATCCCGCCCTGCCGGCGCAGCACCATCGGCCACAGGTCGTCGGGACGGTCGACGAAGGCGTCGCCGGGCAGGGCGTCCAGGACGAACCAGGAGCCCTCCTCGATCTCCTGCTCCAACTGCCCGGCGCCCCATCCCGAGTAGCCGGCGAAGACCCGGATGCCGGAGACGCTCTCCCGCATCCGGTCCGGGTCCACGGAAAGGTCGATCGTGCCCACCGCGCCGAGAACCTGGTGGAAGCCCTTGAGCCGGCGTACCGGGTGACGCATCCGGGCCAGGCAGATGGCCGAGTCGGGCTGCACCGGGCCGCCCTCGAAGAGCACCGCCGGGTCCCGGGCCAGCGCGCTCCAGTCGCCGAGGACGTCGGCGACGGGCACCTCGGTGGCCCGGTTGAGCACCACACCCAGCGCCCCGCCGGGCTCGTGCGCGACCAGCAGCACGACCGTACGGTCGAAGTTGGGATCCTTCAGAGCCGGGGTCGCGACCAGCAACTGCCCGGTCATCGACGCCATCGAACGACCGCCGATCGCCTGTCCCTCTCCCTGCATGTCGCCTATCCCCTAACCGCGTGCCGCGACGCGGTCACGCCACGCCGGAACCCCCTGCCGGGACGTCGCCGAACGCACCGGGTCGACCCGGTGCACCGGGAGCGTCCGTGTCCTCAACGCCATGCCTGGCACCATAGCCTGCACCTTGCACGGTGGCTAAGGTCTGACCGGCCGGTAGTGGAACGAGTTTGGGGAGAATCGATGGATCCTAGGGCGGAGATTGCGGTCATCGGCGGCTCGGGCCTCTACGCCCTCCTGGACAACGCCGTGGAACACCGGGTGGAGACACCGTACGGGCCCCCGTCGGACGCGATCACCGTCGCCGAGGTGGCCGGTCGGCGGGTGGCCTTCCTGCCCCGGCACGGCCGCGACCACCGGCACCCGCCGCACCTGATCCCCTACCGGGCCAACCTGTGGGCGTTGCGGTCCCTCGGGGTACGCCGGGTGCTGGCGCCCTGCGCGGTCGGCGGACTGCGGCCGGAACTGGGCCCGGGTTCCTTCGTCGTGCCGGACCAGCTGATCGACCGGACCAGCGGCCGGGCGCAGACCTACTACGACCGGGGTGCGGTGCACGTCTCCTTCGCCGACCCGTACTGCCCCGCCGGTCGGCGTACGCTGCTCGACGCGGCGGCCGGACGGGGGGTGTCGGCGGTGGACGGCGGCACGGTGGTGGTGGTCGAGGGGCCACGCTTCTCCACCCGCGCCGAGTCCCGCTGGTTCACCGCGATCGGTGGCTCGGTGGTCAACATGACCGGGCACCCGGAGGCCGTCCTCGCCCGTGAGCTGGCGCTCTGCTACACCTCCATCGCCCTGGTCACGGACCTGGACGCCGGAGTGGAGGGCGGGCACTCGGTGACGCAGGAGGAGGTGTTCCGGGTCTTCGGCGAGAACACCGACCGGCTGCGGGACATCCTGCTGGACGCGGTCGCCGCCCTTCCGGCCGAGCGGGAGTGCACCTGCGCCTCCGCGCTGGACGGCATCAAGCTCCCCTTCCCGCTGCCCTGAGCTCGGGTCGCCCCGAGGGGGTCGTCGGCGGACGCCCCCTCGGCGGGTCGATCCCGACCGTCGTGCCCGGACGACGCCACCGGCTTCCCGGTCGCCGTCCACGACCTGCCGGGGCAGGCGCGTCACCCGCCGAGCATGGACACCGGCGATCCGGTCACCACGTCCAGCACCGTACGGGCGCCGAGCGGCGCCTTGAGCGTCGCGCTGACCGGCTCCAGCTTCAACTGGTCCGTGCACACGCCGGTGCCCCGGACCACCCCGGCGCCGACCACCACCACGTCGTCGAACTCGGCCACCAGCGGCTGGACCCCGGTGTCACAGGCACCCACCCCGACCCGCCAGGTCAGTTCGGCGCCCTCGATCGAGACGACGTTCTGGGCGGCGGCCACCTCGGGAGCCGGCTGCCAGGACGGGCCGGCATCCGGCACGGCGGAGACCGCGCTGGGCGCCACGGCCACCTGGGCGACCGGCACGGCGAGTTCCTCGACGGTGAACAGCCAGGCGGGCACGGTGGCCTCGCCCCGGCTGGTCCGCAACTCCACGGTGCCGAGCTTGAGGCCGGTGACGGTCAGCGGCGTGCAGGCCGCCGTCACCGGGGTGGTCGCGACCGGTCCGTCCGGGCCCGGCTCCACCGTCGGCCCGGGGACCTTCGGCCGACCCTCGCACGGCGGCGGGTCTCCCAGGTCCAACTGCCGGTACGCCTCGGCGGCACTGACCAGCGGCACGTCGAGCGTGCCGTCCGGGAAGCGCACGACGCCGCCGCCCACACGGGTCGGCGGGATGGCGACCTGCTCCCGGTACCAGCCGGCCTGGAAGGCCAGCTTGGTCTCGTCGGAGAACTTCGGATCCCCGGTGAGGACGGTAGGGGCCTCCAGGGGAACGTAGCCGGTCTTCCAGGCCGGGCCGGGCTGCCACGCCTCGGCGACCTCGGCGGCCCGCCGGTGAAACGACCCCCACCGCTCGCTCGGATCACCCACCGTGGTGGTCCGGTTCCCGTTCTCCGCGCAGGCGGCGGTCAGGGCCAGCAGGATCGGCAGGCCCAGCAGCAGAGTCACTCGTCGACGCATGCCGGTTCGACGTGGGCCGGGGCGTCCCCGGTTCCCGCCGACCGCGACGTGCCCTGGCCCGGATCCCGCCGCCGCGACGTGCCCTGGTTCCCCCGGGAACGACGATGCGCCCCGGTCCGTTGGTGGGACCGGGGCGCATGGTGGTGGAGGTGCCGGGAATCGAACCCGGGTCCTTCGCCGCCTTGTCAGGGCTTCTCCGAGCGCAGCTCGCTGTGCCTCTACTCGGCCCCACCGATCACGCGAGCGAGTCGGTGTGACGGGCCCAGTCGCTGATTGATCTCGCCGCACGGACCCCGCGACCGGGTCCGGTTGGCCAGCCTCCTAGCTGATGCCGGCTAACTGGGTCGAAGGCGCTCCCAGGCCGACAGACTTGCTACTCGCCTCAGGCGGCGAGAGCGAAGTCAGCGCGATTGTTCTTGGCGCTTATTGTTTTCCGACGACCGATTCACGAGACGACGTCGGCTTCCTCGGCTCGCTTCCCCTGACGCCACGCACGAAGTCGAAACCTGTCACCCCCTCGAGTGGCTGCCCCTGTCGGCAGCTCCACCAAGCCTAACGCCTCGCGCAACGGGTTTCATCCCGAGCCCCGCCCGCACGTCGCTAGACGGACATATGGGACGAAATCACTCGGCCATCCCCTTGCCCCGCCGGCCCAGCGCCCGGTTGATCTCGCGATCGGCGTCCCGCTTGGCCAGGTCCTGGCGCTTGTCGTACGCCTTCTTGCCCTTGGCGAGCCCGATCTCGACCTTGGCCCAGCCGTCGGAGAAGTAGACCTGCAACGGCACCATGGTCAACCCGCCCTCCCGGCTCTTGCCGATCAGCCGGTCGATCTCCAGGCGCTTCAGCAGCAGCTTCCGGGTCCGCCGGGGTTCGTGGTTGGTCCACGTGCCCTGGACGTACTCCGGGATGTGCATGCCGTGCAGGAACAGCTCGCCGTCGCGCTCCTGGGCGAACGCGTCCACCAGGGAGGCCCGACCCGCGCGCAGCGACTTCACCTCCGTGCCGGTCAGCGCCATGCCCGCCTCGTACGTGTCGAGGATGCTGTAGTCGTGCCGCGCCCGGCGGTTGGAGGCGACGACCTTCCGCCCCTTCTCCCGTGGCATCGGCCCACACCCCTTCCGTGATCGACTCGGCGGACAGCCCGCCCATGCTACCTGAACGGAAAGAGCCCCCCGGCACCATTTGTTCCCGGTGCCGGGGGGCTCTCCTCACCCGGAGACGACCCGTAGGAGTGACTAGCCCCGCAGGTAGAAGCGGAGCGTGACCCAGGCGGTGATCGCGCTGACGAAGCCACCCACGCCCGCCATCAGCGGGAACATGATCAGGATGTCGCCCCAGCTGATCGGGGAGAGCAGACCCTGGAGGGACTGCAACGACCCGTCGAAGAGGAACTGTTTCGCGCCGATCAGGGCGAGCAGGCCGAGCAGTGAACCGATCAGACCGGCGACCACGGCCTCCAGCACGAACGGTGCCTGGATGAACCAGTTGGAGGCGCCGACCAGCTTCATGACCGCGACCTCACGCCGCTTGCTGTACGCGGCGACCTGGATGGTGTTGGCCACCAGGAGGAGGGCCGCGATGGCCATCACGGCGGCCGCGGCGAGCGCGATGTTCTGGATCGCGGTCAGGATGTTGAAGATCTTGTCGAGCAGCGCGCTCTGGTCGACGATCTCGTCCACCGCCGCGTCGTCCTTGTACTGCTCGTAGATCGACCGGTACTCCTGCGGGTTGGTCAGCTTGAGCCGGAACGACTCGGGCAGCACGTCCGCCTGGACGGCTCCGACCAGGTCCGGAGCGTCCCGGAACATCTGTTGGAAGCGCTGGTACGCCTCGTCCTTGTTGACGTAGACGACCTCCTCGACCAGCGGGTCGCCGTCCAACTTGGCGCGGAGCGCGTCCCGTTGCTCGGCCGGCACGTCGGTCTTGAGGAAGATCGACACCTCGATGTTCTCGTAGTAGAGCTCCTTCATGTCGGAGACCTGGCGGTACATCAGACCGCTGGCACCGAGCATGGTCAGGGACACCGCCATCGTGATGATCATGGCGATCGTCATGGTCACGTTGCGCCACAGTCCGACCAGCACCTCGGACAGGACGTATTTAACGCGCATCGGGTATTCCTCCGGGTCTCCGGCAAGTGTTCGTCGTCAGATCGGGCCGCAGGGCCCCGTTCGGGGAGCGGCGAGCCGCGGGCCCGCCTGGGGGCGGCGGGCCGTCGGCTCAGCCGTAGACGCCGCGGGCCTGGTCCCGCACGATGCGCCCGCTCTCGATCTCGACGACCCGGCGGCGCATCTGGTTGACGATGTTGGAGTCGTGCGTGACCATCACGACCGTTGTGCCGGTGCGGTTGATCCGGTCCAGCAGGCGCATGATCTCGATGGAGGTGTCCGGGTCGAGGTTTCCGGTCGGCTCGTCCGCCAGCAGGATCAACGGCCGGTTCACGAACGCCCGGGCCACCGCGACCCGCTGCTGCTCACCACCGGAGAGCTCGTGCGGGTACCGGTGCTCCTTGCCGCCGAGGCCGACCAGCTCCAGCACCTCGGGCACCACCCGGCGGGCGACCGCCTTGGTCTTGCCGATCACCTCGAGGGCGAACGCGACGTTCTCGTACGCGGTGCGGTTGGGCAGCAGCCGGAAGTCCTGGAACACGCAGCCGATGGAGCGCCGGAACTGCGGACGCTTCCAGGAGCGCATCGACGTGACGTCCTTGCTGTTCACGATGACCCGCCCCTTGTTCGGGGTGACCTCGTGCAGCAGGAGCTTGATGATGGTGGACTTGCCGGAGCCGGAAGGGCCGATGAAGAAGACGAACTCGCCCTTCTCGATCGAGACCGACACGTTGTCGAGCGACGGGCGGGACGCCTTCGGGTACGTCTTCGTCACTTGCTCAAGCTGAATCACGGAGAGGGAGTCTACGCCGTGTGACCGGCGGGGCGTCCCCCACGCCCCGCCGATGCGTGTGAAGTCATCGATTTAGTAGGTTACGCGACAAACGATCAACGCGCTCCGCCCCGGTTCGATCACGCTCGGTCATCGGCGAGCTGTCGCTGCTTCCGCCAGCGGATCCCCGCCTCGATGAAGGCGTCCAGTTCGCCGTCGAAGACCGAGGTCGGGTTGCCCGTCTCGTGCTCGGTACGCAGATCCTTCACCATCTGATAGGGGTGCAGGACGTACGACCGCATCTGGTCGCCCCACGAGCCGGCGGCGTCGGTCTTGAGCCCCTCCAGCCGGGCCTGCTCCTCCTGGCGCTTGCGCTCCAGCAGCCGGGCCTGGAGCACCCGCATCGCGGACGCCTTGTTCTGGAGCTGGGACTTCTCGTTCTGGCAGGTGACCACGATCCCGGTCGGGATGTGGGTGATCCGCACCGCCGAGTCGGTCGTGTTGACGCTCTGCCCACCCGGCCCGGACGACCGGTAGACGTCGATCCGCATCTCGTTCTCGGGGATGTCGATGTGGTCGGTCTGCTCGGTGACCGGCAGCACCTCCACACCGGCGAAGCTGGTCTGCCGCCGGCCCTGGTTGTCGAAGGGGCTGATCCGGACCAACCGGTGTGTGCCGGACTCCACGCTGAGGGTCCCGTACGCGTACGGGACCTTCACCGCGAAGGTGGCCGACTTCAGCCCGGCCTCCTCGGCGTACGAGGTCTCGTAGACTTCGGTCGGGTAGCCGTGCCGCTCCGCCCAGCGCAGGTACATCCGCAGAAGCATCTCGGCGAAGTCGGCCGCGTCCACGCCGCCGGCTCCCGCCCGGATCGCCACCAGCGCCTCCCGGGAGTCGTACTCCCCGGAGAGCAGGGTGCGCACCTCCATCTCCTGGATGGCCTTGCCGAGCCCGGCGATCTCGCTCTCCACCTCGGTGAGCACCCCGGAGTCCGATTCGGCCTCGGCCAGCTCCAGCAGGACACGGGCGTCGTCGAGCCGGGACCGGAGGCTGCCCAGCTTGCTGATCTCGCCGTTGACGTACGACAGCTGCGAGGTCACCTGCTGGGCTCGGGCCTGGTCGTCCCACAGGTCCGGCGCGGAGGCCTCCTGCTCGAGCCGGGCCTTGTCCTCACGCAGCCGGTCGAGGTTGAGCACGGCCTCGATGTTGCGCAGGGTGGCGTCGAGTTCCTTGAGCTGTTCGGCGTAATCGGCAGCGGTCACGACAGCCAAGCGTACCGGCGGGAGCGGCCGGCGGCCGGCGAGCCCCGCGGTCGGAGTGGATTGCACCCGGCGAGGGGGCACGGCGGGCGTCGCCGGCCCCCGGTCCTCCGGTCCTGGTGGTGTCGTACGGGTGGGCGGGCTGGTACGGCTCCACGGTCCGCAGGCGGACCCGGCGGCGGATCGGCGCTCAGCCGGGGACCGGAGCGTTCTTCAGCCAGGTCAGCGCGGCCTTGTGGTAGGCGACCGCGAACTCCAGGGCGCTCGCGTCGAAGGCGGCACCATCCTTCTTGGCGTTGCGCACCTGCTCACGGACGTGCGCCAGGGCTTCGGTGTGGTACTCGTTCGCCGAGGTGTAGAGGTTGCGCAACTGGGTGGCCGAGTGCAGCTCGCCGAAGGCGATCCGCAGCGCGACCGGGTTGCGGATGGTGTCCTTGCCCGGCCCTTCCGCCAGCCAGCGGGAGAACGTCCGCTTACCGGACGGGGTGATCGCGTACGGCTGACTGGACCGTGGACCGGGCTTGCCCATCCGCACGAGTCCGCGCTCGGCCAGTACCGGCAACTCTCGGTAGACCTGACTGCGGGTCATCGACCAGTAGGGCGCCAGCCGGCGCTCGGCGGCGGCCATCAGTTGACCGCCTGTCATGGGACCCTCGTGGAGCAGCCCGAGCAGGGCCGCCGCTGTGGGGTTGATTCCGGAATCCGCCATGCCCATTACGCTGCCACTTTGCTGCCCCGGCGTCTAGGATTTGGCGCAATCAGCACGGCCTGTCACTTCCTATGTGCACTGTCGGAGAGCGACAGTCCATAGAGGATGATCGATGCGTTCGGGCGCCTGGAGGATGCCTACGTATATGATCATCTGGTTACGCAGGGTACAGGAAACGCCCGATCCCCTGTCCGCTTTGGCCCAGATTCCACCCGGGCGGGTCATCAGTGGTGCACGCCGAGGGCCCCACCCCACCGGAGGACGGCGGAATGGGGCCCGTCGGGACGACACCAGCCGGACGCGCTGCGCCCGGACAGCCTCAGCCCATGTGCGGGTAGGTGTGGTCCGTCGGTGGGACGAAGGTCTCCTTGATGGTGCGCGGCGACATCCACCGGACCAGGTTGTGCCAGGAGCCGGCCTTGTCGTTGGTGCCGCTGGCCCGCGCGCCCCCGAACGGCTGCTGCCCGACCACCGCACCGGTCGGCTTGTCGTTGACGTAGAAGTTGCCGGCCGCGTACCGCATCCGCTCCGCGACCGCCTCCACCACCCGGCGGTCGGTCGCGAAGATCGACCCGGTCAGCGCGTACGGGGCCACCGACTCCGCCTGGGCGACCACGTCCTCGAAGCGGGCGTCGTCGAAGACGTGCACACCGAGGATCGGGCCGAAGTACTCAGTGGTGAACGTCTCGTGCGTGCCGTCGGTGCACTCGAACAGGGTCGGCCGGACGAACCAGCCCACCGAGTCGTCGGCGGTGCCGCCGGCCAGCACCCGGCAACTGTCGTCAGAGGAGATCAGCCCCAGCGCGGCGGTGTGCCGGTCGAACGCCTTCGAGTCGATCACCGCGCCACCGAAGTTCGACAAGTCGGTCACGTCGCCGTAGGTCAGCGAGTCGGCGGTGGCGGCCAGTCGGTCCCGCAGGCCGCCCTCCCAGATGGAACGCGGCACGTACGCCCGCGACGCCGCCGAGCACTTCTGTCCCTGGTATTCGTAGGCGCCCCGGATCAGCGCGGTGTGCAGCGCGTCCACGTCGGCGCTGGTGTGCGCCACCACGAAGTCCTTGCCGCCGGTCTCCCCGACCAGCCGGGGGTAGCCCCGGTACCGGGCGATGTTCTCCCCGACGGTCCGCCAGAGGTGCTGGAACACCTTGGTCGACCCGGTGAAGTGGATGCCGGCCAGGTCGGGGTCGGCGAGGACCACCTCGGAGACCTCCTCGCCCCGGCCGGTGACCATGTTGATCACACCGGGCGGCAGGCCGGCCGCCTCGAACAGGCGCATGGTGAAGTGCGCCGCGAACTGCTGGGTCGGCGCGGGCTTCCAGACCACTGTGTTGCCGAGCAGCGCCGGGGCCGAGGGCAGGTTGCCGGCGATCGCGGTGAAGTTGAACGGGGTGATCGCGTAGACGAAGCCCTCCAGCGGACGGTGGTCGAACCGGTTCCACACCCCGGGCGACGACATCGGCTGCTCCTCCAGCAGCTTCCGCGCGAAGTGCACGTTGAACCGGAGGAAGTCGACGAACTCGCAGGCCGAGTCGATCTCCGCCTGGACCACCGTCTTCGACTGGCCGAGCATGGTGGCGGCGTTCAGGGTGTCCCGCCAGGGGCCGGCGAGCAGCTCCGCCGCCCGCAGGAAGATCGCCGCTCGCTCCTCGAACGGCAGCGCCCGCCACATCGGAGCCGCGTCCAGGGCGGCCTTGACCGCCGCCCGCGCGTCGGCCCGGTCGGCGTGCGCGGTGACCCCCAGCACGTCCGCGTGCCGGTGCGGCTGCACCACGTCGATCCGCTCGCCGCCGGCCATCCGCTGCTCACCGGCGACGGTCATGGTCAGGTCCAGCCGGTCGGCGGCCAGCTCGGCGAGGCGCCGCTGGAGCCGCTCCCGGTCGGCACTGCCCGGCTCGTAGGCGCGTACCGGCTCGTTGCGTGGCTCGGGTACGGAGAACACGGCGTCCATCACAGCTCCTGGCGATCTCGACAGCGGTGGCGAAACCGGACCCGCGGCCACCGACCGACGGCCGGTCACCGGGCACGACGCCTCACCGGCTCGCGGCGACGGGTCCGCCGCGATTCTCCCACGCCCGACCCCACCCACCTAGCCAGCCACGTCCCGCCGTACACCCGTCGTACCCGCGCGAGCCGCGCCCCGGGTCGGGTGGATGCAGGGGACCCCTCCTCGACAAAAAGCGGTAACAGGGGGCCCCTGCATCCACCCGGTCACACCCGGGCCGGCCCGTCGGGCGGGCGCGTACCCTGGTGAGCCGGTGACCCGCTCGCCACCTTCCCGTGCCCGTCGGAGGCCCTGCCCGTGCCCGTCGATGGGAGGGAGCTGGCGCGTTCGCGTCGAAGGGAAGACGATGACCCAGCAGTCCGGCAGCTCGACGGCCGCGGACCCGGACCACCCGGTCGACGGCCCGTCGACCGGGGAGACCACCGCCCCGGCGGGCAGGCCGGGGCCCGCCCCGGCGGCCGTCGTCCTCGCGCTGCTCGCGCTCGGCTGGCTGGCCGCGATGCTCTGGTCGACCCGGGCCGCGATCAGCTCCGCACAGGCCGGCGTCACGGCGGTCAGCCTCTCCGCGTACGCGCTGCCCGGGGTGATCTCGGCGGCCCTGGTCGCCGGAGGCGGGGTCGCGCTGGCGGTCACCAACCTGCTCGCCCGCCGGGGCGTCGACCGGGCCACCCTCCGCTTCGTCACCGCCACCGGGGTGGGCCTGCTCGTCGGGCTGCTCACCGCCGTGGCGATCAACCTTGTCTACGCCGACAACGCCACCACGAACGTGATCGCCGGCACCACCGCCGCGGCGGCCGTGGTCGGCGGCGCGCTGGCCGGTGCCCGCACCGCCCGGGTGGTCGGGGCGGTGGTCGCCGCCGCCCTCGCCGTCCTGGTCTTCGTGGTGGCGTTCAGCCAGGTCCGCGACCCGCTCTTCGAGCTGTACGGCGGTGGCGGCACCCAGGAGGCGATGGTCGGCGCGGCCCGGTGGGTCTCCCGCACCGAGTCCCTGCTCGCCGGGCTGGTGGCCGGGGTGGTCGCCTTCGGCTACCTCCGTCTGGCCCGCCGCCGGACGCTGCGGCGGCACCCGGACGCACCGGCCGAACGGTGGCCCGCGTACCTGGTGGCCGGGGCCGGCTCGGGTCTGCTGCTGCTGCTCACCGAGGTGGTCATCCGGGTCGGCGGACGCTCCCTGCTCGACCTGGCGGCCGCGCTCAGCGAGGCGGACGCGGTGGCCCAGACCACCCTGGGCACCTCCCGGCTGGACAACGCCATCTGGGTGCTCTTCGTCGGCGCACTCACCGCGATGATCGCCTTTGGCCGCACGCTCGGCCCGGCCCCCGTCGACGACGAGGACGACGCCGCCCTGGTGGACTGACCGGCGCGCTCAGGAGGCGGTACGGAGCAGCAGGTCCAGCTCGGAGGGGTCGTACCACTCCAGCTCGTGGTCCTCCACTCCGTCGACGGTGAACTGGGCGTCCTCGTCCCCGGCGAGCGCCCGGTCGACGACCTCCGCGGCGGCGGTGACGTCCGTGACCGCCTCCTCCCCGTCGACGTGCAGGGCGGCCACCGCCCGCACTCCGACCGGCCGGGCCAGGTCGACGATGCTGGAGCCGAGCTCGCCGTCCGGCCGGCCCAGCGCGGCGGCCGGCACGTCGGCCGAGACCACCACGCGACGCCGGGGCGCGGACGGGTCGTCGTGCAGCAGCCGGAGCGCGTCCTGGGCGGCCCGGGTGAAGGCGACGTACTCCAGCTCCTCCTCGTCGCCCTCGGCGTACCACTCGCGCAGGCCGGGGGTCACCGCGTGCACCGCGCCGGCCGGGAGGCCCGCGTCGCGCAGCCGGGTCAGCATCGGTACGGTCGCCGGTACGTACACCCGGACAAGGTTCTCGGTCACCCTGGTCTCCCCGCTCGAGGCCGGCCGGTGTCCGGCCGGGACGCCGGCCGTGCCGGACGCCGTGACCGTAGTACACCCGCGGCGGCCGGCGGAAAGGCAGCCCCGCGCCGCGCCGGTGCGCCTCCGGCCCGACCGGTGGCAAACTGAGGCAAACGCCGGCAACGCGAGAGGTCCGACATGGAACCGAGGTTCCTGCTGCTGTCCGACGTGGCGGCCGAACTCAACGTCACCGACTCGCAGGTCTACCACATGGTCCGCAGCGGAGAACTGCCCGCCATCAAGATCGGCGGCCGGGGGCAGTGGCGGGTGGAACGCGTCCGGTTGGAGGAGTACATCCAGCGCAAGTACGCCGAGACCGCGGAGTGGGTGCGGGCCAACCCGCTCAGCGAACGCGAGGCCACCGAGTAACGGACGGGTCACCCGCAGACATTGACCGGGGCTGTTCCATGCCCGAAGATGAAGGCTGTCGGAGGCAAACGTAGGCAAACGAAGGAATCAGGGGGATCTGATGGTCGACTCCCGCCGTCCGGTGCCACCACGTCCCCCGGTCCGGTTGCGGCCCGCGCCACCCCTCGAACCGCCGTTCGCCGACGATCGGCTCGCCGACCTCTGGCCGCGTCCGACCGCTGCCCAGCTCGCCCTCGACCTGGTCGACGCCAGCCGCCCGGGCGGGGGTCGGCCCGCCGGGCGGCCCGCACACCGACCCACCGCGCCGCACCCGCCCCGGCCGGCCGCGCCCGCTGCCGCGCCGCCCGCCACCGCCACCCCGGAGGCCACCCGCGCCGCGCACCGCTTCCTGTCCACCTGCCTGGAGGTCGTCAACGGTTACCGGCCGCCGGGCCAGATCCGCCCCCTCACCGACCCGCTGCGCACGGCCGACGTGCTGGAGCAGCTCGCCCTGGCCACCTCCCGGCTCGGGCCGGTCCGGCGACGGGCCACCCGCCCGATGGTGCGCCTGCGCCGGCTCCGGGTGTGCCAGCCACAGCCGGCCGCGATCGAGGCCGCCGCCGTGCTCGCCGCCCCGAACGGGCGGAGCTGGGCGATGGCGCTCCGCCTGGAACGCCGGGGGCCGGGCTGGATCTGCGCCGTTCTCCAGGTCCTCTGACACCCCGCTCCGCCGGCCGGGCCGCCGGCGGCGAGCCGATACCGGAAGCACAGCCCTGCTCCCCCGGTCCGCTGGCCGCGGGCCGACGCCCGGGAAGACGCCGCGAGGGGCGCCCACCGCGTGCGGTGGACGCCCCTCGGGTCGTGGTCGCGGTCAGTTACCGCCGTTGGGTGCGCCGTGGCAGCGCTTGTACTTCCGGCCGGAGCCGCACGGGCAGGGCGCGTTCCGGGACGGGCCGTTGCCGCCCTCGGCCTGACCGGTGGGTGCCCGCCGGGCGCTCGGGGTCGGGGCAGGGCCGCGCAGACCGGCCGCCGGCCGGGACGGCGCGGGACGCTGCGGCGCGGACCCACCGACACCGAGCGCCGGGGCGGACTGCCGGGGCGGCTCGGCGGGCTGCTCGTCCGGCCGTTCCACGGCCACCGCACCCGCGCCGGCCTCCCCGTCGATGGTCGGTGCGGAGTACTGGAGCCCCTGCTGCTGCGGGGCGCGGTTGAGACCCTTGGCCCGGATCTCGACCGGCTTCTCCAGCAGCTGGACCTGCTCGGGCTCCGGCGTAGGCTCCTCGACCTGGACCTCCAGGTTGTACAGGAAGCCGACCGTTTCCTCCTTGATGCCGTCCATCATGCTGGCGAACATGTCGAAGCCCTCGCGCTGGTACTCCACCACCGGGTCGCGCTGGGCGTAGGCCCGGAGGCTGATGCCCTCCTGGAGGTAGTCCATCTCGTAGAGGTGCTCACGCCACTTGCGGTCGATCACCTGGAGCAGGACCATCCGCTCCAGCTGGCGTACCGCCTCCTCGCCGAGGGTCTCCTCGCGACGGTCGTACGCGGCCTGCGCGTCCTCCTTGAGCCGGCCGAGCAGGAAGTCCTGGTCGACGCTGGCCCGCGAGCCGCCGACCTCCTCCTCCAGCTCCTCGATGGTCACGCCGACCGGGTAGAGCTGCTTGAGGCTGGCCCAGAGCTGTTCGAGGTCCCAGTCCTCGGCGTACCCGTCGCTGGTGGCCCCCACGACGTACGCCCCGATGACGTCGTCGATCATGTTGCGGACCTGGTCGGAGAGGTCTTCCCCGTTGAGCACCCGCAGCCGCTCGGCGTAGATCACCTGCCGCTGCTTGTTCATGACCTCGTCGTACTTGAGGACGTTCTTGCGGATCTCGGCGTTCTGGCCCTCGATCTGGGCCTGGGCGCTCTTGATCTGGCGGGTGACCATCTTCGACTCGATGGGCACGTCCTCCGGGATGTTGAAGCGCTCCATCACCGCCTCGACCGCGCCGGCCCGGAACCGCTTCATCAGCTCGTCCTGGAGAGAGAGGTAGAAGCGCGACTCGCCCGGGTCGCCCTGCCGGCCGGAGCGGCCGCGCAGCTGGTCGTCGATCCGGCGGGACTCGTGGCGCTCGGTGCCCAGCACGTAGAGGCCACCGGCGGCGGCGACCTCCTCGGCCTCCGCCTCACAGGCCTGCTTCCACTTGGGCAGGACCTCCTCCAGCGCCTTGGCGTACTCGTCCGGTTCCTCGGCCGGGTCGAGGCCGCGCTGACGCAGCTCGGAGGCGGCGAGGAACTCGGGGTTGCCGCCGAGCAGGATGTCCGTGCCACGACCGGCCATGTTGGTGGCGACGGTGACCGCACCCTTGCGACCGGCCTGGGCGACGATCTCCGCCTCGCGGGCGTGGAACTTCGCGTTCAGGACCGCGTGCGGGATGCCCCGCCGCCGCAGCAGCGTGGAGAGGATCTCCGAGTTCTCCACCGACACCGTGCCGACCAGCACCGGCTGACCGGCCTCGTGCCGCTCGGCGATGTCCTCCACCACCGCGTTGAACTTGGCCTTCTCCGTCTTGTAGATGACGTCGGCCCGGTCCAGCCGGACCATCGGCCGGTGCGTCGGGATGCTCACGACGCCGACCTTGTAGACCTTGTTGAACTCGCCGGCCTCGGTCTGCGCCGTACCGGTCATGCCGGAGAGCTTGGTGTAGAGGCGGAAGTAGTTCTGGAGGGTGATGGTGGCCAGGGTCTGGTTCTCCTGCTTGATCTCCACCCCCTCCTTGGCCTCGATCGCCTGGTGCATGCCCTCGTTGTAGCGGCGGCCGTGCAGGATACGGCCGGTGAACTCGTCGACGATCAGGACCTCGCCGTCGCTGACGATGTAGTCCTTGTCGCGCTTGTAGAGCTCCTTGGCCTTGATCGCGTTGTTCAGGTAGCCCACCAGCGGGGTGTTCACCGACTCGTAGAGGTTGTCGATGCCGAGCCGGTCCTCGACCTTGGCGACCCCGCGCTCGGTGACCGCGATGGTGCGCTTGGCGTGGTCGACCTCGTAGTCACCCTCGCCGTCCTTGCCGGCCTGGAGACGGGCCACCACCGTGGCGAACTCCTGGTACCACCGGGCCGAGTGTTCGGCCGGGCCGGAGATGATCAGCGGGGTCCGGGCCTCGTCGATCAGGATCGAGTCGACCTCGTCGACCACGGCGAAGTTGTGCCCGCGCTGGACCAGGTCGTCCCGGGACCAGGCCATGTTGTCGCGCAGGTAGTCGAAGCCGAACTCGTTGTTGGTGCCGTAGGTGATGTCGCACTCGTACGCCGCCCGGTGCTCGACGGCCGGCCGGTTCGGCAGGACCACACCGACGGTGAGGCCGAGGAACTCGTGCACCCGCCCCATCCACTCGGCGTCACGCTGGGCGAGGTAGTCGTTGACCGTGACCACGTGCACGCCCTTGCCGGAGAGCGCGTTGAGATAGACCGGCATGACCGAGGTCAGGGTCTTGCCCTCACCGGTCTTCATCTCGGCGATGTTGCCGAAGTGCAGCGCCGCGCCACCCATCACCTGGACGTCGTACGGCCGCTGGCCGAGCACCCGCGCCGCCGCCTCCCGGCACACCGCGAACGCCTCGGGCAGCAGGTCGTCGAGGGACTCCCCGTCGGCGATCCGTTCCTTGAAGTGTTCGGTCATGCCGCGCAGCTCGTCATCGGTGAGGTTGACGTACTCGTCCTCGATCGAGTTGACGGCGGCGGCGATGGCCTTCAACCGGCGCACCATACGGCCCTCGCCAGCGCGAAGGACCTTTTCCAGAATCGACACGGATCAACGCTCCCCTAGACAGTCTCGAACCATCGTAGGCGTTCCGTCGGCCCAATGGTCACTGGTGGCGTACGTGAGGTCCACGGAAACCGACACAAGACACGCGTCCCCGGCCGTGTGCACGGCGATATCCGGTTACGCCCAGCGCGAACGGTCGGGCACGATTGCTCGGTGGAGCCTGTGGAGATCATCGAGGACGGCCTGCTGTTGCGCCCGTGGCGCCCCACCGACGCCGGTGACGTGCACCGGGCCTGCCAGGACCCGGACATCCAGCGCTGGACCACGGTACCCCGGCCGTACCTGCCGGAGCACGCCCTGAACTTCGTGAGCGACCTCGCTCCGAAGGGCTGGGCCGACGGCACCTCGGCGGCCTTCGCCGCCTGCGACGCCGGCAGCGGCGAGCTGCTCGGTTCCTGCGGGCTGGTCAGCATCAACCACGCCCTGCGCTCGGGCGAGATCGGGTACTGGACCGCCCCGTGGGCCCGGGGGCGCAACCTCGCCGCGCGGGCGACCCGGGCGGTGGCCCGGTGGGCGTTCGACCGGCTGGAGCTGCGCCGGATCATCTGGCAGGCCGGGCTGGGCAACCACGCCTCCCGGCTGGCGGCGCTGCGCGCCGGCTTCCACGTCGACGGCCGGCTCCGGCTGGCCGCGCCACCGCCGGAGGGCCCCACGGACGGCTGGATCGGCTCGCTGCTGCCCGGCGAGGTGCCCGAGCCGGGCGCGGTCGGCCCGGCCGGACCGGGCACCCTGGTGGCCCGCCGTGCGGCGGTCTTCGGTCGTCCGCACCCCGAACTGTTCGCCACCGCCGGCCCGGTCGAGCTACGGCTACGCGCGATGGACGAGCGGGACCTGGACGCCGTCGTGGCCACCTGCCGGGATCCGGAGACCGTGCGCTGGACCAGCGTGCCCGACCCGTACCAGCGCTCGGACGCCGAGGCGTACCTCGCCTACCACCGGTCGACCTGGGCGGACGGGCGGGCCGCCTGCTTCGCCGTCGTCGACCCCGACGACGCGTACGTGGCCAACGTCGACCTGCGCATCTCACCGGTGGACCCGGCCCTGGGCGACGTCGGCTTCCTGACCGCACCGCACGCACGCGGTCGGGGCTACCTGCCGGCCGCGCTGGCCGCGGTGTCCACCTGGGGGTTCACCACCCTCGGCCTGGCCCGGATCGAGTGGCGGGCCAACGTCGGCAACACCGCCTCGCGGCGGGCCGCCGAGAAGGCCGGCTTCCGGATGGAGGGCGTCTCCCGGGGGGCCATCGTGTTCCGCGACACGCGCGTCGACGCCTGGGTGGGCGCGCTGCTCGCCGGGGACCAGGCCGGACAGTCGATCTGACACCGGAACGGGGGACGAGATGCAAGCACAGGTGATCGAGGGCGACGGGGTGCGGCTGCGGCCCTACCGGGACACCGACGTCGCCGACATAACCGCCGGCTGCGACGACCCGCTCACCCAGCGCTTCCTGCCTGCGCTGCCCAGCCCGTACACCGAGGCGACCGCCCGCTGGTGGGTCGACGAGGCCGCTCCGGCGGTCTGGGCCGACGGCGGGATGGCGTACGCCGTCGCCGATCCGGACTCCGACCGGCTCCTCGGCGCGGTGGGCATCGACCGGCTGGTGCCCATGCGCCGGCAGGCGGAGATCGGCTACTGGACGGCACCGTGGGCCCGGGGTCGGGGCGTGGCCACCGCCGCCGTCCGGGCGCTGACCGGGCACGCGTTCGCCACCGGCCTCGTCCGGCTGGAACTGTTCACCCACGGGGAGAACGCGGCCAGCCAGCGGGTCGCGCTGGCCGCCGGCTACCGGCACGAGGGGGTACGCCGGGCCGCCAGCCCACAGCGCGGCGGCGGGCGCTGCGACTCGATCGCCTGGGTACGTCTCGCCGACGACCCGCCCGGACCGGCGCCCCGGCTCCTGCCGGACCTCCCGCCCGACGGGCTCACCGACGGCGTGGTCGCCCTACGCCCGACCGGCCCGGACGACGTGGACCTGATGTACCGGTTGCACACCCGCCCCGAGGTGGTCGCCAACCGGGTTCCACCGGAGACCCCCACCCGGCCCGAGGTCGAGCGGCGGTGCCGGATGGCGGCGAGCAACTGGCTGGTCGGCACCGTGGCGGATCTGGTCGTGGTCGACGTGGCCACCGGCGAGGCGGGGGGCGGCCTCGCCCTGCGGTACGACGAACCGCTGATCCGTCAGGCCATGCTCGGCGCGAGCATGCTGCCCGAATGGCGCGGGCGTGGCCTGCTCACCCGAGGCGTGCGCCTGATGGTCGACTGGGCGTTCGACACGGCGGGTGTGGCCCGGCTGTGGGCCGGCTGCCGGCCGGAGAACGTGGCGCCGCAGCGGGTACTGGAGGAGGCCGGTTTCCGCCGGGAGGGGATCCAGCGTGGGCGCCTACCGGGCCCGGACGGCACCCGCGTCGACTCGGTGCTCTACGCCCTTCTTCCCACCGACCGTCCGGACCCGCCCGGCCGCCCCTGATCCGCACCTCCACCCTCCCGCTGCCGCTTCCGGGGGCTGGCCGCGGATCGGAGGCCGTCGCCGCCGACCCCCGGAGTCGGCGCGCGGAGGGGGTGGGGCGGGGGGCCGCGGTACGAGCGACCCCCCGCCGGGGGACTCAGAGGTCGAGGGAGATGAGCCCGTAGTCGTAGGCGTGCCGGCGGTAGACCACGCACGGCCGGCCGGACTCCTTGTTCTGGAACAGATAGAAGTCGTGACCGACGAGTTCCATCTCGAACAGGGCGTCGTCGACGGTCATCGGCTGGGCGGGGTGCACCTTCTCCCGCGCGATGTGCCAGGGCTGGTCGTCGGGCTCCTCGTCCCGCTCGGCGACCGCGGTGGCGGTGGTGGACGCGTTGGTGGAGAGCGTGGGCTCACCGAGGTCCGCGACCGGCAGGCCGGCGGTGGCGGCGGCGACGGAGATCGGCGCGTGCCGTCCCCGGTGGACGCGGCGGCGGTCGGCCGCCCGGCGGAGCCGGGTGTCCAACTTGGCGATGGCGGCGTCCAGCGCGCTGTAGAAGTCGTTGGTGCAGGCCTCCGCCCGCACCACCGGCCCGCGCGACACGCAGGTGATCTCGACGCGCTGGCAGTGGTCCGCCTGACGCGGGTTGCGCTCGTGGAACAACTCGACGTCGACCCGGATGAGCTTGTGGTCGTAACGCTCGATCTTGGCAAGCTTCTCTGCTACGTGTACCCGGTAATGGTCCGGCACTTCGACGTTACGGCCCTTGACCACGATGTCCACGTGACCTCCCTTGATCGGATGGTCTTCGATCCTGATCCGGTCGACCCTGGGAGCATCCCTGCGGCGTCGACCGGTTGCTACGGCTACGCCTCCTTCCACGCCGGGAGCGGTGGATGGAACCCCTCCTACCCCCGACACCGAAACGCTAACTCCTCCTCGCCAACCAGTCACCCCCGGTTGTCATGGCAGACCAGAGAATTTCACAGCTCGGTCACCAAGGGGTGAAACGGAACCACGGAGAGTCACCTTGGCCGTCGTCTCCGGGTCGCGGCGAGCACCGCCGCCACGGCGGGTGGCAGCCCGGCCGCCCCGAGCACCCCACCGACCGCCGCCAGGGTGGCCCCGGTGGTGAGGATGTCGTCGAGCACCACCACGGAGCCGCCCGGCTCGGCCGGACCGGCCGGGGGCCACGCCCGCAGCCGGAACGCCGCGGCTGCGGCCGCCGCCCGGCCAGCGCTGTCCAGCCCCACCGAGTCCGGTCGGGGCAGGGCCCGCACCGGCCGCCGCACCCGTACCGGCCAGCCCGCCGCACGCAGCCGGGCGGCGGCGTGCCGGGCCAGCCGTCCGAGATGGTCGCCGTAGCGCGCCCGCGCCGCCTCGGCCGTGTCCGGCACCGGCACCAGCAGCACCGGCCGGACCTCGCCGACCGCCGCCGCCACCACCTCGGCCAGTAACCCGCCCAGCGGCCGGGCCAGGCCGTGCCGGCCCCGTTCCTTGTACGCCAGCAGCACCTCCCGCAGCACACCGTCGTACGCGCCGAGGGCGACGCAGGGCGGAAGGCCGGCGGGGGCGGGGTCGGGGCGTACCGGAACGGGTCGCAACGCGCCCAGCGTGGCCACGCAGTCGGCGCAGACGCCGTGCCGCAGCGGGACCCGCCGGGCCCGGCAGCCGGCGCACTCCACCGGCAGCACCAGGTCGGCGAGATCCGCCCAGAGGCCGCCCGGCATGCGGATCAGTAGAGGAAGAACGGGGCGGTCGGACTGCCCGGTGTGGCCTCGGCACCCGCCGGCCCGATCCCCTGGACCTGCTCCCGCAGGACCTGGGCGAGCGGCGGCCCGGCCCAGGTGACCCGGTTCGCCTCGTACATCACCGGGCTGCGGGCGAACGGGACGACCGGATTGTCCGGGTAGCTCGCCAGGTGGGTGACCTTCGCACCGAGGTCGGTCCGGAGCGCGACCTCGGCCCCGGCCCCGTCCACGCTCACCTCGTAGACCGCCGGCTGGCCCTGCGCGCCGGCCAGGACCAGCCGGGACTCCCCGGCCCAGTCCACCGCGGTGAGCGCGGTCAGCGAGGTGGGCACCTGACGGGTCGGCCCGACGGTGACCCCACCGCCGTCCACGCTCACCGCCGCCACGTACAGCCGGCCACCGACGACCAGCGCGATCCGGTGCCCGTCCAGTGCGGCGGCGACCGCGGTGACCGGACCGGGAACGATCAGCGGCACCGGGGTGAGATGGGCGGCGCTGTCGAAGCGGTGGAGCCGGCCGTCGGCCACCACCAGCCCGTGTGCGCCCCGGGTGTCCGGGGTCTTCAGCCAGACCGGCCGACCGATCGAGCCGTACGTCGCGGCGCTGCGGGCGGTGACCCGTACCGGGGCCGCCCCGCTGCCCACCGCGAGCCGCTGACGCCGGCCGTCGGCCACCACGAGCGCGGCGAGGATCCGGTCCCCGGCCCGGCTGAGTCCGGCGGAGACGACGTCGCGGTTGTCCGCTTGGGCGACCGGGTCGGTGCCGCTGATCTCGCCGAGGAACGCCAGCGGGCGCACCACCCCCTCGTACACGCAGAACCGTTGCGGGTCCTGCCGGACCGGGTACACGGGGTTGGCGAGCCGGTGCTGGGCGGCGCTTGCGACCTTCCGGCGGGTCTGGTTGCGGACCTTCAGCTCCAGCGGGCCGTCGAGGTCCGGCAGCGACCAGGCGAGCTGGGTGACGAGCCGGTCGAACTTGGCCCCGTCCTCGCCCGACATGGCGATGTCGATCTCCCACCGACCGTCGGTCTCGGTGGCGTTGTTGATCAGTTGGGCGCCGTCGGGCAGCCGGGTGACGGTCGGGGCGAGCCACTCCGACGGGCCGTCGGTGAGCCAGCCGACCACCTCGGTGACCCGGCGCTCCTTCGGCACCGCGAGGGGGAGGTACCGCTGGTCCGGGACGAGCCGGGTCTGGTTGGAGTTCCAGAAGTAGATCGTCGAGGGCCGGTAAAACATCTGGAGCGCCTGGTCGCTGAGGAGCAGCGTGCTCGGCGGGTCCACGACGTAGTAGCCGGCGTCGTCGTCGTCCGACCCGGCCGGCGCGGCGGCCCGCAGGTTGAACTGGTACTCCGTCTCGGTGGCCACCGGGGGCGCGAGGGTGCCGTTGGCCCGCAGCAGCCCCACCTGCTGCACGGTCACCCGGACCGAGAAGGTGGCCTCCTCGCCGGTGGTGCCCTGCGGGTTCACCGTGGTCACCGGGTCGTCGAGCAGGCGGACCACGTTCACCGCAAAGTCGCTGCCCTGCTTCTCCTGGAGCCGGTCCCGGTCCTCCGGGGCGATGAACTGCAACACCCGGTCGTACGCCCGGTTCGCCTCGCCGGCCGGGGCGGCGAGGAAGTTACGGATGAACGCGGCCGAGTCGCTGCCGCTGGCACCGCGCGGCGGCGGCTCGCTGGGGCGGCCGTCGACCGAGCCGGCCTCCCCGACCGGCCCCGGGCCGTCCACCCGCACCTCGGAGAACTGCGGTATCCCGCAGCCCCCCAGCCCGGCGGCCAGCAGCACCCCGGCAAGCAGCGCCGCCACCAGCCGCCGGTTCACGGCCCGACCTCGGCCCGCTCGCCGTCGGTCGCCGGGCCGATCGCCAGGGCCCCGCCGGGCCCGGGACCGATGGCCAGCAGTTCCCCGTCGCGAGGGCCACCGAAGGGCAGCGTGGCGTCGGCGGGCACCAGCCGCAGCGGCGAGGTGGTCAGCCGGTCCCCGGCGCGGGCCGGCAGGGTGAGCCGGAACTGCGCGCCCTGCCCCGGCGCGCCCCACGCCTCCAGCCAGCCGCCGTGCAGCCGGGCGTCCTCCAGGCTGATGGAGAGGCCGAGCCCGGTGCCCCCGGTCTGCCGGGCACGGGACGGGTCGGCGCGCCAGAACCGGTTGAACACCAGCTTCTCCTCCCCCGGTTTCAGCCCCACCCCGTGGTCGCGGACGGTCACCGCCACGGCGGTCTCGTCCGCGCCCAGCGTGATCCGGACCGGCCGCCCCTCGCCGTGCTCGACGGCGTTGCCGACCAGGTTGCGCAGCACCCGCTCCACCCGGCGCGGATCCACCTCCGCGATCACGGGGGAGGCCGGGACGTCCAGTTCCAGCGGCACTCCGACCCGCTCGGCGAGGCTGCCGAGCCGGTCGGCCACCCGCTGCACCACCGGCACCAGGTCGGTCGGCTCGGAGTCGAGCATGGCGAACCCGGCGTCGAAGCGGCTGATCTCCAGCAGGTCGGTGAGGAGTTCCTCGAAACGGTCCAGTTCGGCCTGGAGCAACTCGGCGCTACGGGCCACCGCCGGGTCGAAGTCGTCCCGCTCCGCGAAGATCAGGTCGGCCGCCATCCGTACCGTGGTCAACGGGGTCCGCAGCTCGTGCGAGACGTCGGAGGTGAACCGGCGCTGGATCCGGGACATCTCCTCCAGCCGCAGGATCTGCCGCTGGAGGTTGGTCGCCATCTGGTTGAACGAGGCGGCGAGCAGGGCGAGGTCGTCCTCGCCGTTGACGGTCATCCGCTGGTCGAGCAGGCCGGCGGAGAGGCGCTGGGCGGTCCGGGCCGCCGCCCGGACCGGGCTGACCACCAGCCGGGTCACCAGGGCGGCCAGCAGCCCGAGCAGGAGGACCAACGCCACCCCGGTGGCCACCACGGTGGCCCGCGCGTCGCCGGCCGTCTGGGCCTGCCGGGTCAGCGGTACGAAGTAGTACAGCTCGACCTGGCCGAACCGGGTCGGCACGGGCGAGCCGTACACCAGGTAGGTGGTTCGTTCCCCGGCCACCTGCCCGGTCCGGATCTGGTGGGCGACCTGACCGTCCGCGACCGCGGCCCGCAGCTCCGCGCTGACCAGGGGCCAGACGTCCACGTCGGGCGAGGTGCGCGACTTCAGCACGCCGGAGTACCGGTCAGCGGTGATGGCGACCACCACCCCGCCGGTCTGCGCCGGGTCGCCCCCGCCGGCCAGGTAGTTGACCGTGCCGTCCAGGGTCTCCTGGAGCTTCGCCTCCTGCGGCTGGCTGAACACCCGGAACTGCTTCTCGGAGTACTCCCGCCCGCTGGTGAGCCGCAACAGCACGTCGGTCTGCGCGTTCTCCAGCAGGATGCCGGTGATCTTGTCGGCGATCAGGTAAGCGAATCCGCCGACCAGCAGGCTGGACGTGACGAGCGTGATGGTCACCACACGCACCTGGAGGGAGCGGCGCCAGGTCTGCCGCACTCCGGCGGTGCCCCGGGCGGACCACCCGACCAGGGCGTGCCAGAAGGCCCACACGGCGGAGAACCAGTGTGGACGGGAAGCGGGATCGACGGAGGTCGGGGAGTCACGCACAGTGGTCCCCAGGTTATCCCGTCCCCGCCCTGTAGCCCACGCCCCGCACGGTCAGGATGATCTCCGGCCGCTCCGGGTCCGGCTCGATCTTGGCGCGGAGGCGCTGCACGTGCACGTTCACCAGCCGGGTGTCGGCGGCGTGCCGGTACCCCCAGACCTGCTCCAGCAGGACCTCCCGGGTGAACACCTGGCGCGGCTTGCGGGCCAGCGCGACCAGCAGGTCGAACTCCAGCGGCGTGAGCTTGACCTCCTCGCCGTTGCGGGTGACCGTGTGCGCCGGCACGTCGATGGTGATCTGGTTGGTCGGCGGGCCGATGGTCAGCATCTCCGGTGCGGCGTCCTCACCCCGACGAAGCCGGGCCCGCATCCGGGCCACCAGCTCCTTGGGCTTGAACGGCTTGACCACGTAGTCGTCCGCCCCGGACTCCAGCCCGAGCACGACGTCGACGGTGTCGCTCTTGGCGGTCAGCATGACGATCGGCACGCCCGACTCGCCCCGGATCGCGCGGGCGACGTCGATGCCGCTCATGCCGGGCAGCATCAGGTCGAGCAGGACGATGTCGGGCCGGTTCTCCCGGAAGGCGGCCAAGGCTCGCTCCCCGTCGGCGACGAAGGAAGGTTGGAATCCGTCGTTGCGCAGCACGATGCCGAGCATCTCGGCAAGCGCAGGGTCGTCGTCGACCACCAGTACCCGTGCTCTCATGGGACTAATATTTCATCCCCGTTCGTCATCGTGGGATTGGTGTCACCAGCGCGATAGCCGCGCCGGCAAGCTTGCCACAGAGGACAGGCGACAAGCAGGGCCGGCGACCCCTACCGGGGCGCTGGCGAATCCACCACCGGTGGGACAGGAGGGACCGGCATGCGTGTCCTCGGCCCGTGGCTGGCCGTGCTGGCCCTCGTCCTGCTGCTCAGCGCGCTGCGGTTGCGCGCGCTCGCGGCAGCGGTCTCGGTGGGCTGGCTGGTGTGGTGCGTCTGGACCTGGATCCGGGCGGCGGCGCGGCGCGGCGGCCGCTGAGCCGACGGCCCGACGTCCGGCACCGTCGGCGGATGTGCCGGACCGGGCCGGCTGCGCCCAGCCGGCCCGGTCGCGTCGGTGCTCAGTAGCGGTAGTGCTCCGGCTTGAACGGGCCCTCCGGCGACACGCCGAGGTACGCGGCCTGCTCCTTGGTGAGGGTGCTCAGCTTCGCGCCGAGCGCGTCCAGGTGCAGCCGGGCGACCTTCTCGTCGAGGTGCTTCGGCAGGACGTAGACGCCGATCGGGTACTCGTCGGTCTTGGTGTAGAGCTCGATCTGCGCGATGGTCTGGTTGGCGAACGAGTTCGACATCACGAAGCTCGGGTGCCCGGTGGCGTTGCCCAGGTTGAGCAGTCGACCCTCGGAGAGCACGATGATGGCGTGGCCGTCGTCGAACCGCCAGACGTCGACCTGCGGCTTGATGTTCTCCCGGGTGACGTCCGACCGCTTGGCCAGGCCGGCCATGTCGATCTCGTTGTCGAAGTGGCCGATGTTGCCGACGATGGCCTGGTGCTTCATGCGGGCCATGTGCTCGTTGGTGATCACGTCGAAGCAGCCGGTGGCGGTGATGAAGATGTCGGCCTGCTCCACCACGTCCTCGAGGGTGGCGACCTGGTAGCCGTCCATCGCCGCCTGGAGGGCGCAGATCGGGTCGACCTCGGTCACCACGACCCGGGCACCCTGGCCGCGCAGCGACTCGGCGCAGCCCTTGCCCACGTCGCCGTAGCCGAGCACGACCGCCATCTTGCCGCCGATCAGCACATCGGTGGCCCGGTTGATGCCGTCGATGAGCGAGTGCCGGCAGCCGTACTTGTTGTCGAACTTGCTCTTGGTCACCGAGTCGTTGACGTTGATGGCCGGGAAGAGGAGCTTGCCGTCCCGGTGCATCTCGTAGAGGCGGTGAACGCCGGTGGTGGTCTCCTCGGTCACGCCCTTGATGCCGGCGGCGATCCGGGTCCAGCGCTGGTTGTCGGAGGCGAGCGAGCGGTGCAGCACGCCCAGGATGACCGCGAACTCCTCGGACTCGGCGGACTCCACCGGCGGCACCACACCGGCCTTCTCGAACTCGACACCCTTGTGCACGAGCAGGGTGGCGTCACCGCCGTCGTCGAGGATCATGTTCGGCCCCTGGCCGTCCGGCCAGGCCAGCACCTGCTCGGTACACCACCAGTACTCCTCCAGGGTCTCGCCCTTCCAGGCGTACACCGGGACGCCGGCCGGGCTCTCCGGGGTGCCCTCGGGGCCGACCACGATGGCCGCCGCGGCGTGGTCCTGGGTGGAGAAGATGTTGCACGACGCCCAGCGCACCTCCGCGCCCAGCGCGACCAGGGTCTCGATCAGCACCGCCGTCTGGATGGTCATGTGCAGCGAGCCGGTGATCCGGGCCCCGCGCAGCGGCTGGGCCTCGGCGAACTCGCGACGGATCGCCATCAGGCCGGGCATCTCGTGCTCGGCGAGGCGGATCTCCTTGCGCCCGAACTCGGCGAGCGACAGATCCGCCACCTTGAAGTCGCCCTCGGCAAGGGTGCGCGGCCGGGCCTCGGACGGCGCACTGCTGGACGCCGGGAGGGTGCTGGTCATGAGAGCTCCTGTCGGAACGAGATTCTTGGGCGGCTATCCACCTTACGCGAGACAGCGCGCGGGGCGGTCGAGCACAGACGGAGAATCCGTCCAGCATCGGCCGCCCCGCGCATCCCCCCGGTTTGGTTCCCCGCCCGTTTCTCGGACCTGCGTCGCGATAACGGTGCGTACTCACAGGTTCACACTGCGGGTCCGACACGTCAAGCATTTCTGGAATATCCGGCATGCGTGTTGCGCGGTATTCGACCGTTTTCGCCAGACGTCCTCCCGGACCCGGTTCCGATGCGCGGCAGACGACGTCAGCGCAGGCCCACGGCGGCGACGAAGGCCTCGCCGGGCCCTCCGACGATCAGCGGGCCGGCCTCAGCGGTGCCGATCGCCGCTTCGCCGCACCGCAGCGTCACCCCACCCGCGTCGTCGCCGACGGTGACCGTACCGGCCACGCAGAGGACCACCCGGGGGCCGGGCACCGGCAGCCGTACCTCCGCCGACCCCGCCGTACCGGCGACCCGGTAGAGCACGAAGTCGTCGACCGGTACCGGCCAGGTCACCACACCCGGTACGACCGACCGGGCGGCCACCACCGGATCGTCGAGGACGTCGAACCGGAGGATCCGCAGCAACTCCACCGGATCGACGTGCTTGGGGGTGAGCCCGCAGCGCAGCACGTTGTCACTGGCCGCCATCAGTTCCACGCCCGCGCCCCGCAGGTAGGCGTGAAGGTTGCCGGCCGGCATCCAGATCGCCTCGCCGGGCGCCAGCCGCACGCGGTGCAGCAGCAACGCCACCAGCACGCCCGGATCGTCCGGGTACCGGGCGGCCAGCTCGCGGACCAGCGCCGCGTCCGGACCGGTCACCGGTGCCGCCACCACCGAGCCGACCAGCCCGGCCCGCTGAGCCGCCGGCCAGCCGAGCAGCAGACGGACCGCCTCCCGCAGTCCCGACTCGCCGTCGGCCAGGGCCTTCACCACCGGCGCCAGCGCGGGCACGCCGAAGCTGGCCAGCGCCGCGGCCGAGACGGCGGGATCGCGGAACCCGCAGAGCGCGTCGAACGGTGTGAGCGCCACCAGCAGTTCCGGCTTGTGGTACGGGTCGACGTAGTTGCGCGGCCCGTCGGCGCGGGCGCAGTCGGCGGCGTACCCGGCCCTGGCCTGCTCGGCGTCCGGGTGGACCTGGAGGCTCAGCGGCGCCTCGGCGGCCAGCACCTTGAGCAGGAAGGGCAGCCGGGGGCCGAACCGGTCCAGCACCTGCGCGCCGAGCCAGTGGCCGGGATCGGCGGCGAGCAGGTCGAGCAAACTCACCCGCCCGCCGTCCCGGTCCACCGTCGCCGGTGCGCCCGGATGGGCGCCCAGCCACAGTTCCGCCTCCGGTCCGTCGCTGGGCACCGGACGCCCCTGGAGCTCGGCGATCGCCGACCGGGAACCCCATGCGTAGTCCCGGACCGGCCCGTACAGCTGCTCCACGGTCAGTGCCCGGGCTGGCCGTCGTCCGTCCCCGCCGCAGCGGTTCCGGCGGTCCGCGCCGCAGCCGCCTGCGCCTTGGCAACGGAGTAGATGTCCGGTTCGAGGTAGATCACCCGGGCCACGGGCAGGGCCGCACGGATCCGGGCCTCCACCGCGTTGATCCCCTCGGCCAGCCGGTCCGCCGACTCGTAGGCCGGCACGCCGATCTTCGCGGCCACCAGCAGCTCCTCCGGGCCGAGGTAGAGGGTCTTCATGTGGATGATCCGCTCCACCTCCGGCCCGTCGGCGATCGCCTGCTCGATCCGGGCCACGTCGTCGGCCTCGGCACCCTCACCGAGCAGCAGGCTCTTGGTCTCGATCGCCAGGATGACCGCGATGGCCACCAGCAGGACGCCGATCGCCGCGGTGCCGGCGGCGTCCCACAGCCCGTTGCCGGTGATCAGGGTCATGCTGACCCCGATGAGCGCGAGGACCAGGCCGACCAGCGCGCCGAGGTCCTCCAGGAGCACCACCGGCAGCTCCGGGGCCTTGGCCCGCCGGACGAACTGCACCCAGGTGGCCTTGCCCCGGACGTGGTTGGACTCGACGATCGCGGTGCGGAAGGAGAACGTCTCCATGATGATCGCCGCCACCAGCACGGTCACCGGCACCCAGTGCCAGCTGTCGATCGGGTGCGGGTCGTGCCACTTGTGGTACGCCTCGTAGAGGGCGAAGAGGCCACCGACGCTGAACAGCACGATCGAGACGATGAACGCGTAGACGTAGCGCTCCCGGCCGTACCCGAAGGGGTGCTGCGGGGTGGCCTGCCGCTTGGCCCGGCGACCGCCGAGCAGCAGCAGCCCCTGGTTGCCGGAGTCGGCGACCGAGTGGATCGACTCGGCGAGCATCGACGACGAGCCGGTGAGCAGGAACGCGATGAACTTGGTGACGGCGATGCCGACGTTGGCCAGCAGCGCGGCCACGATCGCCTTGGTGCCGCCGCCGGCGCTCACGCCGCCGCTCCGTCCGGTGTGTGGTGCGGCACGGAAGTGCCGAGCCGGGGGGTCGACTCGTTCACGGGTTTGCGAGCTCCTTCATTTCTGAGACGGCGGGAACCGCCATCGGGTCCAGACCGTGTGCCAGCGCGAGGTAGATGGAGGCGAAGTCCGGTACGGCGACCAGGGAGGCCAGCCGCTCCAACGCGGAGCCACCCTCGGCGGTCACCACGTCGCAGCGCACGCCGCGCCGCTCGGCGAGGGTCTGCACCGCGTCCGCCCGACGCTCCTCGACCGCGAGCGGCTCGTCGGAGTCGTCGTCGGCGTTGAGCCCGCCGTCACGCAGCAGCACCACCCGGAGCCGGGTGCCGTCGGGGGTGTCGTCCGGGTCGGCGAAGATGTCCCGCGCCGACTCGACCAACCCACCGAAGACCCCGTCGAGCAGACCCACCCGGCCCCGGCCCGCCTCGCCGAGCGCCCCGGCCACCACGGGGTAGCGGGCGTTCGCCGAGAGCGTGTCACCGAAGCGGCGGGCCGCGACGGTGGCCAGCGGCGACGAACCCCAGACGATCGGGATCGAGCCGGCCAGCCCGAGCGCCAGCGACTTCGCCGGGTTGACGAAGGACTCGGCGGTCGGGCGGCACCGGTCGGCGTCGGCGTCGAGCCGGGCAGCCGTCTCGGCCAGGTCGGCCTCGTTCACCTTCACCAGGCCGAGCGTACGGGCGGCGAGCAGAACCGGCACGGTGAGCGCCCAGAGGCTGGCCCGGGCCGGGGCCCGGCGCGGCACCGGGATGAACGGGGCCCGGGCGCGCTCGGCCACCGACTGGAGCCGGGAGTCCGGTGCGCCGACCGCGACCAGCCGGGCGCCCCGGCGGTGGGCGGCCTCCGCCGCGCCGAGCGCCTCGGGGCTACGACCCGAGGCGCTGACCGCGATCACCACGTCCGCCGCGCCGACCCAGCCGGGCACCCCGGCGCTGCGGTGCGGGATCACCGGTACCGGGCAGCGCGGCCCGGCCACCGTGGCCAGCACGTCACCGGTACGCCCGGCGGTGCCGATGCCCGCGATCACCACCGCCCGCGGTCGTCCCTCGTCGGCGAGGACCTGGAGGTTCGCCTCGGCGGCCAGCGCGGCCGTCTCGCGGACCTGGGCCCCGGCGGAGGCGATGTGCCGCAGCATGCCGCCCGGGTCCTTCTCGGCGAGCGCGTCTGGATTGTCGAGCAGGGACTCGTCGGCCTCGCGGTGGCCGCTGACTCCGGCCGTGCCCTCGATCACGACTGCCGCCCCGGGCGTGCCTCGTCCAGCAGCAGCACGGGCACGTCGTCCCGCACCTCGAAGATCCGGTGGCACTCGGTGCAGGTCAGCGTCTGCGCCTGCGGGTCGTAGTCGAGTGGGGCGTGGTGCGTGTCCGGACAGGCGAGGATCTCCAACAACTGCGGATCCAGGGCCACGGCGCGGCTCCTTCCACGTATGTGGTCTCACCGGTCGGTCCCGCCGACCGGCGCACGCGATCTTATCGGCGAACCCGTTCGAGCACCTCGTCACGGAGTGCGGCCATCCGGTCCCGGGTGGGTGCCTCGACGTTGAGCCGCAGCAGCGGCTCGGTGTTCGAGGCGCGCAGGTTGAACCAGGCCCCGTCGGGGAAGCGCAGGGTCAACCCGTCCATCGTGTCGACCTCCGCCTCCGGGTACGCGGCCCGCACCTGGGCGACCTTCCCGGCCTGGTCGGCGACGGTCGAGTTGATCTCACCGGAGGCGACGTAGCGCTCGTACCCGGCGGCCAGCTCGGAGAGGGGACGGTCCTGCTCACCGAGGGCGGCCAGCAGGTGCATGGCGGCGAGCATGCCGGTGTCGGCGAACCAGAAGTCCCGGAAGTAGTAGTGGGCGGAGTGCTCGCCGCCGAAGACCGCGTTGGTGCGGGCCATCTCCGCCTTGATGAAGGAGTGGCCGACCCGGGCCACCACCGGGTTGCCGCCGTGCTCCCGGATGATCTCGGGCACCGCGCGGGAGGTGATCAGGCCGTGGATGACCGTCGCGCCGGGGTGCTTGGCCAGCTCGCGCGCGGCCACCAGCGCGGTGATCGCGGACGGGGAGACCGGCTCGCCCCGCTCGTCCACCGCGAAGCAGCGGTCGGCGTCCCCGTCGAAGGCCAGCCCGACGTCGGCTCCGTGCGCGACGACCGCGCGCTGGAGGTCGACCAGGTTCGCCGGGTCCAGCGGGTTCGCCTCGTGGTGGGGGAAGGTGCCGTCCAGCTCGAAGTAGAGCGGGACGATCTCCAGCGGCAGGGCCGGGAGGACGGCGTCGCCGAGCACGCTCGGCACGGTGTGCCCGCCCATCCCGTTGCCGGCGTCGACCACCACCTTGAGCGGCCGGATCCCGGCGAGGTCGACCAGGCCGCGCAGGTGGGCGGCGTACTCCGGACGCAGGTCGCGCTGCCGCGCCGGCGGGGTCGGCTCCCCCGTCGGGGCGGCCTCGCCCTTCTCAAGCAGGGCCTGGGCGCGGTCGCGGATCTCGGCCAGCCCGCTGTCCTGCCCGATCGGCCGCGCACCGGCCCGGCACATCTTGATGCCGTTGTACCGGGCCGGATTGTGACTGGCGGTGAACATCGCGCCGGGCAGGCCGAGCGCGCCGGAGGCGTAGTAGAGCATGTCGGTGGAGGCGAGGCCGATCTCCACCACCGAGCGACCCTCGGCGCGTACGCCGGCGCCGAAGGCAGCGGCCAGACCGGGCGAGGTGGCCCGCATGTCGTGCCCCACGACCACCTGGTCCCCGGGTTCGCCGGTGGTGTTCAACAGGTGGGTGAAGGCGGCACCGAGGGCTTCGGCGGCCCGTTCGTCCCACTGGTCCGGCACCGTCCCTCGGACGTCGTACGCCTTCACGATCTGGGACAGGTCAGACACCGGATTCGCTCCCTCGCCCGTGGGTCCTCAACGCCACTGAGCGTATCGGAGGGTACGGCGGCTACTCGGGTAGGCGAGGCATGATGGCCGTCGAGTCCCCACCGCCGGTGTGCTCCGGAGGCGGGGGCGTACCGGGCTGCCCGGATCTCGGCGACGGATACACCGCGCCGCCCGACCCGTACGCCGGTGGCGGAGGTGACGCCGGATACACCGTGCCCGACGCCGGCTGACCGGCGCCCCGGGGTGACCCCGGGTAGACCGTGCCCCGGCCCGGCTGTCCGCCCGGCGGGAGCTGTCCGCCCGGCGGGAGCTGTCCGCCCGGCGGGAGCTGTCCGCCCGGCGGGACGGGATGACCGGCGTAACCGGCCATACCGCCGGGGGCCGGATGGCCGCCGGAGCGGTAGGTGGTGCCGCCCGGGTTGCCCGGCAGCGGCGGCACCGGCGCGGGCGACGCCGGGTCCTCGTCCCGCCGGTCCGCGCGGGAGCGGCGGAAGAGCAGGACGATCAGACCGAGCCCGACCGCCACGAGAGCCACGCCGAAGACCATCACCAGGGAGAGCCCGCCACCGGACCCGCTCCCGTCGGCAGCCTGCCCACCGCCCCCGCCCGCCGCGGCGAGCGTCGAATCCACCACCGGATCCTCGGTCGGCGGCCCGGTCTCCACCGGACTCGGCGTCGGGCTCGGGGTCGGGGTCGGGGTCGGTCTCTTCGTCGGAGTGGGGCTCGGGGTGGCCTTCCGGCCCGCCCGGACCAGGGACGTGTCGGCGTTCCGGCCGATCGTCTGGCCGGCCGCGGTGGTCGCCTCTCCCGCCACGGTGAGCTTTCCGGCGGGCGCGCCGGGCAGGAAGGTCACCCGGTACCGCACCGTGATGCTCTTGCCCTTGCAGAGGGTCGGGTTGGCCGGGGACGTCCGGGCGGTGCTCAGCACGCCGCCCCCGGAAACCGGGACCGGCCACCACTGGCCACCGGCGGACACCTGCACCTCGACCTGCTCGGCCCGGACCCCCTCCAGCCGCAGGCGCAGCCCGGTACGCAGCAGGACGCAGCCCCCGCTTCGCTTGCGCACCTCGACCGACACGGATTCGGCCGATCCGCCAGCGGTGAAGCTGCTCGGGAGACGCACCCGGACCGAGTCGTCGTCGGCCAGTGCGGGTGGCGCACCGAGGACCACCGCGCCGCCCGCCAGCGCGCAGACCACCGCCAGGCGCGCCGCTCTCCGACGTACCGTCATGATCACCTCGCCGTTCCTCCCCGGTTGGGGTCCGGCCGTCAGGCTACTCCTGGAGGGCTGACCGACCTGCGGCATCGATCGCCCGTGATGCTCCAACCCACCTCCCCGGCCCGGCTCCGTCCACCTCGGCTACGGCATCGTCAGGTGCGACCGGCCAGCGCCGCCCGGCAGAGCCGGTCCGCCGTGCGGGTGGTCTCCGGTAGGCGGTAGCCCGGCGCGAACGCAAGCACCAGGGCGCAGGCGTTCTCCAGGCCCATCCGGTGACCGACGGAGACGAAGACGGGCTTCACCCCGTCCTGGGTACGCAGCACCCGGCCCACCACCTCCGTACCGTCCACCAGCGGCGACCAGGAACCCCGCCGCTCGCCGGGTGGATCCCAGGTGCCCACCAGCGGGGTCTTCCCCACCCCGATCGCCGGCAGGCCGGTGAGCACCCCGAGATGACAGGCGAGCCCGAACCGCCGTGGGTGCGCCAACCCGTGCCCGTCACAGACCAGCAGGTCCGGCGGGCTCGCGAGCCGGTCCAACGCGTCCAGCAGCGCCGGCAACTCCCGGAAGGCGAACAGGCCGGGCACGTAGTCGAACGCCGGGCGGCCGGTCACCACCGCCGAGTCGACGACCCGCAGCGTCCGCGAGTCCAGCACGGTGACGGCCGCCGAGAGCCGGTCACCGTCCTCGGCGTAGGCGACGTCCAGGCCGGCCACCGTCGTGGGCGCGGTGGGACCCGGCCCGACCAGGTCGACCAACGGCCGCAACCGGTCCTGTACGCGCAGCGCCTCCGCCACCGTCGCCGGCCATTCGACAGCCCCGTGTTGTTGGCCGCGGTCCGGTTCGGTGGATCGGCCGACATGCTGGGTACCGGTGGCAGAGCGTCCAGGGATAGCCTCACTCCGATGGAGGCAGGCTTCACCGGATCCCGCGTCTCGATTCCCACTGATAGGCAGATCCGCGCCCTGCATGAGCAGTTCGCGCCGACTCGCGACGCCTTCGATCTCGTCTACTCCCACTGCGAGATTGTGTGCGAGCTGGCCGAGCGCCTGCTTGCCGGACGGGAGCACGATCTCGACATCGAGCTTGTCCGTGCGGGAAGCCTGCTCCACGACATCGGCGTGTATCGCCTGTACAGCCCCTGCGGCGCACTTGACCAGGAGAACTACGTCCGTCACGGACTGTTGGGGTACGAGTTGCTCCGAGGTCTCGGATATCCGGAGGCTCTGTGTCGCTTCTGCTCACGCCACACGGGGATGGGGCTGTGCCGCGACGACGTGCTCCGGCAGGGGCTTCCGTTACCGGCCGGCGACTACATGGCCGAGACCGGCGAGGAACACATAGTCATGTACGCGGACAAGTTCCACAGCAAGACGACGCCGCCGACGTTCGTTTCCGCTGCTTCCTACGTGTCCAGCGTCCGGCGGTTCGGCGAAGACAAGGCGGCCCGCTTCGCGTCTATGATGGGGCAGTTCGGCGAACCGGATCTCGCACCGCTGGCAAGCGTCCACGGACACAAGGTCGTGTAGCGATCGTCTACCACCGGTACACCCACGACGGCCGGGGTGAGTCCGGCGGACGCCGTAGCCCTACTCCTGCCCGATGGACGGGTCGGCGCCTGGATCGCCCTGTTGCTGGAGCTGCTCCTCAAACATGACGAACGTCTGCCGGCGGACGCCGTTAACGATCGCACGTTCTCGTGGCGTCAGGTATCGGCGCTCTCGTCGCTCCACATCTGTGATCGCCTTGACCGTCTCGTAGAGGGCGAATATCGGCCCCTCACCGTCCAGGTAGCGAGCTCGATAGCGCTCGACCTCCTGCACGAAGTCGGCAGCGGAAAGCGTCGACACCTCTCCACCCACGGCGAAGAGAATCTCCTCGATAAGATCGTCGGCGGACTCCCAACCGCCCGTATCGATCGAGACTCGCCAAGCCATCAATCCACCACCCGGCGCCTCTACCAGTTTTACTGGCGATGTGTAGTAGCGGAAGTACGAGGGCAGTCGGAGCCCTGGGACGCCATTCATGTCGCCTCCTCTCGGTAGGTCGACAATAGCGCCCCCCAGAACAGCTCCTGCTCGCGACGGAGCACTCCATCGAAGATCGCCTGCTCCATGAGCCGAAGAGGACGTCCCTCCTGCTTGGCTAGGGCCTTCAGGTCCCGCCGCACCTCGTACAGTGCATGCTCCCAAACGGCCACCTCATCCAGCGCAGCGAGGTGGAGACGAAACTCGGCGATGTGCCCGTTCGACATCTTTAGGAGCAATTGAACATCACGGTATCCGCTCCTTTGGGGACGCTCGAATCGATCATCGATGGATACGATTCGCACGTCTGATTCGTGACGTAGCCGGTCGAGCACTGAATAGAGTCGCCCCAGGGATCGAAACTCGATCTTCGCAGCCGCCAGGTCCCGTAACTGCGACACATCTCCATGGTACTTATCCACCTTGTCTTCAGCGCGACGCCGGTTTTTTGGAGCAGCACGCCAACCCGGCTTTCCGATCTGCTGGTTCCCGTCCCGGGCCAGCCGTTCTGCCAGTCCCGCCAGTTCGGCCTGGGCTTCCGCCGCCGCAACGTAGAGACCGTCGAGGTACTGTCGCCGATAAGCACTGTCTCCACGTCGGCGCTGATCAAAACCGGGCTGGTCGACATCATCGACCTGCGTCTCGACCGACGAACTGATCCGACGTTGTTCGTTGGTCAAGGGTGTCGCCTCTGGTTCCGGTGTCCCAGCCGATACAACTGCATCGGGACCGCGAGAAGATATGTCAGCCATGACCGACACCAGAACGTCGATGGCCTGCTGGTGGCTGGCGAGGTGGTGCATGGTCAGCGGACGGGCGGTGAGCGAAGCCATCAGCTCCGGCGTCGCGAGGACCATGCTGACGAGATCCGGCCGCTGCGCCAGTTGCCGGACCAGCGTCTCTGCCAACAGCGGCTCGCCCTTGGGCGGGGTCCGCCACGCCTCCTGGAGCATCTGCTGCACACGGGGTTCGGCTAACAGGCTCGTCAGGTCGTTGGTGGCCCTCTCGTCCAGGTGCGGGAAGAGTCTCCCCAGCGCGGCCCGGTCCGCAGCGACGGCCACTTCCGCAGGGCTGACGCCAGCCGAGAACACCGCATCGAGATCCCTGGCCGACGCGATGACCGTGGACGCGGGAGTGCCAGCGGCGATGCGGTCGTCACGCGCGCCGTCACGCGCCGCGCGCAGCACGTCGGGCTCCGGTTCTGGTTGCGGTGGGTCGGCGTTCGTGCCCGGCGAGCCCGGCTGCTGCCCGGGAGCTGCCGTGAACTGCGTCCGCGCCAGATGCGGTCCGGATCGTCCTGCCGTCGCCTGGTCGTTCCGAACGGACAGTGGCCGCTGCTCGCTGAAGTCGCCCACCTCGCAACCCGGCAGCGGCAGTGGCCTGCCATCGGGGCCGACCACGAGCGCATCCAGACCCGCGACGTTCCCCGGATGCGCCACACCACGGTGAAAGTACGGCGGACGGTCCGACACGGTGCCGATCTGCGGGTCGAGGTACAGCACCGTGCCGTTCTGGTTCAGGGCCACCCATGCGTGCGCCCCGCCGCCCTCCCAGGTGTTCACGAGGAAGGCGAAGCTGCCGTGGCCGCCGGTGAGCAGTTGCCGGTGCAGGTCGGCGTACCCCTGCATCACCTGCTGGCGAGCGGCGGCCGGTGCCAGGCCCTCGGTCGACGGGGTCACCCGCTGATAGACGCCGCCGGTGACCCGCTCCACCCGTCCGGGTCCACCCCACTCGCCGTCGATCGGCCGGTTGACGTCACCCTCGAAGTAGCCGTCGAAGGTACGCGGCGCGGAGACGCGGGGTCGGCCGTGCACCCACGTCTCGTACGTGGACAGGGTGCAGTCGAGGCAGTTGATCGCCCGGGTCGCGTCGGCGCTCGGTCCGCCGTCGTTGACCAGCGAGAACCATCTGCCCTTGCGGGGGTCGGCCGTCCGGGTCACGCTTCCGTCTGGCTCGCGCGGCATCTGCCGTTCCAGGTCGGTCTGGTGCAGCGCCAGCGGCGGGCGCAGCCCGCCACGTTCCCCGTACGGCCGGGTCTGGTCGCTCGGGGGTGGAACGTCGTCGCCGGTCAGCGCCGACCGGTTGCCGGTCTCGACCCCACCGACCGCCAACTCCGCCACGTCGTCGTTGATCCGCCGGAAGTGCTCCTCGGTCTCGACGAACGTGACGTCCGGCAGGACCGCGCCCTCCCGCACCTCCTCGGCGAGATCCACCTGCTGGTGGCCGAGGCGTTCCTCCTCACGCCCGCGCGTGATGAACCGGTCGGACAGGGCACGTTTCCCAGCCCGGTGCAGCTCAAAGGCCTGCCTGATGAACCAGCGCGCCTTCTCGTAGTGCGCCTCCGCCTCACTGCGAAGTTCCCGGACGAGGGTGTCCCGTCGCTGGTCCTCGAACCAGGCGCGTTGGGCCTCGTAGTAGCCGCGGTAGCGACGCCGTTCGAACGCCTCCCGATCCGCTGCCCAGGTCCTCTCGTACCACTCGCGGCTTCTGAACGGAGGCTCTGCCGGCTGCTCGGGCTCGGGTTCCGGATCGGGAGCCGGCGGGGGCGGCGATGGCGAATGGCGTGTCTTCGGAGCCAGTGCCTCCAACAGGGACAGATCGAGCACCGGCGGATCCTGCTTGGGCTGCTTGCCGGAATCGGCGTTGGCCGGGGTGGTCGCCCTGAAGCCGGTGGTCTCCGTCGGCGTCGCTGTCGACCGCCCCGGGCCCGATACCGGTGTCGTGGCCGTGTTGGTCACGGTGGCGACCGGCGGAGCGGCGCCGGAGGCCGCCACCGGGACGGACGGGACCGCCGGTGTGGGGGCCGGTGCGACGGCCGTTGGCGCGCCGATATGCACGCTGGTCGAGCCCGCGTTCGCCGGAGTCGGTGGTGGTGTGCCGGTGACGGTCGGCGTGGCCGCTGACGCCGTCCCGACCGAGCTTGCCGTGGCCGCCAGGTCCGGCGCGGGCGTAGTGACCGGGGACGCGGCCAGCACCGGATCCGCCGGGACGGACGACAGACTCGGCGACACGGCAACTGGGACGGGTGCCAGGGGCGGGCTGACGGTCGACGGCGGATTGGGGGCGATGGTTGCCGGCTCGGCCCCGACCGGCGGAACGCTCTCCGGTCGACGGACGGCCTGCCCGTCCGCCCCGACGGAACCGCTCGCCTCGGGGAACCCACCTACGTCGGCAGAGCCGCCCACCTCGATCAGGCCACTGGTGTCCCTCGGCGTGGGCGGAACCGGAGCCGGCGCGGCGTCCGTCCCGGGGGTTCTGGGTGCCGGTGCGTCCGTACTGGTGTCGCCGACGTCGGACGGCGTCCGTTGGGTAGGGATCGGCGATGGACCCGAGTCGGCAGCCGGGACGCCCGGTGTGGGTGGCGCGGTGTCGACCACGGGAACGGGTGTACCGCTCATTGCGGCCAACCGGGCGTCGAGTCGTGCCTGGAGCGCCGCGTCACTCTGGCTGACCACAGAGCCGGTGACACCGGACGCCGCAGCGCGGGCCGCGTCCTCCAAGCCGACGAATCCGCCACCGGTGGCCAGGCTGGCCGCCTGGTCGGCGACCATCTCGCCGCCGATTTCACGGCCCAGGTGCTCGGCGAACTGTCCACCCCGGCTACCCGCGTGCTTGCCCAATCCGGCGAGCGGGGCAGCGGCACCGCCGGCCAGGCCGCCGAGGGCGGAGGTGCCGAGGTCGGCCAGGTCCACGCCGTCCCGCCGGCCGGTCGAGTTCTGGTAGCCCTGGACGGCGAGGTTGACGCCACCCTCCTGGGCGGCCTCGAACAGGCCGCTCCGTATCGCGTTCCGCCCCAGCCCGCGCAGGCCATCCTTGGTGACCTGCTTCGCGGCCCGCTCGGTCGCCTCCTGCATACCCTTCTTGAGGGTCTTCCGGGCAAGCTGCGCGAGCAGCTTCTTGAAAATCTGCTGGACCACGAAACGGGTCGCGGTGATCGCGGCGGCTGCGGCCGGCGAGGCGGCACCGGCGGTGAGGACGACCGCTACGGTCATAGCGAGCAGTTCGACCACCAGGATGCCCAGCTCGATCCAGACCTCGAGCTTCGCGCCCTCGATGTCGCAGCCGCACTCCTCGACGAGGCGACCGAGGTCCGTGCTGACCGCGAGCAGCAACGGCAGGGGTGCCTCGTCGCCCTCGGCCACCTTCCGCCAGGCGGCGTCGAAGGCCTTCGCAACCGCTCCCACCGCCCCGTACCCGCTGAGCACCTCCCCCGCAGCGGTGATGGCGTCGTCGCGCGGACCGGCCAACGCGGCGGCCACGGCGTACCACTCGTCGGCGAGATCCCAGACCGCCCGCTCGTTCCCCTCCGGCCACTCGACGCCGACCACCCAGTCAAGTGCCTCGTAGACCCAGTCCGGCAGCTGCCAGGGACAGAAGTCGAGAGGGTGCGGGATCGGACTCGGCAGTACGGTCACACGGCGCTCCTGACCGATCAGGGAACATCGGGCCGAGGCTGGCTACGTACCCGGTTGAGGCGGCCGGCGTTGCCGGCATCGGTCTCGACGTTGGCGTCGACCGAGCGGACCACGTCGGCACCGAGCCCCTCGACGTGCCGGCCGACTCCCTCCCAGGCGCGCAGCAGAGTCGCCTCCAACCCCCGGTAGGTCTTCTCGAACGCGCCGCCGATGTCGTCCCGCCCCCAGGGACGCTGGGCGCTCGCCGCCGCGATCTCCGCGCCGAGGCCGTCGCGTTTCGCCCTGACCGCCCGGCCGGCGAGCGAGAGGTCCATGCCGCCGCGCCGGGCACGTGCCGGGTCGAGCCAGAGCTGCCCGTCAGTCACGCCGGCCGCCGTCGTGGCCCATGAGCGCGTCGGCTCGACGGAGCAGAGAGCCGAAGTCGCCCGAGTGGAGGAAGTCCAGCGATCCGGAGTTGGCAGGCAGATAGCCAGCGACCAGTTCCTGCATAGCGGCCGTCGCGGCGGCGGTGGCCTTCTGGACCGTAGAGGTGATCTTGCGGCTCAGCGCCTGGGCGTCGCGGGCCTGGTAGACCGACGGATGCAGTTCCACGGAGATCAGCTGCCCTCGGGCACCGACGGTGGCGGTCACCTGACCGTCGTCGGAGCGCTCCGTGATGCGCAGATCCGCCAACCGGCCCTGCAGTTCGTCCAATCCGGACCGCAACTGCTGGTACTGGCCGTGCACCTCGTCGAACCGCGCTCGCAACGCACGGTTGGCGTCCCGGTCCGTGCTTCCCGCCAATGCCGCCTCCCGTCACCTTGGGTAGGCCAGACCATACCGGTCCGTCACCGATCCGTGGGGTCGGGTAACTTCACCCCGTGATCGACCGTCAACAGGCCGAACAACTCGCCACCGTCTGGGCGCGTCGGGAGTCGCAACGCCTCGGGCACGAATGCACCCCGTTGGTCGAGGAGTTCGACCTCGGATACGTGATCTGGTATTCGGTGCCTCGTGACCTGCGGGCAATGCCGGGTGACCTACCGACCACCGTGATCGATCGGGAGACCGGAGAGGTCTCGCACTGGCCGCGAGTTCCGGCGGACGTCGTCGCGCAGACCTACCGGCAGCGTCGACCCGCCCAGCCGGTGCCCCGCACCGTCGACCCCACCGCCCAACTGCTGCGCGAACTGCACCGGTTACCCACCCCCGGGACCATGGCGCACCTCACCGTTGGCGGCCGGACCTATACCGCTCAGGGAGCGAAGGGCGACCTCACCCTGAACCACCATCCGCTGGTTCAGGGCTACCTGGACAATCTCCGCACCGGAGAGCTGGTGCGCGGTGGCGACCGGCACGCCGAGCTGGTCGTCATCTCCGACGCCCTGCACGACGTGGACCACCAGCGTGCCCTCCAGGGGGAGCGACCTCTGGACTTCCAGGAGTACCTGGCGCTGTTGAACAGCGCCCGTCTGGAGGTCTTCCGGATTCGCGAACCCGGCGACCCGGAGGGCGGACCGGCGGACGAGGTTTGTGACTCGTGCGCGACCGCTCTGTCCCGGATGCGGCTGCTCCCCTGGTACGACACCGTCTGGATCCAGGAGTGGCGTCCCGATCCCCAGCCCGCTCCCGACCCCTACCGCTTCTCACCTGAGGTCACGCACGCACTCGTCGCCGCAGGTTGGGGAAGGGACGACCTGATCGCGGAAGTCGTCCCCATCGCGATCGAGGAGACCGTCGAGATCGGCACGGCAGCCCACCGCCACCAGGCATTCCCTGCCGCCGAGGCGGCACTGGCCGACTTCCTCTCGCTGTTCTCCAAGCGCAGGGGTCCCGGCGAGCAGGTGTGGATCAGTCGTTTCACCATGAGTCCCCTGCGCGGCGCGCACAGCGCCGCCACGCTGGCGGACTTCGGGGCGGTGCTGGGCATGCGGCTCTTCCCGATCGGGGCGGAACGCCCGACGGAGAGCATCTTCGCCGTGGACGAACTCGGTCGGGTTTTCGCGCTCGACCAGGCCGGCGAGTGGTTCCTCGGCGCGGACATCGACGCCGCCCTGACCACCCTCCTCCTCGGCCGTGCCCCCGCCCGGGTGCGCGACGACGGCACCTGGTGAGCGCCCTGAGGTGGTAGCAGGGGACCCTTCCTACACAAAAAGCGGTAACAAGGGGCCCCTGCTACCACCCAACCCTGCTACCACCCAACCCCCTGCTGTCACCCCGCCTTACAGCTGCACTCCGGTGAGCACCAGCACCCTCGGCTCGGTGTAGTCGTCCATGGCGCTGCGGACGCCCTCGCGTCCCACCCCGCTGCCCTTCACCCCGCCGTACGGCATCTGGTCGGCCCGGTACGCGGGCACGTCGCCGACGATCACCCCACCGACCTCCAGCGTCCGGTGGGCGGCGAAGGCGACGTCGAGGCGATGGGTGAAGACGCCGGCCTGGAGCCCGTACACGGAGTCGTTGACGGCGGCGAACGCGGCCCGGTCGTGTTCGACCCGGGTGACCACCAGCACCGGCCCGAACACCTCCTCGGTGTTCACCCGGGCGTCCGCCGGCACCCCGGTCAGCACGGTGGGCGGGTAGGTGGTGCCGTCCCGCCGGCCGCCGACCTCGATGGTGGCCCCGGCTACGGCCGCCTCGTCCACCCACGCCTCGACCCGGGCCGCCGCGTCGGCCGAGATCAGCGGGCCGACGTCGGTGTGGTCGTCGGTGGGATCCCCCGTCCGTAGTTCCTGGACGGCGGCGACCAGTCGGGGCAGGAACGCGTCGTAGAGCCATTCGTGCACGTAGACCCGCTGCACGGCGATGCAGGACTGTCCGGCCTGGTAGTTGGCGAAGGTGGCGATCCGGTGCGCGGCGAGGGTGAGGTCCTCGTCGGTGTTCCAGTCCTCGCAGATCACCGCCGCGGCGTTGCCGCCGAGTTCCAGCGTGACGTGCTTCTCGGGGGCGGCGCGGCGGATCGCCGTACCGACCGGCCCGGAGCCGGTGAACGACACCACCGGCAGCCGGGGGTCGGCGACCAGGGCGGCGGCGCGCTCGTTGGGGAGCGGCAGCACCGAGAACATCCCCTCGGGCAGGTCGGTCTCGGCGAGGATCTCGCCGAGCAGCAGCGCGGACAGCGGCGTGGCGGGAGCCGGTTTGACGACGATCGGCGCGCCGACGGCGACCGCCGGGGCGACCTTGTGGGCGACCAGGTTGAGCGGGAAGTTGAACGGCGTGATTCCCAGCACGGGACCCCGGGGCACCCGCCGGACCAGCGCGATCCGTCCGGTGGCGGTCGGGTCGGTGTCGAGGCGTTGCATCTCCCCGCTGAGGCGCCGCGCCTCCTCGGCCGCCCAGCGGAAGGTGGAGATTGCCCGGGTGACCTCGGCGCGGGCCCACTTGACCGGCTTGCCGTTCTCGGCGGTGATCAGCCGGGCGATCTCCTCGGCCCGTTCGGCGAGCCGGCGGGAGACATGGTCGAGGGCCGCCGCGCGCACGTGCGCGGGCAGGGCCGCGGCCTCCGCGGCCACCCCGGCGGCTGCCGCGACGGCGGCTTCGACCTGCTCCGGCGTGGCGTACGTGGTACGCCCCACCGGGTGCCCGTCGTACGGGTGGTGCACGGTCAGTTCGCCCTCGCCGTGGACGGGACGACCGGCGACGAGGAAGGCACGGGGCTCCACGCCGCGAGCGTAGAGCACGACGGACGGCCGGGGCGGCGACCGCCACGACACAGCCACTCGGTATCGACATGTTGACCATGCGTCACGGCTGGTCTGATCTACCCCGAATTGCGACAGCAAACCGCCGCCACCTGGTCACAAATAGATCAACAACTTGCTCTGCATCACTGTCGATGCCATACGATCCCGGTCACTCGATCAGTCCTGATCGATCTGCGTGTCATCGGCACGCTGTCGAGCGGAAGGAACACCCCGAGGGATGACAGATTCCCCTGCCACAGGACGCTACTGGCGTCTCGCCGTGGCCGCAGCCGCCGTCACCGCCGCCGTGGCGTCCGGCACCCCGGCGTCCGCAGCTCCCGCCGAGGGGCAGATCCTGCTCGCTGGTGGCGCCACCGCCGTCGAGAACTCGTACATCGTGGTGTTCAAGGACACCACGGTCGGCAGGTCCGAGGTCGACACCCGGGCCCGCGGCCTGGCCAGCAAGCACGGCGGTGCCGTCGGCCGGACGTACTCCCACGCGCTGCGCGGCTTCGAGGCCCGGATGTCGGAGACGGCGGCCAAGCGGCTCGCCGCCGACCCGTCGGTCAGCTACGTCCAGCAGAACCACACGGTACGGATCTCCGCCACGCAGACCCCCACCCCCTCCTGGGGGCTGGACCGGGTCGACCAGCGCGCCCTACCGCTCAACAACTCGTTCACGTACGCGAACAACGGCGCTGGCGTGAAGGCGTACATCATCGACACCGGCATCCGGTTCTCGCACAGCGACTTCGGCGGTCGGGCGATCTCCGGCTTCGACTCGGTCGACGGCGGCACCGCCGACGACTGCAACGGCCACGGCACGCACGTCGCCGGAACCGTCGGCGGCACCGCGTACGGCATGGCCAAGGGCGTCACCCTGGTCGGCGTCCGGGTGCTCGACTGCCAGGGCAGCGGCACCAACGCCGGGGTCATCGCCGGCGTCGACTGGGTGACCGGGAACCACGCCGCCGGGGAGAAGGCGGTCGCCAACATGAGCCTCGGCGGTGGCTTCGACCAGGCCACCAACGACGCGGTCGCCCGGTCGATCGCCGACGGCGTCACCTACGGCCTCGCTGCCGGCAACGACTACGGCGCGAACGCCTGCAACAGCTCGCCGGCCAGCACCCCCGCCGGCATCACCGTGGGCGCGACCCAGTCCAACGACGCCCGGGCCAGCTACTCCAACATCGGCACCTGCCTGGACATCTTCGCCCCGGGCAGCTCGATCACGTCGGCGTGGCACACCAGCAACACGGCCACCAACAGCATCAGCGGCACCTCGATGGCGACCCCGCACGTGGTCGGCGCCGCCGCGCTCGTGCTCGCCGCGAACCCGACCTTCACCCCTCAGCAGGTCCGCGACAAGCTGGTCAACGACGCGACCAGCAACGTGGTGACCAGCCCGGGCACCGGCTCGCCGAACAAGCTGCTCTACGTCGGCAACGGCGGCACCACCACGCCGCCCACCGGCTGCTCGCGGACCAACGGCACCGACGTGACCATCCGCGACAACGCCACCGTGTCCAGCACCGTCACGGTCACGGGTTGCACCGGCAACGCCTCGTCGGCCAGCACGGTCGCGATCAGCATCGTGCACACCTGGATCGGCGACCTGGTCGTCAGCCTGGTCGCGCCGGACGGCAGCGTGTACACCCTGCACAACCGCACCGGCAGCTCCACCGACAACATCAACCAGACCTACACGGTGAACCTCTCCTCGGAGATCCGTAACGGCACCTGGACGCTGCGGGTACAGGACGCGGCCAGCGGGGACGTCGGCTACCTGAACAGCTGGACCCTGAACCTCTAGATGATTGATGCCTTGAAGATCGGCGGGTGTGTCACTGCCGGGTAGACGTGGTGAGGGTGTCCAAGATCGGCGTTGCTTACCCGACGTCGAGCTACTGGAGCTGTTCGTGGACGCTGATCTGGACACCCTCGTGACCGCACTCTACGTGGAGATCGACGATCTCCTCGAACGACCCTCCGGCCGGGGGCGACGCCCGCTACTCACCCCGGCCGCGCTGGTCTGCCTGGCCGTGATGCAGGTGCTGTTGCGGTTTCCGTCCGAGCGGCACTGGCTGCGGTATGCGCGTAAGCACCTGCGCGGCATGTTCCCCTACCTGCCCGGTCAAGACGGCTACAACAAGCGCATGCGCAAGGCCGGGCCGCTGCTCGCGCGGGTGATGCGTCAGCTGGCCACCCGAACGCCGTCCTGGCACGACCACCTACGGCTGATCGACTCCACCCCGCTGCCCTGCGGCACGTCGAGGGAGACCGTCAAGCGCTCCGACCTGGCCGGCGACGCCGGCTACGGCTACTGCGCCTCCCACTCCCGCTTCTTCTGGGGATTCCGGCTCTACCTGGTCTGCACCCCCGAAGGGACGCCCGTCATCTGGGGACTGGCCCACCCCAAACTCGGCGAACGCGAGGTCATGACCGCCCTGCTGGAAGCCGACCACCACCTCGTCACAGCCGGGCAGGTCCTGCTCGGCGACAAGGGCTTCGCCGGCAGGGACTTCGAGGGGTTCATCACCGAGCAACTCGGCGCCCACTTCGTCCGACCCGACCGCAAGGGCGAGCCCACCCGCTTCGGCAAGCTCGCCCGCGTCCGGCAGTGGGTCGAAGCGGTGTTCGACACCCTGAAGGGCCAACTCGACCTGGAAGCCCACGGCGGGCGGAGCCTGGCCGAGGTATTCGTCCGGGTCGCGCAACGCCTCCTGGCCCTGACCGCCGCCATCTGGCACAACTGGACCATCGAAGCGCCCGTGAAGCGGTCCCTCATCGCCTACGACCACTGAATCTTCAAGGCATCAATCATCTAGTCACCACCGCACACCCGTCGGGTGGTAGGAAGGGCGGACACCGGTGACGTCGATGGAGGCGCGGCAGGGGTTCGACCTGCCCACGATCTACGCGTGCCGTTCGACAACTCCCTCGCCGAACGGGACATCCGCATGGTCAAAGTCCGACGAAGAACCAGCGGCGGGCTACGTACCTGGACCGGAGCCCAGACGTTCTGCGCCATCCGCAGCTACCTGTCCACCGCCCGCAAACAGGGAATCAACGCTCTCGAAGCCCTCACTCGACTCCACAACGGACACGCCTGGACCCCCGGAATCCGCTGAACAGTAACTGCCTCGCCGCTGTGCGTATTCGATCCGACCATGCCCAATCCGACCGAGGTCGAGGTGTCACTTTGAGAGAACCTGTTGCCTTCACAACCCCCGCTGCCGGCAGCCTGGTTGGGTCCGGTCCGGCGACGAGGCAGGGTCGCGAGCCGGTGCGATACGAGCCCATCGCAATCATCGGTATTGGCTGCCGTTATCCCGGCGGCATCGATGATCCACGCAGCTTCTGGGAGGTGATCGCCGCGGGCACCGATGCCATCGGGGAGATTCCTCCGGACCGGTGGCGCGCGGACGCTCACTTCGATTCGGATCCCGCGACGCCGGGCCGGATGTTCGTCCGGCAGGGTGGCTTCCTACGATCGCCGGTCGACCGGTTCGACGCCGGCTTCTTCGGAATGGCACCACGTGAGGCTGCGGCGCTCGACCCGCAGCAGCGTTTACTCCTCGAAGTCACCTGGGAGGCGTTCGAGGACGCGGGACTGCCGCCAAGCTCGACGGCGGGTGCCAACGTGGGCGCGTACATCGGTGGATTCACGTTCGATGCCGCGACGCTGCAACTCGCGGACGCGAACCGGCACTTGGTCAGCACTGCTACGCCGACCGGGGTGAGCATGACCATCCTTGCGGCACGGCTGTCGTACACCTTCGACTGGCGCGGGCCCAGCCTGACCGTCGACACCGCCTGTTCCTCGTCGCTGGTAGCGCTCCACCATGCCTGCACCGCATTGGCCAGAGGCGAATGCGACCTCGCGGTGGCCGGCGGGGTGAATGTGATGGTCAACCCCGTGACCACGATCCTGATGTCCAAGGGACAGTTCCTGTCCCCGGACGGCCGCTGCAAGTCGTTCGACCATCGGGCGAACGGATACGGCCGGGCCGAGGGCGCGGGGGTCGTCGTGCTCAAACCCCTCGCCGCCGCCGAACGCGACGGCGATCGCGTCTACGCGGTCGTCCGCGGATCCGCAGTGAACCAGGACGGGCGTACCCCGGGGATCACTGTGCCGAGCGCTGAGGCGCAGCGCTCGGTGATCCGGCAGACCTGCAGGGCGGGCGGGGTCGATCCCCGCTCGATCGGCTACTTCGAGGCGCACGGCACCGGGACCGCGGTGGGGGATCCCATCGAGGCCACCGCGATCGGCGAGGTGCTCGATCTGGAGGGCTGGCGACATCCTCTGGCCGTACAGCTCGTCCAACGCGCACTGCACGATGATCGGCAGGACCTGCGACAGCCCCGTCCCGGCGTCGGCCAGGTTAACCCGCACCGGACTGCCCTCCCGGGTCAGGACGATCGACCAGAGCGGGCCGGACTCGATCTCGTCGATCCGCCAGCCCGGAACGATCAGTTGGAGATGCTCGTTGACCCGGGCGAGCAGCTCGCCGCTGCGGCGTGCCTGGTCGTCGGCAAGGAGTCCGGCGACGCCCTGCCCCTGCTCGCCGATCGCACCGGGGGTACCGAGCGGCAGCCGGTGCTGCCGCTCCGGCCGCTGCCGGTAGGAACTGAGGTAGCGGACCGGCCCGAGGGTGAGTTCGGGCGCCGGAATCGTGGCGAACTCTCGAACATCCCCGGCGGTAGGGAGCCAGCCTTTAGCGGCATCGGCACCAAGCCCTGGAAGGTCATCGGGCGTACGACGGGCTTCTGTCCGGCCACACTGAACCGGTAGTTGAAGCGGTTGAGACCCGAAGTAGCACCGGCCCAGGCGAGCGACAGGTCAAGGTCTTTGTTGCGGAGGGTCAGGTCCCGGACGAAGGCGGTCCGCAGGTCGTCCAGGTTCTGGATCGTCGCTTCGAGGCTGAATCCCTTTCGCCCGTCCACCTCGACACCGATCCCGAACCTGCCGTGCGGGCTCTGCTCGAAGATCAGATCGGCGAACCCGTCCACCGGCTGCGGATCGAGGCTGTCCAGGTCGAGCGGAGCCGTACTCGTCGTGTCGAGGCCGGTGGCGATCACCAGGGGGGCGCGGGTCAGGACGCTCTTGCCGGAGTTGTTCTTGCCGAGCACCACGGTCACCGGGGCCAGCTCGATCTCCTGCCGACCCCAGAAGCAGCGGTAGTTCTCGAGCACGATCGTGCGCAGCGGTATTCGTGAAGTCGTATCACATCAGCAACTCTCTTGTGGATGCTGATGCCCTGGCATTCGGCCTGCCCTGTCGAGATTCCGACACGGGCGGCAGGACAAGGACTCGTCGCGGGACAGGTCACAACCCGTGAAGTGTGGATCTTCGTGGCCTGTCATGCACCAGCTCACCCCTTCGTCCATGGCACGCCACATTCGGTCAGTGGCAGGGTGGATTGTCCGACCGATCAGGCTGATGGCGACGTGCGAGCGCTCTGGCAGGGTCGTTCCGGCGCTCGTTGTGGGATGAGCGCACATACCACTGTGGAGATCAGCATGAGCGTTCCGGGCTACCCCGACCAGCAGCCGCCGCACCAGGGTGGGCTGCCGCCCTCGCCGGGGTACGCGTTGGACCAGCAGCCGCCGGCACCCCCGGCGTACCCTGCTCCCCCCGGACAGCCCGCGATGGCTCAGCCGTTCCCGGGGGCCCCGATGCCCCCGCCCAAGAAGAAGTGGCTGCTCCCGACCCTGATCGGCGGGGCGGTGACGCTGGTGCTCTGCTGCGGCGGCTCGATGGTCATCGCCCTGTCCAGCGACGCCGACACCACCACCGGGGCGACGACCGCCTCCGCCCCGCCGCCCGCCACAGACGCGAAGCCGTCCTCGGCCGCCCCGGCCACGGCCAAGCCGAAGCCGACCGAGGACGGCCCGAAGACGTACAAGGTCGGCCAGCCGGTGCGCGGCGGTGACTTCCAGTTCACGGTCCACGGGGTGAAGTGCGGTATCGGCTCGGTCGGCGACTCGTTCCTGAACACCAAGGCGCAGGGCACGTTCTGCCGGGCCGACATCTCGGTGAAGAACATGACGAAGAAGGCACAGCTGTTCCACGCCGACGGGACGATCACCGCCCAGGACGGCGGCGGACGCGAGTACAGCGCCGACGGCGAGGCCGGCATCTACGGCAACAAGAGTGGCGCGGGCTTCCTCGAAGAGATCAACCCCGGCAATTCGATCCGGGCGTTCGTCTTCTTCGACGTGCCCAAGGGCACGAAGCTGACCAGCATCACTCTCGACTCCGGGCTCTTCACTCTCGCCGAGGACGCCGTTGTCACGCTCTGACCCGCCAGGCCGGAAGCCGCACCGTGATATCAAGATCCCTACCGATTGATATCATAGTGCGGTTCATCGGCTACGGAGGAGGCACCGTGTCGCGCACGATCGTCGACATCGATGATGAACTACTCGCCGAGGCGGCACGAATCCTCGGCACCAACGGCAAGAAGGCGACCGTCAACGCCGCCCTTCAAGACGTGGTGAATCGACGCAAGCGTCGGGAGTTTGCCGACTGGCTGAAGGAAGGTGGACTTCCCGATCTCACCGACCCGGCCCACGCCGAGCCGGACGCGGCGTGACCCGGACTCGTTACCTGCTGGATAAGTCCGCTCTGGCCCGCTGGCCCAAACCCACCGTGGCCCCGGTCCTGGACGAGCTTTCCGACCAGGGGTTGCTCGCGGTCTGCGGGGCGGTCGAGATCGAGGTTATTCACAGCGCCCGTACCCCGTCCGACGCCAAACGTGCCCGCTGGCTGCTGCGCGGCTTCGATTGGCTCACCATGCCCGACGAGGTCTGGGATCGGGCAATCGACATCCAGGTTCAAGCGCTCCGCAGAGGAAACCATCGCGCGCTTTCCCTGGCCGACCTCGTGATCGCCGCGACCGCCGAACGCCACGGGGCCACGGTGCTGCACTACGACGGCGACTACGACCTGATCGCCGCTATCACCAGCCAGCCCACGCGATGGGTCGTGGCCCCCGAAACCGCAGAGTAACCTGCGTCGTCATGCTGTGACCCGGTCCAGCCAGGGGTCGGCCAGCCAGACCGACTGGCTGGCCGGGGCGGTCAACGGCAACTGCACGCCGTCCAGCAGCGCCGGTTCGGCCCGCCGGGCCGCCACCCAGCAGCAGCCGCGCCGCCGGGCGGGGACGGGTCGGATCGGCCAGCTCCTGGAGCAGCCGGAGCTGACCGTAGCGGACCAGCGGCGCGGCCTCGGTGAGCAGCACCGGGCCGTCGGCGGCGGCCACCGCCGCCGACACCGCCGGTACGACGTGGTGCTGCACCAGCTCGGTCAGGCTGCGGAAGTCGGCGTCGGTCGGAGAGCCGTTGTCGGCGGCGACGATCGCCTCCCACGGGATGCCGAGCGCGCGTAGTTCGGCCAGGAGGGTCGCGGTGCCGAGGCGTTCCAGCGCCGAGCGGGCGCGGGCGGTCAGCTCGGCGGCGGCGAGCGGGGACGACCGGTTCAACCCGACCGCCGGTCGGCCTGCGGCAGCCAGGGTCGGCGCGGACTGCGGGACCTGCTGGAAGATGGCCCGCCAGGCGTCGGTCATGTCGTCAACCGTGTCGAACCGTCGGGCGGCGTCCCGGGCCAGCGCGCGGGCGAAGAACTCCACCATGCGGTCCGCCACCGCAGGGTCGAACGCCGCCGGGTCGAGGGTCACCTCGTCGCTGACCGCCGCCGGGTTGGCATTCTCCCCCCACTTCGGCAGGGTGCCGGTGGCCATCTCGTAGAGCGTCACCGCCGCCTCGGGTTGATCTGCCTCCAGCGCGGCGAATCCTCACGCATCCGGTCGCTCCCCTGCTCCCCGCGTCCTCACGCCGGCGGACTACCGGGGCGACCGGACGCTGGGCACGGACCTTGTCCGGGAACGCCCTTGGCGACCGGCGATGAGCTGGGTCACGATGGGCGGGAGGAGGTCGCCGTGGCTGACCCGTGGCTCGCCCTGGAATTCGGTGCCGATCCGGACGAACGGATCGCACAGGTCGGTGCCGCCCACGAGGCGTTCCTGACTGGTGGCACCAGCCAGCAGCAGGTACGCGACGTGGTGCACCGGTCGTGGCGGCGCTCGGCGTACGCGCTGCTCGACCCGGAGAGCACCCCGCCGGTCGAACTGACCGGCTGCGACCTGGAGAGTTACCGGGCGGCTCATCCGCTGGCCCGGGTGCTGCCGCTCTTCCGGGACCTGCTCGGCGGCATCGCCACCGATGGGGCCCACCTGATGGCGGTCTGCGACGCGTACGGACGGCTGCTCTGGGTGGAGGGGCATCCGGGGGTACTGCGGCGGGCCGAGCGGATGAACTTCGTGCCCGGCGCGCGGTGGGACGAGGCGCACGCCGGCACCAACGCGCCGGGCACCGCCCTCGCGGTCGACCACAGCGTGCAGATCTTCGCCACCGAGCACTTCAGCCGTCCGGTGCAGCCCTGGACGTGCGCCGCCGCGCCGATCCACGATCCGGCGACCGGGCGGCTGCTCGGCGCGGTGGACATCACCGGCGGCGACCACCTGGCGAACCCGCAGAGCCTGGCACTGGTCCGGGCCACCGCGCGGGCGGCCGAGGCGTGGCTGGCCGGGCCGCCGGGGCAGGGCGGGTCGGTCGAGCCGGACGCGGTCACGGTGACCGCGCTCGGTCGGGACGAGGCGGAACTGCGGGTCGCCGGGCGGCGGATCCGGCTCGGTCGCCGGCACAGCGAACTGCTGGTGCTGCTGCTCCAGCACCCCGAGGGGCGGACCGGCGAGCAGCTCGGCCTGGATCTCTACGGCGACGACCGGCTGCACCCGGTCACCCTGCGCGCCGAGTTGTCCCGGCTGCGTCGCATCCTCGGCCCCGAGCTGCTCGACTCCCGCCCGTACCGGCTGCGCCCGGTGGTGCGGGCGGACTTCCGTACCGTCGTCGAGCTGCTGGAACGCGGCGAGGTGGCGGGCGCGCTCGACGCGTACCCGGGAAGTCTGCTGCCCGCCTCGGACGCGCCGGGAGTGACGCGACTGCGCCGGCTGCTCGACGGCCAGCTCCGCGCCGCCGCGCTGGCCGGCGGCGACCCGACGCTGCTCGCGGGGTGGACCGCGACGCCCGCCGGGGCCGACGACCTGGCGGCGTGGCAGGCCCTGGCGCGGGCGCTGCCGCCGGGCACGCCGCGCCGGCCGCTCGCGGTCGCCCGGGTCCAGCAGCTCACGAGGGAGTACGGACTCAGCGGCGCAACGTCGTTGCAACGTCCCGGTAACTAGCGTGGCCGCCGTCACACCACCACCACGGACGGCGGAGGTACCCATGACGCGTTACGACGCGCCGACGCACTGGCAGTCCCGGTACGACCACTTCATCGGCGGCGAGTACGTCAGGCCGCACGACGGCCGGTACTTCGAGAACCCGACGCCGGTGACCGGGCAGACGTTCTGCGAGGTGGCACGGGGCACCGCCGCGGACGTCGAGAAGGCGCTCGACGCGGCGCACGGCGCGGCCGACGCGTGGGGGCGGACCCCGGTGGCCGAGCGGGCCCTGCTGCTCAACCGGATCGCCGACCGGATGCAGGAGCACCTGGAGGACCTGGCGGTCGCCGAGACCTGGGAGAACGGCAAGCCGGTCCGCGAGACCCTGGCCGCCGACATCCCGCTGGCGATCGACCACTTCCGCTACTTCGCCGGGGCGATCCGGGCGCAGGAGGGCTCCCTCGGCGAACTGGACGACGACACGGTCGCCTACCACTTCCACGAGCCGCTCGGCGTGGTCGCGCAGATCATCCCGTGGAACTTCCCGCTGCTCATGGCGACCTGGAAGCTGGCTCCGGCGCTCGCCGCCGGCAACGCGGTGGTGCTCAAGCCGGCCGAGCAGACCCCGGCGTCGATCCACTACTGGCTCTCGCTCGTGGCCGACCTGCTCCCGCCCGGCGTGCTGAACGTCGTCAACGGTTTCGGTGTCGAGGCGGGCAAGCCGCTGGCCTCCTCGCCCCGGGTGGCGAAGGTGGCGTTCACCGGGGAGACCACCACCGGCCGGCTGATCATGCAGTACGCCAGCGAGAACATCCGGCCGGTCACCCTGGAGCTGGGCGGCAAGAGCCCGAACATCTTCTTCGACGACGTCAGCGCCGCGCGGGACGACTTCTTCGACAAAGCGCTCGAAGGGTTCACCATGTTCGCCCTGAACCAGGGCGAGGTCTGCACCTGCCCGTCCCGTGCGCTGATCCAGCAGGGGCACTACGCCGACTTCCTGCCCGCCGCCTTGGAGCGGACGAAGGCCGTCCGGCAGGGCCATCCGCTGGACACCGAGACGATGATCGGGGCGCAGGCGTCCAACGACCAGCTGGAGAAGATCCTGTCGTACCTGGACATCGGCCGGAAGGAGGGCGCGAAGGTACTCACCGGCGGCGAGCGCGCCGACCTGGGCGGCGAACTGTCCGGCGGGTACTACGTGCAGCCGACGATCTTCGAGGGCGACAACTCGATGCGGATCTTCCAGGAGGAGATCTTCGGGCCGGTGGTCTCCGTGGCCCCCTTCGCCGACCTGGCCGACGCAGTCAAGATCGCCAACGACACGCTGTACGGGCTGGGCGCGGGCGTCTGGACCCGGGACATGAACACCGCGTACCGGGCGGGTCGGGCGATCCAGGCCGGCCGGGTCTGGACGAACTGCTACCACGCGTACCCGGCGCACGCCGCGTTCGGCGGTTACAAGCAGTCCGGCATCGGCCGGGAGAACCACAAGATGATGCTGGAGCACTACCAGCAGACCAAGAACCTGCTGGTCAGCTACTCCCCCAAGAAGCTCGGCTTCTTCTGATGCCCGGCGGTCCCGACGCGGTGGAGCCCGGTTCGCCGGGCACCACCGCACCGCCGGTCTCCCTCACCCCCGACGCGGGCACCGCCGCACCGCCGGTCTCCCTCACCCCTGCGGCGGCCGAACTGATCCGGTCGCTGCGGGAGCGGCACGGGCCGCTGATGTTCCACCAGTCCGGCGGCTGCTGCGACGGCAGCGCGCCGATGTGCTTTCCGGCCGGCGAGTTCCGGACCGGGGCGTCGGACGTACGGCTCGCGGCGCTGGAGGTCGAGGGGGTTCCGGAGCCGGTCGAGTTCTGGATGTCGGCGAGCCAGTGGGAGCTGTGGCGGCACACCACGTTGGCCGTGGACGTGGTGCCCGGCCGGGGCAGCGGATTCTCGCTGGAGGCCCCGGAGGGCGTCCGTTTCCTCATCCGCTCCGACCTGGCGACCTGACGCCTCCGGCTCGCCATGCCGCCCGCCGGCCGTGTCCGGTGGATCGTGGTGGCGACGCGCCCCGGGGCGGGGCCGGTCGCCACCACGATCGCCCGCGTACGGATCAGGTCTTCTCGTCACAGGCGACGCCGTTGTCGTCGCGGTCCAGACGGTACACGTCGGAACCGGTCACCTTGACCGTGCCGGTGATCCAGGCCGGGCCGTCGCCCCGCCCGGCGCAGTCGACGTCCTCGGCGACCGGCACGCACCCGCCGTAGTTCGGATCGCACGCCGCCGTGGTGGACGTGCCCACCGCCACCACCTGCGTCACCGGGGCCCGGGTGACCGTCGAGCGGAGCAGCCGCTTGTCGGTCGGCTCGCCGTCGACCCGGGTCACCTCGTAGGTCAGTGTCTTCACGCCGGCGACCCCTCGGATCCGGACCACCTGCTGCCCCTCGGGCAGGGCCGGGTCGTCCACGATCTGCACCGGGTAGGGGATCCGGGCCGTCTCGGTGACCTGCTTCGTCTCCACGTTCCCCGACGGGGACGGGCTCCCGGCTGTCGGCGGGACGGGCGACAGGGCGTCCGGGTCGGCCCACTCCGCCTGCGACCCGTCCGCCACCGGTGACCCGCCGGGGCGGAAACCGAACAGCGCGCCGACCACCGTCAACTCCGCGCCGCAGGCGAGCACGAAGGTGAGCATCCCGGCGAGGAGCGCCACCGTGGTCCGGCCACCGGACCCGCCGCTGGCCGGACGCGGCCGGTCGGCGCCCTTGCGACGGGACGACCGAGACGACGTCATGAAGAAAGTTTCGATCGCATCGCACGCGGTGGCAATGGCCAACCGGAACGGACGCGCACCGCTCCTCGGCGTCCGGCGCGAGCGGTTGGGGTGGTTGCAGGGGGCCCTTCCTCGACAGAAAGCGGTAGCAGGGGACCCCTGCTACCGCCTAACGGAAGAGCGCACGAACGGAGCGGGTGCGGACGGTGCTCGCCAGGACGAGCAGCAGGGCGACCGCGAACATGGCGGTCCCGACCACGTTGACCTGTGGCGGGATGCCCCGCTGGGCGGCGCCCCACACGTACATCGGAAAGGTGACCGTGGTCCCGGCGTTGAAGTTGGTGACGATGAAGTCGTCGAAGGAGAGGGAGAAGGCGAGCAGCGCGGCGGCGACGATCCCGGGCAGCGCCAACGGCAGGGTGACCCGGCGGAAGGTCTGCCACTCGCTGGCGTAGAGGTCCATCGCCGCCTCCTCCAGCCGCCGGTCCATCCCGGCGAGCCGCGCCTTGACGGTCACCACCACGAAGGACAGGCAGAACATGACGTGGGCGATGACGACGGTCCAGAAGCCCTGCGGCACGCCGGCCGAGACGAAGAGGGCGAGCAGGGACGTCCCCATCACCAGTTCGGGGGTGGCCATCGGCAGGAAGACCAGCACGTCGACCGTGGACCGGCCACGGAACCGGTGCCGGGCCAGGGCGAACGCCATCAGCGTGCCGAGGACGGTGGCGGCCACCGTGGCGAGGAAGCCGATCTGCACGCTGCGGACCACCGCGTCGCACATCTCGACGCTGGCGCACGGGTTACGCCAGTTGTCGAGGGTGAACTCCTGGAAGTCGTAGGAGAGGCGGCTCGCCGGTCGGTTCAGCGACAGGGCGGCCACCACGACGACCGGCAGGAGCAGGTAGCCGAGGACGAGCAGGGCCACGCCGACCACCCAGCGGTCGGCCAGCCAGCGACTCGCGCTCACCGGAGCCGACCTTCGATCGCGACTGCGGGCTCCGCTGCGCTGCACTCCTCGCGCTTCACCAGGAGTCCCCGGTGCGGCGCAGGTAGGTGAAGACCACCGCGAGGACGGCCGCCATCAGTAGGAACGACAGCGCGGCGCCCTGCGGGTAGTCCAGCCGGACCAGGAACGCCGAGTCGATCACGTTGCCGATCATGTACTCGTTCGGCGTGCCGAGCAGCTCGGCGTTGATGTAGTCGCCGCTGGCCGGGATGAAGAACAGCAGCGTCCCGGCGGTCAGACCGGGCATGGACAGCGGCAGCACCACCCGGCGGAACGCCTGCACCGGGCCGGCGTACAGGTCACTCGCCGCCTCCAGCAGCCGGGGGTCGAGCCGCTCCAGGCTCGCGTACAGCGGCAGCACCAGGAAGGGCAGGAAGTTGTACGTCAGCCCGAGCACCACCGCGAACGGCGTGGCCAGCAGTCGCCCGTCGACGTCGAGGAGGCCGACGTCGCGCAGCAGCCCGACCAGGGGACCGTGGTCCGACAGGATGGTCTTCCAGGCCAGCGTACGGACCAGGAAGTTGGTGAACATCGGGGCGACCACGCACACCAGCAGGACGTTGCGCCAGCGTCCCGCCTTCCGGGCGATCGTGTACGCCAGCGGATAGCCGAGCAGCAGGGCCAGCGCGCACGCGGCCCCGGCGTAGCCGAACGAGCGGCCGAACTGCGGCCAGTAGGCCGCCACCGCGTCCGGATAGTTGCCGAAGGCCCAGGTCATCGCGTACCCGGTGGCGAGCGAGCCGGCGGGGTCGTAGAGGCTCGCGGCGGCGAGCTGGCCCAGCGGCACGACGAAGAAGACGACCAGCCAGGCCACCCCCGGCAGCAGGAGCAGGTACGGCAGCAGCCGGTGCCGCCCGGGGCGGGTCGGGGCGGCCGGGCTGGTGCCGGTGGCCGGTCCGGCACCGCCCGGCAGGTGGACGAACGCGGTCACGGACGGACCCGGTGGGCACCGGTACGACGCGGCGAGCCGGTCACCGGGACACCGCCACCGGCTCGTCACGCACCGTGCTGCTCCGCTCGGCCTCCCCGGGTACGCGGGGCAGCAGGAAGGCGTGCTCCGGCCGCCAGTACGCGACCACGGACGAGCCGACGGCGTGCCGTCCCTCGGTGCCGTTGTTGGCCGCGAAGACCGACAGTTCACCTCCCGCGCCGGTGTGGACCTGGTACTGGGTGCTCACCCCGACGTAGGCGGCGTCGGCCACCACCCCGGCGACGTGCTGGTGCCCGTCGGGCACCTCGTCGGCGGACGCGGCGAGGCGCAGCTTCTCCGGGCGTACCCCGAGGTGGACCGGGCCCCGGTCGGCGCGGGCGCGGGCGACGGGCACCGTGAAGCGCGCGCCGTGCGCGGTCACCGCGACCTCGCCCCGGGTCGGCCCGGCCGCCTCGGCGGCGAGCAGGTTGGACTGGCCGAGGAAGGTCGCCACGAACACGGTGGCCGGGAACTCGTAGAGGTCGGCGGGGGCACCGACCTGTTCGATCCGCCCGGCGTTCATCACCGCGACCGTGTCGGCCATCGTCATGGCCTCCTCCTGGTCGTGGGTGACGTGGACGAAGGTCGTGCCGACCTCGGTCTGGATCCGCTTCAGTTCGCCCTGCATCTGCCGGCGCAGCCTGAGGTCGAGCGCGCCGAGGGGCTCGTCGAGCAGGAGCACCTGCGGCTGGTTGATCAGGGCGCGGGCCAGAGCGACCCGCTGCTGCTGCCCGCCGGAGAGCTCGGCGGGGCGACGCCGTCCGTACCCGTCGAGCTGCACCAGGGCGAGCATCCGCTCGACCTGGGGGCGGAGGTGGCGGACACCCCGTCGGCGCAGGCCGAAGGCGACGTTCTCGGCGACGTCGAGGTGCGGGAAGAGGGCGTAGCTCTGGAAGACGGTGTTGACCGGCCGCCGGTACGGCCGCAGCCGGGTGACGTCCTCCGCACCGAGGAGGACCTGACCGGCGGTCGGTTCCTCCAGCCCGGCGATCATGCGCAGGGTGGTGGTCTTGCCGGAACCGGACGCCCCGAGCAGGGCGAAGAAGGAACCCTGCGCGACGGTGAGGGTGAGGTCGTCGACGGCGGTGACGGCACCGAACCGCTTGGTCAGGTCGACCAGCCGCAGGTCACCGACAAGTGTCCCGGTCCCCATCACGCCCCGATGACCTGCTGGAACTTCGACTCGTACGTCTTCTCCTGCTCCTCGCTGAGCGCCATGAAGACGGCTGACTTCGCGAGCATCGCGTCGTCCGGGAAGATCAGCGGGTTGGCGGCCAGCTCCGGATCGATCTTCTCCATCTCCGCCTGCGCGCCCTGCACGGGGCAGATGTAGTTGACGTGGGCGGCGAGCTTCGCGGCGACCGTCGGCTGGTAGTAGTAGTTGATCAGTGCTTCGGCGTTGGCCCGGTGGGTGGCCTTGTTGGGCACCAGCAGGTCGTCGGAGTAGAGGATGGCGCCGGAGTCCGGCACGACGAACCGGATCTTGTCGTTGTCGAAGCCGAGCTGGATGATGTCGCCGGACCAGCCGATGCAGGCGGCGATGTCACCCCGGGCGAGTTCCGGGGCGTAGTCGTTGCCGGTGAACCGGCGGATCTGCCCGCTGTCCACCGCCCGCTTCAGCGTGGCGAGGGCGTCGTCGAACTGCGCCTCGGTGAAGTTCGTCGGGTCGTGCCCCTTGGCCTGGAGCAGCAGTCCGATCGTGTCGCGCATCTCGCTGAGCGCGGTGACCCGGCCCTTGAGGTCGGGGCGGGTCAGCAGCTCGTCGAGGGTCCGGATCTCCCGGGTGACGCCGCCGTTGTAGGCGAGCCCGGCGAGGCCGGTCTGCCACGGCACGGCGAGCCGGTTCTCCGGGTCGAACGAGCGCCCCTTGAGCGACGGCAGCAGGTTCGCCTGGACGTTGGGCAGCTTCGCCGGGTCGAGCTTCTGGATCCAGCCGAGCCGGATCATCCGGGCGGCCATCCAGTCGGTCAGCACGATGAGGTCCCGGTCGATGCTCTGGCAGCCGGCGAGCTGGTTGCGCACCTTGCCGAAGAACTCGTTGTTGTCGTTGATGTCCTCGGTGTAGGTGACCTGGATCCCGGTCTCGGTCTGGAACGCGTCCAGGGTCGGTCGCTTCGACTCGTCGGCGGCGTCGACGTCCAGGTACTGCGGCCAGTTGGAGAAAATCAACTTCTTCTCACTGGCGGAGCGGTCCTCGCTGACACAGCCCTCATCGGCCTGCCGCGCCGCCTCGGTGCCGCAGCCGGCGAGGGCACCGCCTCCGGCGAGCAGCGCGGCCGAGCCGAGCGCACCGGAGAGCAGGTCACGCCGGGAGACCGTCCGGGGGTGACTACGCATGTGACGGCTCCTTGGGGTCGTCGTCGGCGAGGGGCGAGGGTGACCACCGTCCACCGGGAGGAAGTCCGCGATGACCAACCGCCAACAGGATAGTTCCGGCCCCGCGCGGCGGATCTCCGCCGTCCGCCGGGCCCGTCTGCGGGCTCCGCCGGCTCCACGACGCCGCCCCCTCGGCGTCCGTACGCCGGTGCCGGGGCGCGGGCAGAGGACGGCGCGCGGGAAGGACGGTGCGCGGGGAGAGGGTGGGTCAGTGGGTGGGCGGAATGACGCGGAGGTGGCCCCGGCGCCCGGTCTGGGGCGTCTGGGGCTGGTCCTGGCGCGAGGGCTCCTGCGGCGGGCGGGGCGCGGGGCGCGCGGCCTCGCGGACCGCCTCGGCGAGGGCCACCAGGTCGTCGGTGGTGGGCGGGGGTGGTTCGAACTCACCCTCGTGCCGGACGACGTCCCAGCCCCGGGGGGCGGTGAGGTTCCGGGCGTGCGGCTCGCAGAGGTCGTACGTGTGCGGCTCGGCGAAGGCCGCGAGCGGACCGACGACGGCGGTCGACTCGTTGTAGACATAGGTCAATGTGGCGACCGCTTGCCGGGGGCAGCCGTTTCTGGAGCAGCGCCGTGGTGACCTCACGGCGGCAGGGTATCTCCATTACCGGGTCCGCCGCACTGGTTCACGGTGCGACACGCCCGTCACCGAGATCACAATTCGGCCGCCGGGGACGCCGACGACGGGAGAGATCGCCGCACAACGGGCGCGACACACCCGGGCCGGCGCTCCCGGGAGTGCCGGAGCGGCAGGCCAGCGGGGATGGGGACTACCCTTGCCCCATGACCAGTCCGGAACACCGCCGCCCCGGCTCCGGTCGGCGGGTGCACCGCGACCGGCACGGCCGCGGTCTGCGCGGGCGGCTGGTCCCGGCGACCGTCCCGCTGGCGCGGACGAAGGCGGAGGTCTTCGACGACCTCGTGCTCGATACGGTGGAGACGTTGGAGCGCCGCTTCGCCAAGGAACTGGCCGGGGTCGAGTTCGCCGTCGAGGACGTGCCCCCGGATCTCAACGTCTACGACTCGGACGTGCTGGAGGACGGGGGGGTACCCCTCGCCCGACTGCTGCCGGGGCGTCCCGGCCGGCAGGAGATCCCGCCGCGGATCGTGCTCTACCGACGTCCCCTGGAGTTCCGCGCGATGGACCGGGAGGATCTCGCCGATCTGGTCCACGATGTCATCATCGAGCAGGTCGCGAATCTGCTCGGGGTCGACCCCGACGAACTGGCCTGAGTGGTCGACTCGCCGGTCCACCGGGGGCCGGACCGGGCGGCCCCCACCGCCCGGCACGGAAATCGTCAGGCCACCCGCCGCTTGAGCTTGCGGCGCTCCCGCTCGGAGAGCCCACCCCAGATCCCGAACCGCTCGTCGTGACCGAGCGCGTACTCCAGGCACTCCGTCTTGACCTCGCATCGGGAACAGATCCGCTTCGCCTCGCGGGTCGAGCCGCCCTTCTCGGGGAAGAACGCCTCCGGATCGGTCTGCGAGCACAGCGCCCGCTCCTGCCACTCCGGCGCGTTTCCGAGCAGGTCGGCCACCTCAAGCTGGCCGTCCATCGCATGCCTCCTTGTCGCGCACCGGCGTCATCGCCGCTGCAACCCCCACGCGGAAAGGCGCGTTTGTCCCTCCGGTACCGATTTGCCGCGCTCGGTGTAGACAACCCCATTCAAATTACACGCGTGTAATGCGTGCGCCGTCAAGCCGAACTTGATATTGGAGTCGCCCTCCCGACACGCTCCGGACGGCCATCCGCGCCGCCCGACCCCGCAACCTGCCCTATCGATTCAGACCCCTGAGGAGTAACGCCCTCTCCGGCGAGTTGGCCGAGATTTCTCCCGTGGCGCTCCACCGTCCGGCCCGGACCGCACCGCCGACGAGGACGGTCGGAGAACCCGTACCAAGATCAGCGATCTTGGTGGGGCACAGGTTAACGCGACTTCCGCGACACCGCCCGTCGAGCCCCGGCCGGCACTCACCCGGAGCCCACCATGTGGACGGATACCCCGGGCCAGCGCCGCACCCGACAGCACGAGTTCCCTGCTGATGGCGACCGCTTTCCCGGCCCAACCCGGGCCGGGCCACGCTGGCGTGAGACGTGTTTCGTCCCGCCAAACGGTACGGCCTTCCGGAGAGCGGCCGACAGCGGACCGTCCCGCCGGGAACACCGTCGTTCGGAACTCCCGTCGAGTACGGATGACGAGGCGCACGGCCTCCCCGGCATCCCCTTCCCGGCGGTGCCGTAACCGTCGCCGGCCCGGGAGGGTTCACCAGTCAGGACGGTCGACCGTAGGCCGTGCTCCGCCGCCGGGCCGGGCGACCCGCCGCGGCGGCGATGGCGCGTAACTGTTCCTCGGTACGCGCCGACCCGTTGCCGGAGCCGGCCATCCGGGAAATCGTCTCCTCCATCAACGTGCCGCCCAGGTCGTTGCAGCCACCGCGCAGCATCGTCACCGTGCCCTCGTCGCCGAGTTTCACCCAGGAGCACTGGATGTTGCCGATCCGACCGTGCAGCAGCAGCCGGGCCATCGCGTGCACCACCCGGTTCTCCCGCCAGGTGGGTCCGGGACGGGCGATGCCGGCGAGGTAGATGGGCGCGTTGGTGTGGACGAACGGCAGCGCCACGAACTCGGTGAACCCGCCGGTGCGGTCCTGCACCCCGGCCAGCACCCGGAAGTGGGCCAGCCAGTGCGCCGGGTGGTCGACGTGGCCGTACATCATCGTGGAGCTGGACCGGATGCCCAGCTCGTGGGCGGTGGTCACCACCTCGACCCAGGCGGCGGTGGGCAGTTTGCCCTTGGTGAGCACCCAGCGCACCTCGTCGTCAAGGATCTCCGCGGCGGTGCCCGGGATGGTGTCCAGACCAGCCTCGCGCAACTGCCCCAGCCAGTCCCGGATGGACACGCCCGCCTTCGCCGCGGCGGTGACCACCTCCATCGGGGAGAAGGCGTGCACGTGCATCCCCGGCACCCGTTGCTTGATCGCCCGGACCAGGTCCGGGTAGACGCTCACCGGCAGCTTCGGGTCGATGCCGCCCTGCATGCAGACCTCGGTCGCGCCGGTCGCCCATGCCTCCTCGGCCCGGTCGGCCACCTGCCCGACGGAGAGGCGGTAGGCGTCGGCATCCCGCTCACGCTGGGCGAACGCACAGAACCGGCAGCCCACGTAGCAGACGTTCGAGAAGTTGATGTTGCGGTTGACCACGTAGGTCACGTCGTCGCCGACGGTGTCGCGGCGCACGTCGTCGGCGAGCCGGCAGAGCGCGTCCAGCGCCGCGCCGTCCGCCGCGAACAGCGCCAGCGCCGCGTCGGCGTGCCGGGGGTCCAGCAGCGCCGCCGGATCGTCGGCGGCCAACCGCAGTCCGGTACGCAGGTCCGCGTCGCCGCCTGCGGCGGTGACCGCCGCGGTGACCCGGGTGGCGACCTGCGCCCAGTCGCCGTAGACGCTGTCGAAGTCGCCCCGCCGGTCGCCGGTCCGGCCGGTGGTGTCGATGGTGGCGTGCAGGTCGACCCGCCCGCCGTTGGTCTCCTCCGGCTCCTGCCACGGTCGGCCCACGGGGCGGGCCGCCTCGACGGCGAGCCCGGTCTCCGGGTCGGCGAGGGCGGTCACGTGCGGCAGCAGGCGCGGATCCAGCCACGGGTCACCGGCCCGGACGTACTCCGGGTAGACCGTCAACCGCTCGCGCAACGTGAACCCGGCGGCGGCGGTGTGCTTGGCCAGCTCGTCGAGCTGCGGCCAGGGGCGCTCCGGGTTGACGTGGTCCGGGGTCACCGGGGAGACCCCGCCCCAGTCGTCGATGCCGGCCCGCAGCAGCAGGTCGTACTCGCCGGCGATGAGGTTCGGCGGAGCCTGGATCCGGGTCTTCGGGCCGAGCAGCACCCGGGCCACCGCCACCGTGGCGGCGAGGTCGTGCAGCTCCGCGTCGGGCATGCCGCGCATCGCGGTGTCCGGCTTGGCGCGGAAGTTCTGCACGATCACCTCCTGGAGGTGGCCGTACTCGCGGTGCGCCCTCCGGATCGCGAAGAGCGCGTCCACCCGCTCGGCGAGGGTCTCGCCGATGCCGATCAGGATGCCGGTGGTGAACGGGACCCCGACCCGCCCGGCGTCGTCGAGCACCCGCAGCCGCACCGCCGGCTCCTTGTCCGGCGAGCCGAAGTGCGGGCCCCCGGGCTCCGACCAGAGCCGGGTGGCGGTGGTCTCCAGCATCATGCCCATGCTCGGCGCGACCGGCTTGAGCCGTTGCAGCTCCGACCAGGAGAGCACGCCCGGGTTCAGGTGCGGCAGCAGCCCGGTCTCCTCGAGCACCGCCACCGCGCAGGCCCGCAGGTAGTCCAGGGTGGAGTCGTAGCCACGCTCGTCCAGCCAACGCCGGGCCGCCGGCCAACGCTCCTCGGGCCGGTCGCCGAGGGTGAACAGGGCCTCCTTGCAGCCCTGCGCCGCGCCCTCGCGGGCGATCGCGAGCACCTCGTCCCGGTCGAGGAAGGCCGCCGGGAGCCGGTGCGGGACGGTGGCGAAGGTGCAGTAGTGGCAGCGGTCCCGGCAGAGCCGGGTCAACGGGACGAAGACCTTCTTGGAGAAGGTGACCACACCGGGACGGCCGGCCTCGCGCAGCCCGGCGTCGCGGAGGCCGGCGGCGACGGCGAACAGTTCCGCCAGGGCGTCGCCGCGAGCGGTCAGCAGTGCGACCGCCTCGTCGACGTCCAGCGCCCGGCCGGTCGACGCGCGGCGCAGGGCTCGATGCACGCCCGTCCCGGTCATCGTGGGCGCGGTGGCCGACCCGCCGGCCGTCCTGTCCGCCCCGCCGGTCGCGCCCGCCTCGGTGTCCTCCCGCATTCCACAACCCTATCCCGGTGCGCTCCCCCGGCCGCGCCGTCCTCCCCCGCCGCGTCGCACCGGTCGACCCGGCCCCGAAAGAGGTCCGGGGCCGGTCGACGTCCGGTGGGACGTGGGCCGGCCCCGACCGGGCCGCAACAGCGGGAGGTGCGTCAGGTCAAACCGGGGGTCAGCGGGCCTCGGACCCGGGGTCGCGCGGAACGGCCTGGGTGCGGTCACTGTCCGCGCCCGGCGCGACGACCTGGGTACGGTCGCTGTCCGCGCCCGACCCGACGACCTGGGTACGGTCGCTGTCCGCGCCCGACCCGACGACCTGGGTACGGTCGCTGTCCGCGCCCGACCCGACGACCTGGGTACGGTCGCTGTCGTCCCCCGTCGCCGGGGCCGGGGTGGACTCGGTCGCCTGACGCGGAATCGCCTGCGTCGGGTCGGCCGACGGTGGCTGCCCGAAGGGAGGCGCGGACGGGGTGCCACCGGCCGGGGCCGGAGGGGGGTTGCCCACCGGCGCGGCACCGTACGACGGGGTCGCGCCGCCGAAGGGCGGCGGGGTGCCCGGCTGACCGAACGGCGGAGCCGACTGCGGCGCGGTGCCGAACGGCGGAGCCGACTGCGGCGCGCTGCCGAACGGCGGAGCGGACTGGGGGTTCGGCTGGCCGTACGGCGGGGCCGGGTAGCCGGGCTGGGCACCGTACTGACCGGGCTGCGTGCCGTACTGGCCGGGCTGGGCCGGGTAGGTCGGGTAGCCCTGCTGCTGTTGCTGCTGCGGCCAGCCCGGCTGGGGCTGCCCGTACACGCCCGGCTGCGGCTTCGGCTTGGGGACGTGGTACTGCGCCCGCCACACCTTGTGCACCACGACCGCGGCGACCGCGAGCACCGCCAGGAAGGCGACCGACTCCAGCAGGAGCAGGAAGGCGTTGCCGACCTCGCCCTCGGCGAGCTGGCCGATCACGCCGATCAGGAAGGCCAGTACGCCGAGCAGGGCGCTCACCGCGTACTCGACCAGGGCGATCTGGGTGATCTGCTTGGCCTTCGGCACCGCCGGCTGGACGTGGGTGGCGAGCAGGAACGCCAGCACCGGCAGGACGATCGCCTCGACGCCGAGGAAGGTGTGGACGGCGCCCACCGCGCGGCCGGTCAGGGTGCTGTACTCCGACATCGGCACCAGCAGCCGGATCAACCCGACGAAGAGCAGCACTGCGTTCGCGCCGAGGAGCACGAGGGCGACGAGTTCGCGGAGTGGTTTGGTGTGCTGGGCGGCCTGCGGCGCGTCGGGAGGCGACGCGGGCTCGGCGGGGCTGGTCAAGGGGCTCCCCCTCTTCGGGCGATGTCGGACAGGTGCGACGTGAGCCTAGTCTCTCCGGACCAGGCCCGATCGACGACGTCACGTGCGCGAAGATGGTCGACATGCGCATCGTGGTTCTGGCCGGTGGCATCGGGGGGGCCCGATTCCTGCTCGGCGTCCGGGCGTACGCCCGTGAGGTGGATGCCGAGGTGACCGCCGTGGTCAACGTCGGCGACGACCTCTACCTGCACGGGCTCAAGATCTGCCCGGATCTGGACAGCGTGCTCTACACCCTCGGTGGGGGCGCGGACCCCCAGCGCGGCTGGGGGCGGGCCGACGAGACCTGGACGGTGAAGACGGAACTCGCCGCGTACGGAGCGGAGCCGACCTGGTTCGGCCTCGGAGACCGGGACATCGCCACGCACCTGGTCCGCACCAACATGGTCAACGGCGGGTACCCGCTCTCCGCCGTCACCGCGGCGCTGGCCACCCGCTGGCAGCCGGGCGTACGCCTGCTGCCGGCGACCGACGACCGCCTGGAGACCCACGCGGTGGTCGACCTCGACGGCGGCCAACAGGCGGTCCACTTCCAGGAGTGGTGGGTGCGGTATCGGGCCGAGATCCCCACACACCGGTTCGTCTTCGTCGGCGCGGAGAGCGCGAAGCCGGCGCCCGGGGTCCTCGACGCGCTCGGTGCGGCCGACCTGGTGCTGGTCGCGCCGAGCAACCCGGTGGTGAGCATCGCACCGGTCCTGGCGGTACCGGGGCTGCGGGAGGCGGTGGCCGCCACCCCCGGACGGGTGGTCGGGGTCTCGCCGATCATCGGTGGCGCGCCGGTGCGCGGGATGGCCGACCGCTGTCTGGCCGTGCTCGACGTGGAGTGCAGCGCCGCCGGGGTGGGTCGCCTCTACGGCGGGCGACGCTCCGGCGGGCTGCTGGACGGCTGGCTGGTCGCCCCGGAGGACGGGGGCGCGACGGTTCCGGAGGTTGCGGTGCGGGCGGTGCCGTTGTGGATGACCGACGAGGCGACGACGGCGGAGATGGTCCGCGCCGCCGTGGAGTTGGCGGGGCTGGCATGAGGTTGGAGATCCTGCCGGTGCTCGGGATCGGCGACGTGACCGCCGGCGACGACCTGGCCGCGTTGATCGCGACCGCCGCGCCGTGGTTGCGCGACGGCGACGTCCTCGTGGTGACCAGCAAGATCGTCTCGAAGGCGGAGGGCCGGCTGGTCGACGTCCCGGCGGACGGGCCGGAGCGGCTCGCCGCCCGGGACGAGGTGCTCGCCGCCGAGACCGCCCGGGTGGTGGCGACCCGGGGAGCCACCCGGATCGTGCAGACGCACCATGGGTTCGTGATGGCCTCGGCCGGCATCGACGCGTCCAACGTGGAGAAGACCCGGCTGGTGCTGCTCCCCGAGGACCCGGACGCCTCAGCCCGCGCGCTGCGCGCGGCCCTGCGGGAGCGGTACGACGTGGACGTCGCGGTGATCGTCAGCGACACCATGGGTCGCCCCTGGCGCAACGGCCTGACCGACGTGGCACTCGGTGTCGCCGGTCTGCCCGCCATCCGCGACCACCGGGGCGAGATCGACCCGTACGGCAACGAGCTGCACCTCACCCAGATGGCGGTGGTCGACGAGCTGGCCGGCGCGGGTGAGCTGATCAAGGGCAAGTGCGACCAGGTGCCGGTGGCGGTGGTGCGTGGCTACCTCACCGGCGGGGGCGCGGCGGACGGGCCGGGCGCACGGGCGCTGGTCCGGGACGCCGAGCAGGACCTCTTCGCGCTCGGTACGGCCGAGGCGAGGGTCGCCGGTATGCTCGCCGCCGCCACGCTGGCCGACGGCCCCGGCCCGGAGCCGGCCGACCCGGCCGCGGTGCGCCGGGCGATCGACGCGGTGGCCGACTCGCTCGCGCCCGGCACGGTCTTCACCCTGGTCACCGACGAGGAGGCGCGCGCCGTGCTGACGGCCGCCGTCCCCGGCTGGCCGGCGTCGGCGACCGGACTGGTCCTCGGCGAGGCGGCTCCCCCGGTCAGCCAGCCGGACCTGGTGCGGTTCGGCGCCGACACGCAGCGGCTGCGGGTCGCGCTGGCCGCCCACGGGGTGCCGTCGCTGCTGCTGCCGCCCCCGGCCGACAGCACCGCCAGCGCCGCCCTGGCGATCTGAGGCCCACCACCGCAACCCACCACCGCACCGCGACGCACTCCCAGCGCGCCCCGCCCCGGCGGGCGGGCGGGTGCGGCTCAGCCGTCGAGCACGGCGCGGCCGAGCGGGGTCAGCGTGTGCAGGACCGTGTTGCGGTCCCGGTGGCTGACCAGCAGACCGGCATTGCGCAGCACGGTGGTGTGCTGGCTGACCGCGGCCGGGGAGATGTCCAGGCGTCGGGCCACCTCGCCGGTGGTCAGCCCGGCGTCGCTGGCCTCCAGCACCGCCGCCCGGGTCCGGCCGAGCAGGGCGGCGAGCGCCGTCCGGCCGTCGCCACCGCTCGGTCCGGTCGCCGGGACGAGCGCGCCGAGCCGGTCCACCGGGTAGACCAGCACCGGCGGCCGGGTCGGGTCGAAGAGGGCGACCGGGGTCCGGGCACAGAAGAAGGAAGGCACCAGCAGCAGCCCGCGCCCGTCGAGGTGCAGCTCCCGGCTGGCCGGGTAGTCGGGCACCTCCAGCACCCCGGACTCCCAGCGCATCGCCGGGCGCAGGCTCTCCAGCAGCCCCTCCGCGCCACCGTCGAGCATGGCCCGGGCCCGGCGGGTACGGTCGGCCTCCACCGCCGCCTGGATCCGGCTCCAGTACGGGCGCAGCGCCAACGACCGGTACCGCTGCAACGAGTCGGCGAGGTGGTGCAACGCCTCCGGCTCACCCCGGGCCAGCGCGGCGGCCGGGGCGGGTAGCTCCCGTCCGCCCGCCAGCGTGGTCAGGTCCCGCCGGAGCAGTTCCGGCGAGGTGGCCCGGAGCGCGTCCAGCCCGGCCTCGAACCCGTCGACGCTCTGGTACGGCGTCAGGAAGTCGGGAAAGTAGCCCCTCGGTGGGTTGAGGGCGAGCAGCAGACGCAGCCGGTCGGCGTCCTCTTCCCGGCGCAACCGGGCGGCGACGGTACGCCGCCACCCGTTGACCAGCGGGTCGGCATGGCGCTCCTGCAACAGGTGCAGGCTGAGGACCAGCTCCCACAGCGGGTCCGCCGAGGGCGCCACCCGGGTCCGGAGGACGTCCTCGCGGGAGAAGTGAATTGTCAGCATCACCAGCGCTCCCGTGGACGCCGGACAGCGCTCACCGCCCGGCGAACGTCTGCACAGTACCGGCCGTGATCTCGGCTTTTAAGTGTGAGCTGAAAAGCATCGACGTCCGGTAACCACTTCGGCATGCTGGTGTGCGGCCGGGCGACGGCACGAGGGTCTGCGGCCATCGCGTCCGCAGGGACGTCGCCCGGCCCCAGGGCTCATCCACGCTCCCAGAGCGCTACCCGGTGGTCCTCGTCCGTGACGTAGAAGCACCGGCCGTCCGTCTCGGCGATCCCCTCCACGTGGTGGAACGGGGCCAGGTCGGCGACGAGTTCGCCAGGGATCAGGTGGTGGGGCTCCACCGGCAGCCGGAACCGGACGTGCCGTGAGGTCACCTCGCCGCCGTGCGGGTAGTCGTCGAGCAGCACCGACCCTTTGCCGAGCGCGTCGATGGAGCCGATCACCGCCGTGTAGCCGCCGTCGCCGGTCGGGGCGATCGCCCGGAAGCCGGTGAGCACCCCGGGCGGGGTCACCCCGGTCAGCGCGTACGCCCGCACCGCCCGGGGCCAGGCCCGGGGCTCGGCGAACATCTCCGCCACCCCGGTCACCTCGACCAGGATCGGCTCGCCGTCGGTGGTGACCGGGAAACGGAGCCCGAGCAGGACGGAGCCGGTCGGGGTGAAGGTGGCGCCCTCGACGTTCAGCGGCAGGTCACCCTCGGCCAGCCGGCTCACCCAACGCTTGGCCCGGGAGGCGCCCCGGGCCAGGGTCTCCACGATGAACCGGGTGCGGACCTGCTCCCCCGGCGGCAGGGTGGTCAGGTCGGCGGCGGCGAGCGCGTCGTTGAGCACCCGGTGCAGCCGGAAAGAGTTGCGGACCACCCGCACCGGCAGCGGGGCGTCGGGGGTCGCGTCGTCCTCGCGGAACCGGGCGACGAAGGCCCGGCGGGGACGCAGCGGTCCGCCCTTGGAGCCGAAGTGCGAGCCGAAGACGTAGACCCAGCCGTCGTGGTGGGCCAGGGCCTCACCGTCCTCGGTGCGACGGTTCTCCGCTCCGGCGTCGGCGCGTACGTGCTCGGCGGTCCACTCACCGTCCTCCCGCTCCAGCAGCAGGGCCAGACACTCCTCCACCGGCCCCTCGTCCAGCACGGTCCAGAAGCCCCGGCGTGCCCCGTACCGGCGCAGCAGCGCGGCGGAGCGGACCGGCAGCAGATCGCTCGCCTCGTTACCGGCGACGACGAATTCCAGCAGCTCAAGTGTCACCCGGCCAGGGTAGAGACCGGGTGCTCGTAGAGTGTCCGGATGCCCGACGCCCGTGACGACACCACCGCCCCGCGCACCGACCCGACGCCGTCCGGCGACACCGTCGCCGCGCTGCACGCCGACACCACCGCGGTGCTGACCCGCTGGGAGCCGACCAGCCCGGCCGCCGCCGAGGCCCGCGACCGTACGCTCGCACTGCTCGCCGCCGGGCCGGTGGCGGTGACCCGGGCGCACCGCCCCGGTCACGTCACCGCGAGCGTGCTGATCGTCGACGCCACCGGCGAGCGGCTGCTGTTCTGCCTGCACGGCAAGTTCAAGCAGTGGGTGCAGCTCGGCGGGCACTGCGAGCCGACCGACCGGACGCTGGCCGGCGCCGCCCTGCGTGAGGCGACCGAGGAGTCCGGCATCGCCGGCCTGCGGATCGACCCCGTCCCGATCGACGTGGACATCCACCCGGTGCCCTGCCAGGGCGGCTCGTTCCACCACGACGTCCGGTTCGCGGTCCTCGCCCCGCCGGGCGCGGTGGAACGGGTCAGCGACGAGTCCGACGCGCTGGGCTGGTTCCCCCCGGACCGGTTGCCCACCCCCCGGCTCGGCGGGGTCGACCAGCTCCTCGCCCCGGGACTGGCCGCGCTCAGACGTGGCCTTCTTCGCCCCGCTCCTTGAGGTCGTCGACAAGCTTCTTGACGTCCTGGGCCCGGTCGCGGGGGCAGACCAGCACGGCGTCGTGGGTGTCCACCACGATGAGGTCCCGGACGCCGAGCGCGGCGACGAGCCGGCCGGACTGGGCCACCACCACCAGGTCGTCGCTGTCGTGCAGCAGTACGCCCGGCTTGGTGTCGCCGCCGAGCACCACGTTGCCCCGCTCGTCGGCGGGGAGCACCTCGCCGAGCGTGTGGAAGTCGCCGACGTCGTTCCACCCGAAGTCGCCGGGGACGGTGGCGACCCGCCCGGCGGTGGCCGCGCCCTCCATCACCGCGTAGTCGACGGAGATCTTCGGCAGGGTCGGCCAGACCGTGCCGAGCACGTCGTCCTGCTCGGGGGTGCCCCAGGCAGCGGCGATGGCGGTGATCCCGGCGTGCAGGGCCGGCTGCTGCCGGGCCAGCTCGGCGAGGAAGACGTCCACCCGCCAGACGAACATGCTCGCGTTCCACAGGTGCCGGCCGGAGCGCAGGTACGCCTCGGCCACCGCGACCTCCGGCTTCTCCTTGAACTCGACGACCGGGCGCAGCGGCCCGCCGTCGACCGGGTCGCCGGTCTCCAGGTAGCCGTAGCCGGTCTCCGCCCGGGTGGGGGTGATGCCGACCGTCATGAGCAGGCCGCGCTCCGCGCCGCGTACCGCCTCGCGGACCGTGTCCGCCCAGCGGTCCGGCTGCCCGATCAGGTGGTCGGCCGCGAACGATCCCATCACCGCCTCCGGGTCGCGCGCCGCGATCACGGCAGCGGCGAGCGCGATGGCCGCGCACGAGTCCCGGGGCGAGGGCTCCACCAGGATGTTCTCCTCCGGCAGGCCGGTGAGCTGCCGGGCCACCGCCGCGACATGCGCGGCTCCGGTGACCACGAGGGTCCGCTCGGCTGTGGTGAGCGGCGTGAGCCGGTCCACGGTGGCCTGGAGCAGTGACCGGGTGGAACCGGTGAGCGGGTGGAGGAACTTGGGATGCCCGGCACGGGACAGCGGCCACAACCTCGTGCCGCTGCCTCCCGCCGGAATGACGGCGTAGAGCATCAGCACATCATGCCCGAACCGTCACGGGACGGACGCCTGCCGCACCGACCCGGTCGTCCGCACAGAAAGGGCGGACCGGTCAGGACCGGGCCCGGGTCCACGCCGCGATGTGCACCTCGGCGCTGGACTCCCAGGTGAACTCCTTGGCCCGGTCGAAGCCGGCCTTGGCCAGCGCCAACCGGCGGGACTCGTCGTCGAGCAGGGCGGCCAGGTCGGTGGCGATCTGGTCCGGGTCCTCGCTGGTGTAGGCGACCGCGTCGCCGCCCACCTCCGGCAGGGAGAGCCGGGGCGTGGTCAGCACCGGGGCGGCGCAGGCCATCGCCTCCAGGATCGGCAGGCCGAAGCCCTCACCGTACGAGGGGTAGGCGGCGACCAGCGCCCCGCCGAGGAAGCCGGGCAGGTCGGCGTAGCGCAGGTAGCCGGGGCGGAGCAGGCGCAGGTGCGCCGGGACCTCGGCCACCGCGCGGTCGATGTCGTCGTCGTGCCCCTGGCCGCCGGCCACCACCAGGGCCGGTGGGTCGGTCCGGTCGGCCACCGCCCGGGCCCAGCCCCGGATCAGATTGGGTACGTTCTTGCGCGGCTCCTTCGCGCCGAGGAAGGCGACGTAGCTGCTGGAGCCGAGGCCGAGCCGGGCGCGGACCCGGGCCTTCTCCTCGTCGCTCGGGGCGTGGAAGGCCGCGTGGTCGACACCGTGGTACGCCACGTCGATCCGGGTCGGGTCGGCGTCGAGGAGGCGGATCAGCTCGTCGCGGGTCGCCTTGCTCGGCACGATCACCCGGCTGGCACGCCGCAGCGACGTCTTGATCGCACTGCGGAAGAAGGTGCGCCGGGACTTGTCGTAGTGCTCCGGCTCGGTGAAGAACGTCGCGTCGTGCAGGGTGACCGTGACCGGGCAGCCGGCCCGCAGCGGGCAGGTGTAGAAGGGCGAGTGCAACACCTGCGCGCCGACCTGCTGGGCCAACATCGGCAGGCCGGTCTGCTCCCAGGCGAGCCGGGCCGGCCGGTGGGCCACCGCGGCCGGCGCGGGGATGACCTCGGCACCCGGCAGCATCCGGGCGTAGCGCTCCTGGTCGGTGCGGAGACTCACCACGGCCAGGTCCACCCCCGAACCGGTGACCTTGCCGAGGGCTCCGAGCAGACCATCGACGTATCTACCGACGCCCCCACGGTCGGCGGGGACACTCGTGGCGTCGATGAGCACGCGGGGCGGGCGACCGGCGGTCACGGGGCAACTCCTTTGTGGGGAACAACACTCGGTGCATCTGTGGGAAACAACACTCGGTGCAAGCCTACGCCGCCTGCCGCCCCGCGCGGTGACGGCGACCCGACCCTCGTCCGGTCTCGAGTTGGCGTCGAGTGGGCGCGACGCGCGGCGTATCGTTCGCCCGATGGCCGATGACATTCCCCGGGTCTTCGCCGACGCGATCGCGGCCGACCCGACCCGACCCCTGCTGACCTGGTACGACGACGCCACCGGGGAACGCACCGAACTCTCCGGGGCGACGCTGGCGAACTGGGTGGCGAAGACCGCCAACCTGCTCGTCGACGACGTAGCCGCCGGCCCCGGCAGCGCTGCCGGCGTGTTGCTCCCCCCGCACTGGCAGACCGCCGCCGTGCTGCTCGGCTGCTGGTCGGCAGGATTGACGGTGGCCGGGGAGCCGGGGCCGGTGGACGTGCTCTTCGCCGCCGCCGACCGGGTCGCCGAGGCGGACGCCTGGTCGGCCGGGGAGCGCTACGCGCTGGCGCTCGCCCCGTTCGCCCTGCCGCTGCGCGAGGTGCCGGCCGGCTTCGCCGACTACGTGGTCGAGGTCCGCGTCCACGGCGACCACTTCTCCCCGTACGCCGGGGGTGGTGCCGAGCTGGTCGGCCACGCGGCGCAGCGGGCGGCGGACCTCGGCCTCACCGCCGGTGACCGCGTGCTGGTCGACGCGGCCCGACACCCGGACCCGGTGGACTGGCTGCTCGCCCCGCTGAGCGTGGGGGCGAGCGTGGTGCTCTGCGGCAACCTCGACCCGACCCGCGTCGAGTCCCGGACGGCATCGGAGAAGGTCACCCGCTCGCTGGCCTGACGTCCATCGGCGGGTCAACGCGGCAACCGCCGGGAGCAGTCGCCATCATGGCCGGCCGCGAGCAGGCAGCGCCGGCCAGTCGGCATCCGGCGGTCGCAGAAGACCCGATGCCGTACGCCCTGCTCGTCCTCGTAGGAGACCGTGGTCTCGCCGGGGTCCACCATAGGCAGGTAGCTCAGCGACCGGGCCACCATCCGGGCCATCCGTCGCGCGGCGTCCAGGTCGGTGATGACCACCGGCAGGTGGATCACGAAACGTTCCGACATCGTTACCGCCCCGCGTGGTTCTGGGCGCGGCTGGCCTGGCGGGTCTGCCACTGCCGCAGCGCCTCCTTGATCCGGTGGTTCTCCTCCCGCACCTGCTCCAGGGCGGCGTAGAGGCCGGCGAGGTCACCGGCCACCCGGTGCAGGAAGTCGTCCACCTCGGCTGGGTCCAGCCCACGCCGACCGAAGCGGGTGGTACCGAACGATCGCCCACGCACCTGGCTGGGCCGCAGCGGCGCGCAGGACGCCGACCGGTACAGCCCGCCCCGCGCCGGCCGCTGCCGGGGCGACCGGTGGTGACGACCAACGTTCTCCGATCGCCGCCGGAAGAAGATCCGCATCCGGGAAACACCCTTCACTCGTACGCCATCAGGGTGGTCCCGTCCGGCCTCCTTGCGACGGACGGAACCCCTCCCCAGACCTGCCACCGCAGCCACGACCAGCAAGTACGGCAGCAGGGTCACTCCATCGCCGACGCGTTCGGGTCCACGTCAGCTGGTATGGGCAGCTAAGCAGCGGCGGAACAGAAAAGCAATGTGTCATTTTGTGTGTCGCCGGAGCGATATCTAGATCAAGACTCCACGCTGTTACGTGTCTATTGTTTTTGCTACGCGGCGTTGACTAAAGTGGACGACAGCTCGTTTCTTGGACGAGTCAGGAGGAGGATCCGGTGTCACAGACGGTGACCAGTTCGACGATGCTGCGCCGACAGATCGGCCGGAAGTTCGAGGCGTTGCGCAAGTCAGCCGGACTGACCATGGAGCAGGCCGCCGAACGCCTCGACCGGGCTCGGGCAACGCTGCACCGCATCGAAAGCGGCGCGGAAAGCGTCCGGTTCCGCAAGCCGGACGTCGAGCAGATGCTCAGGCTCTATCACGCCTCCCCGGAGGACGCCGAGGTTCTGCTCGCCATGACCGCCGCCACACGGGAAAACAAGAACTGGTGGCACGACTACATTGGCTCGGGCCTGCCGCGCTGGTTCCAGCTCTACGTCGGCCTGGAAGCTTCCGCAGCCTCGATCCGCCAGTACGAGGCCGAGTTAATCCCCGGCCTGCTCCAGACCCGCGCGTACGCCGAACAGGTCTTCCGCCTACCCGGCGGCTTCGGCAACCATCAGGACAGGGCAGAGCACGAGCGCGCACTGGAGGCGCGGGCCCAGCGGCAGAGGCTCCTCACTCGCTTCGCTCCTCCACAACTCGATTTGATGATCAACGAAGCAGTGTTACGGAGAGTGGCGGGCAGCCCAGCGATCATGAACGAGCAACTTCGTCAGATCATCAAGGCGGCAGAACTACCAAACGTGACCCTGCGGATCGTGCCATTTTCAGCTGGACTACATGCCGGGGCGATGTCCGGAGCGTTCTCGATCTTGGACTTCCCCCGTGACAGCAACGGGGAAGCGCTGGAGCCGACCATCACCTACCTTGAAGCACCTACCGGCGCTGTCTACCTCGACAAGCCCCACGAGACGGAGGTCTACAACGCGATCTGGAGCGAGATGGCTGGCTGCGCCCTCGACGAGCAAGAATCCCGAGACCTCATCGAGCATGTTGAACAGGAGTACCGCTATGCCTGATCTGAAGCACGCAAACTGGCGCAAATCGAACCGCAGCGGCTCGGGCAATTGCGTCGAGGTCGCCGACAACCTGCCGGATATCGTCGGAGTCCGCGACAGCAAAGACCTTGCCGGTCCGGTTCTGACCTTCACGCCGGGCGGCTGGACCACTTTCATCGAAGGACTCAAGAGCCGCAGCATCCGCTCCTGACCGTTACAGGTCGAACGCAGAGGCTCGGCGGACTGATCTCTCCCACACCGCTTGGTCAACCTTGGTCTCAGCCGACGGTGGCGTCTTCGTCGGTGGCGCGGCGCTGGGCGAAGGCGGCGAACGCGGTCAGCGACTCCGGGTTGACCAGGGCCCCCTTGGCGGCGGCGGAGTCCACCGGCGTACCGGTGAGGATCTTCTTCACCGGCACCTCCAGCTTCTTGGCCGACAGCGTGCGCGGCACCGCCCGCACCTGGTGGATCTCGTCGGGCACGTGCCGGGGGGAGAGCGCGGTCCGCAGCTCGCGGGCGATCTTCTTCCGGAGCGTGTCGTCCAGCTCCAGCCCCTCGCCGAGCACCACGAAGAGCAGCAGCTCGCCGGCACCGCCGTCGGCGTCCTCCAGGTGCACCACCACCGAGTCGACGACCTCGTCCAGCCCCTCGACCACCGAGTAGAACTCGGCGGTGCCGAGCCGGACGCCGCCCCGGTTGAGGGTGGCGTCCGAACGGCCGGTGATCACGCAGCCGCCCCGGGAGTTGACGGTGATCCAGTCGCCGTGCCGCCACACGCCCGGATAGAAGTCGAAGTACGCCTCCCGGTAGCGCTTGCCGTCCTGGTCGTTCCAGAACCCGACCGGCATGCTCGGCATCGGCGCGGTGATCACCAGCTCGCCCAACTCACCGATGACCGGGCTGCCGTCGGCCGAACGCGCCTCGACCTTCGTGCCCAGCGCACGGCAGGCGATCTCCCCGGGGTACACCGGCAGCAGCGGCACGCCGCCGACGAAGCCGGTGCAGACATCCGTACCGCCGGAGAGCGACTGGAGCTGGAAGTTGTCCCCGACGGCCTCGTACACCCAGGTGAAGCCCTCGGGCGGCAGCGGCGCGCCGGTGGAGCCGAGCCCACGCAGCGCGGAGAGGTCGGCCACCTCCTTCGGGACCAGGCCAGCTTTGCGGCAGGCCAGCAGGAACGGCGGTGAGGTGCCGAGGTACGTCATGCCGGTCTCCTCGGCCAGCCGCCACAGCGCGCCGAGATCCGGGTGGCCCGGGTTGCCGTCGAAGAGCACGATCGCCGCGCCGACCGCCGGACCGGAGACGAGGAAGTTCCACATCATCCAGCCGGTGGTGGTAAACCAGAAGAACCGATCGCCCGGACCGAGGTCGTGGTGCAGGGCGAGCATCTTCAGGTGCTCCAGCAGGATGCCGCCGTGGCCGTGCACGATCGGCTTGGGCAGGCCGGTGGTGCCGGAGGAGTAGAGCACGTAAAGCGGGTGGTCGAAGGGCACCGGGGTGAAGGTCAGCGACTCGTCGGTCTCGGCGGCCAGCTCGGCCCAGCCGATCGCCCCGTCCTGCGGCGTGCCGGCCGGGTCGAGGTACGGGATCGCGACGGTGTGCCGCAGCGACGGCAGGGCGGCCCGGATGGCGGCCACCTCGCCCCGCCGGTCGACCGGCTTGTCGCCGTACCGGTAGCCGTCCACGGCGATTAGGACCGTCGGCTCGATCTGCTGCCAGCGGTCGGTGACGCTGCGGGTGCCGAACTCGGGGGCGCAGGACGAGAAGACCGCGCCGAGGCTGGTGGTGGCGAGCATCAACACGAACGTCTCGGGGATGTTCGGGGCGTACGCGGCCACCCGGTCGCCGGTGCCGACACCGAGCCGGCGCAGGCCGGCGGCCACCCGGCGGACCTGTTCGCGCAGCTCGGCGGCGGTCAGCGTCTGCGGGGCGCGGGTCTGCCCGTGCGCGATCACCACCGGGTCGTCGTCGGCCAGGCCGGGCATCCGCAGCACGTGCTCGGCGTAGTTGAGGGTGGCGCCGGGGAACCAGCGCGCCCCGGGCATGGTGGCGTCGGCCAACACATCGGTGGCCGGGGTGTGGGAGATGACCTGGAAGTAGTCCCAGACCGAGCCCCAGAACGCTGACAGGTCGGTGACCGACCACTGCCACAGCTCGGCGTAGTCGGTGAACTCCAGCCCCCGGTGCGCCCGCAACCAGCGTAGGTAGTCGCCGATCCGGGACCGTTCGAGCACGTCCGCCGGTGGCTTCCAGAGCACGTCAGGCACGGTTCCATCCCTCCCCGCGACCCGTCACGACGCTGTGCGTGGGCCGTGACGCCATCTTGCCCTACCTCAACCCCACCATTCTCCGCCGCCATCGCCTTGATCGACGTGTGCGCATCCCACATAAAGTGCATGCAGGGGTCCCCTGTTACCGCTTTTTGTCGAACAAGGGGCCCCTGCAGGCACCTCAGCGGGCGGCCGGGCGGCCGGGCGGGCGGGCGGGAAGGTGTGGTCATTTCTCCCGGTGGGCCTGGATGGCGCGGCGACGGGCCAGCCGGTGCGCCCGCCGGATCTCCGCCTCCCGGAACCGGCGTTCGTCCTCCGACGTCTCGGGCAGCACCGGACGGACCGGACGCGGCGCGCCGCCCACGTCGACGGCGACGAAGACCAGGTAGGCGGTGGCGACGGGGACCGGCTCGTCCTCGGCCGAGTCCCACCGTTCGGCGACGACCCGGACGCCCACCTCCATCGAGCTGTGCCCGGTCCAGTTGACCTGGGCGTGGGCGTGCACGAGGTCGCCCACCCGGACCGGCTCGGCGAAGACGATCTCGTCGATCGCGGCGGTGACCGCCGTGCCACCGCTGTGCCGGGCCGCCGCCGCCCCGGCGACGTCGTCGACGAACTTCATCAGAACGCCGCCGTGCACGGTGCCGTAGAGGTTGACGTCCACGGCGGTCATGATCCGGCTCAGGGTGACCCGGGAGTAGGAGCTCGCTTTGCCCAGGGGCGCGGCGGCGGGGTGCTCGGTCATGACGAAGACGGTACGGTGCGCGGATGCGACATCTCTGGAGCTTCCTCGCCGGTCTGGTGGTGGCACCGGTCACCTGGGTACTGGTCGCCCTCGGTCAGGACGGATCAGGCCGGACGATCGACCGCTGGGTGGAGTTGGGTACGTTCAACACGGCCAACCTGATCGAGCCGGCGGTGTACCTCGGGGTCGCCGGCCTCCTGCTCGGGCTGGTCGGCATGCTGCGGGTCTCGCCGCTGGGGCCGCTCGTCGCCGGGCTGCTGCTGGTCGCCCCGTACGTCGGCATGTTGGTCGCGCCGTTCGACGTGCGCGACCAGGTACCGGCCGACTGGAAGGTGTTCGGCGACCCGCTGCCGTTGCTGCTGCCGGTGCGCAACGGCACGCTCTTCCTGATCGGGGTCGCGCTGCTGATGGCCGTGTTCAGCGGGGGGCGCTGGCGACGCTGGCCCCGGCCGGTTCCCGCCCCGGTAGCGGAGACCGGACCGGTGACGGAGGAGCCGCCCTTCGCCCTGACCGACTTCGACAACCCGGCCCGCCCGGACGACCGGGACACTGCCCCGCTCAGCCTCGGCTACCCGGACGAGCCGGCCACCGATCCGCTGCCCCGGCGTACCGCTGGCGCATCGCCCTGGTCCCAGCCACCCGGGGCGGGCCAACGCGACGACACCGCCTGACCCGGCCCCCGGCCGGACAACGCCGACCGGCAGGGGCCACGTAGGACGACGCGACGGACGACACCGTCCGGCCCGGCCGGGGCCACCGTCCCCGGTGGATCGACGGACGCCCGCCCGGTCGGATCTCCGGCCGGGCGGGCGGTATCCCGGCCGGCCGTCGTTTACTACAGTCAGCCGCTATGCGAGTGCCATCCGTCATGGGCCGGCGGGCGGTGGCCGTCACGGTGGCCTCCGCCCTGGTCGTCGCGGTGGTCGCCGGTGCCCGGGCGTACCGGCGGCACCGGGCGGGCACGGTCGACGACGCCGCCGCCGTCTGGTGCCTGGCTGCCGACCGGCGTCCCGCCCTGGTCCAGGCCGCCCGCAGCCTCGGAGTTCCGCCGGACCCGGGCCGCCTGTCGGGAGGTCGCCGAACTGCTGCTCGCCGGTGACCGGCTCACCCCGCACGGTCGACTGCTGGTCGAGCACCTGCACCGCGTGGTCGACACCGACCGGCCGCCCGGACGGCGACCGGTCCGTGCGTCGCTCAGTCGCGCAGGAGCTGGCGGGCCATGACGATGCGCTGCACCTGGTTGGTGCCCTCGTAGATCTGGGTGATCTTGGCGTCTCGCATCATCCGCTCGACCGGGTAGTCCCGGGTGTAGCCGTAACCGCCGAGCAGCTGCACCGCGTCGGTGGTGACCTCCATGGCGACGTCGGAGGCGAAGCACTTCGCCGCCGCGCCGAAGTAGGTCAGGTCGGCGTCGCCGCGCTCGGAGCGGGCGGCGGCGGCGTAGGTGAGCTGCCGGGCCGCCTCCAACTTCATGCCCATGTCGGCGACCATGAACTGGATGCCCTGGAACTCCGCCACCGGCTTGCCGAACTGCTTGCGCTCCTTGACGTACCCCTTGGCGTAGTCGAGCGCGCCCTGCGCGATGCCGAGCGCCTGGGCGGCGATGGTGACCCGGGTGTGGTCCAGGGTCTTCATCGCGGTGGCGAAGCCGCTGCCCTCGGCACCGATGATCCGGTCGGCCGGGATGCGCACCTGGTCGAAGTAGACCTCGCGGGTTGGCGAGCCCTTGACGCCGAGCTTCTTCTCCGGCGCGCCGAAGCTGACCCCCGGGTCCGACTTCTCCACCACGAAGGCGGAGATCCCCCGGGACCGGGCTGTGGGATCGGTCACGGCGAATACCGTGTAGTACTCCGAGACGCCCGCGTTGGTGATCCACCGCTTGACCCCGTTGAGCACCCAGTGATCCCCGTCACGTACGGCCCGGGTGGTCATCGAGGCCGCGTCGCTACCCGCCTCCGGCTCGGAGAGGCAGTACGAGAACATCGCCTCCCCGGCGGCGACCGGGGTCAGGTAGCGCCGCTTGAGCTCCTCGGAGCCGGCCAGCAGCAGCGGCATGGTGCCCAGCTTGTTGACCGCCGGGATCAGCGAGGACGAGGCACATGCGCGGGCCACCTCCTCGATCACGATGGCCGTGGCCAGCGCGTCCGCGCCGGCACCACCGTACTCGGCCGGGATGTGCGGGGCGTGGAAGTCGGCGGCCCGCAGGGCGTCGTACGACGCCTTCGGGAACTCGCCGGTCTCGTCGGCCTCCGCGGCGTGCGGGGCGACCTTCGCCTCACAGACCTCCCGGACCGCCTCCCGGACCGCCTCGTGTTCCTCGGGCAACCGGTAGACGTCGAACGACTGCTCTGCGGCCATGTTGGCGCCTCCCCTTCGCCGCTATCATGCGCAGACCGTGGCTTCGTGGGCCAGGGACCACGCAGACTGAAGGATAGCGACCAGGGTTCAGGTGATCCCTACCGGCGCGTAGGCTCCTGGCTCGACGGCCCCACAGAGCCAGCGGACCATGAAGACGACAAAATTGTCACTCGGTGCCCGGCCAGGCGCCGCAGCCGATTGCGACGCGACGAAGCGCCGCCAGCGCGAGCGGAGAAGACAGGCGTGACGATCCCGTACCCGAACACCCAGCCGATGCCGGCCATCCCGGCGGTGACTCCCCCCTCCGGTGCCCCGCGGCCCCGGGTCACCTTCCTCGGCACCGGCTACCTCGGTGCGACGTACGCCATCTGCTACGCCGAGCTCGGTTACGACGTGCTCGGCTACGACGTCGACGTAGACAAGATCGCCAAGCTGAACGCCGGTGAGGTGCCGATCCACGAGCCCGGCCTGGACGAGTTGCTCAAGCGCAACCTGGCCGCCGGTCGGCTGCGGTTCAGCACCGACATCGCCGAGACCGCCGAGTTCGGCGACGTGCACTTCATCTGCGTGGGCACCCCGCAGCGCGCCGACGGCCTCGGCGCCGACCTCACCTACGTGGAGGCGTCGGTGAGCAGTTTGGCCCAGCACCTCACCCGGAAGGCACTGATCGTCGGCAAGTCCACCGTGCCGGTCGGCACGGCCGAGTGGGTCGAGCAGCTGGTCGGCAAGCACAGCGCGCCCGACCTGGGCGTCGAGGTGGCGTGGAGCCCGGAGTTCCTCCAGGAGGGCTTCGCCGTCGACGACGTGCTGCGTCCCAACCGGATCGTGGTCGGGGTGAAGAGCGAGTGGGCCAACGGGATGCTCTACGCCGCCCACAAGGGCGTCTTCGACCTGGCCGCCACCGAGGACCGTGAGGTGCCGCTGGTGGTCACCGACTTCGCCACCGCCGAGCTGGTCAAGGTCGCCGCGAACGCCTTCCTCGCCACCAAGATCTCCTTCATCAACGCGATGGCCGAGGTCTGTGAGGTCGCCGGCGGCGACGTCACCCAGCTCGCGCGGGCCATCGGGTACGACCCCCGGATCGGCAACCGCTTCCTCCAGGCCGGTCTCGGCTTCGGTGGCGCGTGCCTGCCCAAGGACATCCGCGCCTTCCAGGCCCGCGCCCAGGAACTGGGCGCGGGCGAGGCGCTGCGCTTCCTGCACGAGGTCGACCTGATCAACCTGCGCCGCCGCAGCCGGGTGCTGCAACTCAGCGCCGACCTGCTCGGCCGCCGGTACGGTCCGGCCGGCCCGGACCTCACCGGCACCCGCATCGCGGTGCTCGGGGCCACCTTCAAGCCCAACACCGACGACGTCCGCGACGCCCCGGCGCTCGCCGTCGCCGCGCTGCTCGGCAAGGCCGGCGCGGACGTCCGGGTCTACGACCCGGAGGGCATGGAGAACGCCCGCCGGGCGATGCCCGAACTCAGCTACCAGCCGAGCATGAACGAGGCGGTGACCGGGGCCGACCTGGTCTGCGTCCTCACCGAGTGGGCCGACTTCCGAAACGCCGACCCGGTCGTCCTCGGCGAACTCGTCGCCGAGCGCCGGGTGGTGGACGGCCGCAACTGCCTGGACTCGGCTCTCTGGATCCAGGCCGGCTGGGAGTACCGGGGCATGGGTCGCCCCTGACGCCTGCCCCTGGCCGGAACACCTCCGACCAGGTGACCGGGGCCGGTCGGGGAGCACTCTCCGCGACCGGCCCCGCGCCTGTCCGCGACTTTTCTGGCTGCGATGCGGCGACAACTGTCGAAATCCGTGCCGGGTTTGGGCATGCTGCCACAGTGGGATTCCACAGTGCGGGGCGACCGGGCGGAGGAGTTGTTCGTGGCTAGCTTCCAGTGCGCCTCGTGTGGTCGGGAGATCAAGCCGGCACACCGCTGCCCGGTGTGCGGGGCCGAGCAACCACAGTGGGCGGCGCACATCGCCGAGGTCGAACGGTCCATCGCGGAGATGAAGGCGCGGGACGCCGAGATCGCCCGCGAGCAGCGGCAGATCGCCCAGAAGATGCAGGCGGCGCTCTTCCAGCGGGACATCCTCGCGCACGCCGGCGAGGAGAAGCTGAAGCAGGCCACCAAGACCCGTCGGGTGCTCCGCCGCCGCGTCCCGCGCCGGCCCCCCGGCGCACCGACCGGGGCCGCCACGGACGTCCCGACCGGGGACTCCACCAGCGCTCCGCCCCGGGTGCCCCGCCAGGGCAACCGACCACCGGACGACCCGCCGGCCACCACCACCGCCACCTGGCTCGACGCGGACGACCCGGAGCATCCGCCGGAGGCGTCCTCCCGGGAGGTGCAGAACATCCCGCTCGGCCTGGGCGCGCTGCTGATCGGCGTCGCCGCGGTGGTCTTCGCGGGGGTGGCGACGTCCTCGATGGACGCGCTGGCCCGGCTGCTCATCCTCCTCGCCGCGACCACGCTGATGCTGCTCGCCGCGCCTGCGGTCGCGCGGCGGTCGCTGGTGTCCACGGCCGAGACCATCGCCGCGGTCGGGTTGATCCTGGTGCCGCTGGACGGGTACGCGCTCCACGCCGTGGCCGGGTCCGGCGCGGACGCGGTCCCCGTCACGGTCTTCGCCGGCCTCGTCTTCGCGGTCACCGCCGGAGTCGGCTACGGCTACGCCCGCTGGACCGGCCTGCGGGTGCCCCGATTCGCCGCCGTGCTCGCCGTGCAACCGGTGCTGCCACTGCTCGCCTCCGGGCTGGTGCGGGGGGCCACCGGGTGGGCACTGGTCTTCACCGTGGTCGCCGCCATCGACCTGTGGCTGGCCCGTTCCCCACTGACCACCGAGCGCCCGGTCGTCCCGTCACCGGTCGCCTCCGACCGGGCCCGGACCGTGACCCGTCCGGAGGGTGCCCCCGAGGAGGCCGACGAGGTCTTCAGCGACCCGTCGACGAACACCCGCGCATTCCGGTCCGGTGTCCGGCCGGCGGCCCCGGCCCGACCGGTGCCCTGGCTGGCGGAGCTGGCCTGGGCGCTGCACGCCGTGGCGCTCGCCCTCGCCCTGGCGTACGCGGTCACCGCGCTGCTGCGCGCGGACACCCTGCCGGCCACGCTCGGCGCGGCGGTCGTGCTCCTGCTGGCCGCCGGGGTGACCCTGGTCGGGACGACGGCGGTACGCCGCCCACCCCTGCCCGACCTCGGGGCCGCGATCGCCACCCTCGCCGTGATCGGTGCGCTCGGCCGGGTCGCCGCGGTCGCCCTGCCCGGCCAGGTTATCCTGCTGATCTCCCTGGTGATCGCGCTGACCAGCCTCGCCGTCCGGGCCGTACCGGATCGGATCCGGCGCGGGCCACAGCTCGCCTCGGCGGTGGCCCTGACCGTCACCGGGTTGTTCGTCGGGTCCGGTGCGCTGTACGCCGGTCTCGCCCCGGTCAACGCGGCGCTGCCCGCCTGGGCCGCCGACCTCGACCGGTACCCGGCCGTGCTCGCCGCGGCCGCCGGCCCGGCCGGTTGGCAGCTCGCCACCAGCGCACTGCTGCTCACCGTCGCGGCGGTGCTCGCGCTCCCGGGCGAGATCCGGCGGGAGTTCGCGGTGACCGGGACCGCCGTGACCGCGTTGGCCGTACCCGCCTCGTTCGGGCTGGGCTGGGCGGTCGCACCGTGGCCGCTGGTGCTCACCGCCATCGGTCTCGGTCTGGTCGGGCTCTCCGCCCGCACCGTCCGGGCCGCCCGCGCCCATGTCGGCGCCGCCGCCGTGGTCGGGCTCGCCGGTGCCGGCGCGTCGCTGGTCCGGCCGGCGCTCACCGCCGCCGCGCTGCTCGCCCTCTTCGCGGGCGGGGTACTGGTGACCCTCGCCCCCCGGGTCCGGGTCGCCTCGGCGGCGGCAGCGGACACCATCACCGCCTGGGCGGCCGGCGGCGCGGCGTTCGCCCTGCCCGGGGCGGTGGCCGCCTTCGTCGCCGCGCTGACCCCCGCCGGGCCGGTGCTCACCCCGGCCGCCCTGCGGGAGGTCACCGTCCCGATCCTCGCCTCCAGTTTCCTGGCCGTCTGCGTCACGCTCGGCTACTCGGCGATCGTCCAGGTGTCGCAGCGGGAGATCAGCCCGCCGCTGGCGGTGGGCGCCGGGCTGGGCGCGGTGATCGTCGCGGGGGCGGCCTTCGTCGCCCCCGGCACCACCTCCGCCGACGCCTGGGTCGCGGCGCTGCTGCTCACCGCCGCGCTGCTGCTCTTCCTCGCGCCGGCCATCGACGCCCGGGGCCGGGCCGACCTCGCCCTCGACGGCTCCGACTTCGCTGCGGCGGCGGCCACCGCCGCGCTCGTCGCGACCCTGCTGCGGATCGCGGCGGTGCTCGCCCCCGGTGCGCAACTGGTGGTCGCGGCGGCGCTGGTGCTGCTGGTCGCGGTCGCCGCCCGGACACTGCCGGACGAGTGGCGGCGGGGGCCGGTCCTGGGCATGGCGGTGGCCGGGGCGATCGTCGCCGCGCTGGCCGGTTGGATGGCACTGCGGGGCGGGTTCGGGGTGATCGCGGTACCCGGGCCGATCTGGGCCGGTGACCTGACCGGTTGGCCGGCCGCACCCACCGGCGGCGCCACCACGCAGGCTCCGGTGGCGCTGGTCCTGCTCGGCGTCGCCGCCGCGATCCTTCTGCCCGAACCATGGAAGCACGACGTCTCCGGCGCTGCGGCGGTGCTGGCCACCATCAGCGCGGCCGCCGCGTTCGACCTGCCCTGGTGGTCGCCGGTGCTGGTCGGCGGCACGGTCGCCACCGTCTTCGGGATGGCCGCCGTCGCGGCGGCCGATCCCCGGGCCGCGCTCTCCCGGGCCACCGTGGCCGCGCTGGTGGCGCTGCACGGGGTGGGCGCGGGGCTGGTCCGGCCCTGGACCACCGCACTGGCGCTGAGCATCGTGGTGCTGGTCGGGGCGACGGTCGCCGCGCTGGCCCGGACGTTCGCCGCCCGGCAGGTCGAGCGGATCGAGACCACCGGCATGCCGCCGCACCTGGCCACCATCGGCGGCCTCGGCACGGCGGCGGCCCTGCTCGCCCTCCCCGGTGTGGTCGCCGCCCTGGCCGCCGAGGCCGGACACGGCCCCGAGGTGCTGCTCACCGCAGCGCTGGCCGCGTCCAGCATCGGCCTGGCCGCGGTGGCCGCCCTCCGGCGGCGGGTGCCGCAGTACCTGCCGTACGCGAGCTTCGGCATCGCCGCCGGGGCCACGGTCAGTGCGCTCGCCGCGATCCCCACCGGCCTGCCGGCCGGGGTCTTCGCGGCGGCGGCGGCCCTGCTCGGGGTCCTCGCCGAACTGGCCCGGGCCGCCACGGTGCCACCGGCCACCTCGGCCCAGCCGGTCGGACGCTGGGCGGTGCTGGTCGACGGGGCGCTGCGCCGGATGCCGGACCGCCTCGCCGACCGGCGCTGGCGGGTCAGCCCGGCGGCCGGCGCGCTGGCCGCCGCCGCCCTGCCGGTCGCGCTGGCCGTGGCGTCGATCGCGCCGGCCCTGGTGGTCGCCCTGGTCGAGCCGTACGGGACGCTGTCGCAGGTCTGGGACGGGCCACCACCGCAGCTGTTCACCCCGCCGGCTGCGGCGGCCGACCCGACCCACGTGCTGACCGCCCTGCTGCTCACCATCTGCACGGCGCTCGGCGCGACCGCGTTCAGCGGCGGACAGTACTTCCGGGCGGTCCCGGTGGTGCTGCCCGGCCTGGCGGTCACCGTACTCATCACGCCGGTCGCGTTCGGCCTGGGCTGGCCGCAGACCACCCTGGCCGCGCTGGCGGTGTTCACCCTGGCGATGCTCGGGCTGGCGCTGACCCCGCCGCCGCCCCTGGTCGAGCGGGCCCGGTCGCTGCGCTGGACCCGGGCGCTGACCTTCGGCATCGGGCTCGCCGGTGGCGGGGCGGGGCTGGCCGGCAGCCTCGCCACCCGCGACCTCACCGTCTTCACCCTCGCCGGGGCGGTCGCGGTCGGTACGGTCGCGGCGCTGTTCGGCAGCACCGAGCGGGCCCGCATCCTCGGCTGGCTGTTCGCTTCCCTGATGGCCCAGCTGCTGGTGCTCACCATCGGCCTGGTCGCCGGGCTGGCTCCGGTCTGGTCGGCGTTCGGGGTGCTGGCGGTCGGTGCCGCCCTCCAGGTGTTCGCCGCCCGCCTGCCCCGGCTGCGCCGGCCTGAGGCGCACCGCGAGGCGGCCACCGTGGAGTGGAGCGGCTACGCTGCCGCGCTGATCGCGCTGGCCCTCGCCTTCGACTCGCCACGGCACATCGCCGCCCTGCTCGCCGGCTGGGGCGCGGTGCTCGGGGTGGCCGCCACCCGGCCCGGTCGCCGCCCGACCGAACGACGCATCCTGTTCTGGTCGGTGGTGGGCTGCGAGATCGTCGCCTGGTGGATCCTGATGCGGGTCGCCGACGTGGCGCTGCCCGAGGCGTACACCCTGCCGTTCGCGGCGCTCGCCCTGCTGGTCGGGATGATGGAGCTGCGGGAGCGACCGGATCTGAGCAGCTGGGTGGCGTACGGGCCGGCGCTGGTCGCCGCGTTCGTGCCGACCCTGGCGATGGTGCTGGCCACCGACTCCAGCATGCTCCGGCAGGTGCTCCTGCTGCTCGGCGCGGTGGCCGTGCTGGTCTGGGGTTCGATGACCCAGCAGCAGGCCCCGGTGATCGTCGGCGCGGTGGTCACCGGCATCGCCGCCCTGCACGCGCTGTTCAGCCTCGGGCCGTGGCTGGTGCTGCTCCTGGTCGGCCTGGTGCTGCTCGTGCTCGGCGCGAGCAACGAGCGACGCCGCCGCGCCCAGGACCGTCTCCAGACCGCCCTACGCGGCATGCGCTGACCCGCCCGCGCCGCCTCTGCCTCCCCACCCCCGGCTGGGGTGGCAGCAGGGGTCCCCTGTTACCGCTTATTGCGGAGCAGGGGACCCCTGCAACCACGTGTCGAAGAGCAGACGAGGTCCGGTGGGCACCGTGACCGGGGTGTGCTCAGCCCAGCGAGGCGCGGAGCGCGGCTTCCTTCTCGGCGACCAACTGCTCCAGCCCGGCCTGGTACGCCGTCATCCGCTCCCGCAGGACCGGATCGGCGGCGGCGAGGATACGCACGGCGAGCAGGCCGGCGTTGCGCGCACCGCCGATGGACACGGTGGCCACCGGCACGCCGGCCGGCATCTGCACGATGGAGAGCAGAGAGTCCATCCCGTCCAGGTGCTTCAACGGCACCGGCACGCCGATCACCGGCAGCGGGGTGGCGGAGGCGACCATGCCCGGCAGGTGGGCGGCACCACCGGCCCCGGCGATGATCACCTTCAGCCCTCGGTCGACGGCGGAGCGGGCGTAATCGATCATCTTGACCGGGGTCCGGTGCGCGGAGACCACGCCCACCTCGTGCGCCACGCCGAACTCGTCGAGCGCCTCGGCGGCGGCCCGCATGGTCGGCCAGTCCGAGTCGCTGCCCATGATCAGCCCGACGGTGCTCACGTTGGCCTTCCCTTCGTTCGCGGGAGCGGGGCCGACGAACTCGCCCCGCGCGGTCACTGGTGGCCCTCGCGCAACCAACGGGCGGCCCGCGCGGCCCTCGCCCGTACGTCGTCGAGGTCGTCACCGAGTACCGTTACGTGCCCGATCTTCCGGCCCGGTCGGACCTGCTTGCCGTAGAGGTGCACCTTCGCGCCCGGATCGGCGGCGAGGAGGTGGTGCAGCCGCTCGTCGATCCCCATGCCACCGGGCTCGCCGCCGAGCACGTTCGCCATCACCACGACCGGCGCGGTGAGCGAGGTGTCCCCCATCGGGTAGTCGAGGACCGCCCGCAGGTGCTGCTCGAACTGCGAGGTCCGGGCGCCCTCGATGGTCCAGTGCCCGGAGTTGTGCGGCCGCATCGCCAGCTCGTTGACCACCAGCCCGGTCGGGGTCTCGAAGAGTTCCACGGCGAGAAGACCGACCACGCCGAGCGCGGTGGCCAGGTCGATGGCGAGCTGGCCCGCGGCGATCGCCAGCTCCTCCGGCAGGTCGGGCGCGGGGGCCAGCACCTCGACGCAGATGCCGTCGCGTTGCACCGTCTCCACCACCGGATAGACGGCCACCTGCCCGAACGGCGAGCGGGCCACCTGCACGGCCAGCTCGCGGCGCAGCCGTACGCGCTCCTCGACGATCAGCGGGGTGCCGGCGGCGAGCAGGGTGCCGGCCAGCTCGGCGGCGTGCCCGGCGTCGTCGACCAGCCAGACGCCCCGGCCGTCGTACCCGCCGCGGGCCGCCTTGAGGACCACCGGCCAGCCGGTGCCGGTGCCGAATTCGACCAGGTCGTCCGGGATGGTGACCGGTCGCCAGGCCGGGACCGGGGCGCCCCGCGCGGTGAGCTTCTCCCGCATGACCTGCTTGTCCTGGGCGTGGACCAGCGCGTCGGCCGGCGGGTAGAGCGTCACCCCCTCGTCGGCCAGGGCGCGGATGTGCCCGGTGGGCACGTGCTCGTGGTCGAAGGTGACCACGTCGCAGCCCTTGGCGAAGGTGCGCAGCGCCGCCAGGTCGGTGTGATCGCCGTACTGCACGTCGGCGGCGACCAGGGCCGCGCCGTCGTCGGGGGCGAGGGCGAGCACGCGCAGTGACTGGCCGAGGGCGATCGCGGCCTGGTGGGTCATCCGGGCCAGCTGGCCACCGCCCACCATGCCGACAACGGGGAGACCGGTACGGGAGTCCATAGCGGCACCCAGCCTATCCGGGCGGTCCGAGGTGCCGGCAGTCGCCGCCGGTCGGGGTTTGCAGGGGTCCCCTCCTACACAAAAAGCGGTAACAGGGGGCCCCTCCTACCACCTCGACCGGGTGCGGGGCAGCACGACCTCATGCCGGGTGCGGCACTGGTGCGCGGGCGGGCTACCGGGCCGGTCGGGTGAGTTGGGTCACGAGGTCGTCGACGGTGCTCACCGGGCGTTGGCAGACGAAGCCCCGGCAGACGTAGGCGGTGGCACGGCCGTCGAGCATCGGCCGGTCGGCGAGCAGCGGCACCCCGGGTTGGTCCGGTCGGCCGGCGACGACCACCGCCCCGGGCGGGGCGTGCCGGTACGCGGCGGCGACCAGCGGGTCACCGGCCGGGTCGTCGGTGACCACGGCGATCTCGTACGGCCCGGAGAGCAGCGCCTCGCCGACGCCTGCCGCGTACCCGGTGAACCGGGCGTGCCGGCCGACCAGCGGGGCGACGGTCGCCAGCGCGGCCTCGGCCGCCTCCCGGTAGCGGGTCTCGCCGGTCAGCGCGGCGTAGTCGACCAGCGCGGCGACGATCGCCGACCGGCCGGAGGGGGTGGCGTTGTCGGTCGGGTCGGCGGGCCTGGTGACCAGGCGCTCGGCGTCGTCAGCGGTGTCGTAGAAGCCGCCACCGGGCGCGGCGAACCGGGCCAGCGCGGTGTCCAGCAGCTGCCCCGCCAGCTCCAGCCACCGCCCTTCGCCGGTGAGCTGGTGCATCGCGCAGAACGCCTCGGCCACACAGCCGTAGTCCTCCAGCACACCGGCCGGTTGGCCGACCACACCGTCGCGGGAGACCCGGCGCAGCCGGCCGTCGACGAGGTGTACGCCGGCGAGGTGCTCGGCCGCGTCCCGCATCGCGCCGTCGGCGACGATGGTCACGCCCTCCAGCAGGTTGTCCTCCCCGTCCGCACCGCTGGCGCCCCGGGTCTCGACCAGGCGGACGAACTCCGCGATCGCGGTGATCGCGAGGCCGTTCCAGGCGGCCACCACCTTGTCGTCGCGGGTGGGCTGGGGTCGGGTGTCCCGGGCGGCGAGCAGCCGGCGGGCGACGTCCTGCCAGCGGGCGCGCACCGCCGGGTCGGCGTCGTCGACGTCCCGGGCCAGCCTCAGCACGCTCGTCCCGTGTTCGAAGGTGCCGGACTCGGTGACCCCGAACAGGTCGGCGGCGAAGCGACCGTCGTCCTCGCCGAGCACCTCGACGAGCTGGGCCGGGGTCCAGACGTAGGTGAGTCCCTCGACGCCGTCGGTGTCCGCGTCGAGGGCGGAGGCGAAGCCCTCACCGGGGCGGTGCAGTTCGTCGGCGAGGAACCGGGCGACGTCCCGGGCCACCCGGGCGGCCAGCGGGTCGCCGGTGAGTCGCCAGAGCTGGGTGTACGCCCGCAGCAGCAGGGCGTTGTCGTAGAGCATCTTCTCGAAGTGCGGCACGGTCCAGTGCCCGTCCACCGAGTACCGGGCGAATCCGCCGGCGAGCTGGTCGTGGAGGCCGCCCCGGGCCATCGCCTCACAGGTGTGCCGGACGATCTCCAGCGATTGCCGGGAGCCGGTGCGCTGGTGGTGCCGGAGCAGGAAGAGCAGGTTCATGTGCGGCGGGAACTTCGGCGCGCCGCCGAAGCCGCCGTTCGTGGCGTCGTACTCCTGGGCGAGCTGGTCGGCGGCGGCGTCGAGCAGGTCGGCGGTGAGCGGGGTGGTGGGGCCGCCGACGGCCTGGGCGCCGCCGATCGCCTCGACCACCGCGGCCCCCTGCCGGAGTACGGCGTCGCGCTGCTCCCGCCAGGCGGTGCCGACCGATTCGAGCAGCCGGAGGAAGTTGGGCCGCGGGAAGTAGGTGCCGCAGAAGAACGGGGTGCCGTCCGGGGTGGTGAAGACGGTCATCGGCCAACCGCCCTGCCCGGTCATCGCCTGGGTGGCGGTCATGTACACCGCGTCCACGTCCGGGCGCTCCTCGCGGTCCACCTTGATCGCCACGAAGCTCTCGTTGAGCAGGCGGCCGACGGTCTCGTCCTCGAAGGACTCGTGGGCCATGACGTGGCACCAGTGGCAGGCCGAGTAGCCGACCGAGACGAGCACCGGCACGTCGCGCCGTTTCGCCTCGGCGAACGCCTCGTCGCACCAGGGCCACCAGTCGACCGGGTTGCCGGCGTGCTGCAGGAGGTACGGACTGGTGGCTTCGGCGAGTCGGTTCACCGCACGACCATAACCAGCGACCGGCATCCCGACGTCCCCGTCCTCGGAGGAACGCCCCACCTGGGACGGCGACCCCGGATTTTCGGCACGTGGGCGTAGCTCGACGGCTGACGCCCCGACATCCCGCACCCCGGAGTGGGCCGAGAGAGCGGGTCGGACCGGTTGGAACAGGGCGGCTCGGAGTGGGCGCGGAACGGCCGGGGTGGTGCCGGGGGCGGCTCGCAGCGGGTCGGGGTGGTCCGGGGGCTTCCCCTGGGACGCATTCATCGACTTTCATCAGTGCATGCCCGGCGACTGTCGCCGGTCTCCCCCAGGAGGCACGCATGCGCGGATCCCGCCCCCGGTCGGTGCTCACGCCCGTCGCCCTGGTCGCGACGCTGCTCGTCACCGGCTCCCCCGCCCAGGCGGTCGACCCGACCACCCGGGTCTCGGCCGCCACCACGGTCGACACCCACAACGCGTACGAGCGGGACACGTACCCCTACCTCGCCCAGGCGCTCGACGCCCGGCCTGGCATGATCGAGCTGGACGTCTGGCCGGACATCATCACCCGGCAGTGGCGGGTCAGCCACTCCAACCCGCTCGGCAACGACAACAACTGCGTCGCCGCGACCAGCGCCGACCAGCTCTACACCGGCACCCGGAACAAGAACCTCGAACACTGCCTGGACAACATCCAGCTCTGGCTGGCCGCCCACCCGGACACCGGCCCGCTGCACCTCAAACTGGAACTGAAGACCGGGTTCAGCAGCCGTACCGGGCAGGGGCCGGTGCAGCTCGACGCGGTGCTCGCCGCCCGGCTGGGCAGCCGGGTCTACCGCCCCGCCGAGCTGCGCGGCGGACACGCCTCGCTGGACGCCGCCGCCCGAGCCGACGCCTGGCCGACCCGGCAGCAGCTCGCCGGCCGGGTGATCGTCCACCTGATCCCCGGCACGGTCGAGCAGGGCAACCCGACCGACAGCCTGTGGACCGACGTCGAATACGCCCGCCACCTCAACGCGCTGGCCGCCGCCGGCACCCTGGCCAGTGCCCAGGCGTTCCCGGCCGTGCACAAGGCCCAGGCCGGCGACCCCCGCGTCCGGTACGCCGACGCCACCCTGCGCCCCTGGTTCGTGATCTTCGACGGGGACGCCGCCGCGTACGGCACCGGCGGGATCGACACCTCCTGGTACGACAACAACCACTACCTGCTGGTGATGACCGACGCGCAGAACGTCCCGCCCGCTGTGGGCGACACCGACCCGGTCGCCGCCCGCGCCCGAGTGGCCGAGCTGGCCGCGCGGCACGCCAGCGTCGCCTCCGCCGACTGGGCCGCCATTCCCGAAGTCGTCGACGACGTCCTCGACCGGGGCTGAACCGGAGCGGTTCGTCATCGCGTCAGCGGTGGGGCACGCCGCAGCCGCACCTGCTGGCGCGACGACGAGACGCGGGGAAACCTCTCAGGAGGCCCCGTCGGCGCGGAGCGGGAAGACGTTCGCGGTGGCCTGGTCCAGCAGCGAGCCGAGCACCGTGGAGATCTTGTCGGCGGGCATCGGCTTGAAGAAGTGGTAGCCCTGGGCTGCGGTGCAACCCAGCTCGGCCAGGGCGAGCCGCTGCTCCGCGGTCTCCACCCCCTCGGCGACCACCCGCAGCCCCAGCTCGTGGGCGAGCCCGACGGTGGTCCGGACGATCGCCGCCGCCTCCGGTGAGTCGGCCATCCGGATCACGAAGGAGCGGTCGACCTTCAGCTCGTCGACCGGTACCCGGGTCAGAAAGGTCAGCGACGAGAAACCGGTGCCGAAGTCGTCCACGGCGATCTGCACGCCCATCCCGCGCAGCGCGGCGAGCACCTCGTCGATCACCTCCAGCTCGCTCATCACCACCGTCTCGGTGATCTCCAGGACGAGCCGGCGCGGTGGCACGTCGTGCCGGCGCAGCGCCTCGGCGATCTCGGCGGGCAGGCGGGGATCGAGCAGGCTACGCGCGGAGAGGTTCACCGAGATCGGCACGTCCAACCCGTCCCGGGCCCAGTCGGCGGCGATGGCCAGCGCCTTGTCCAACACGTACCGGGTGAAGGCACCGAGCTGTTCACTGTGCTCGACCGGGCCGATGAAGTCGGCGGGGGTGAGCAGACCCCGGCGCGGGTGCAGCCAGCGGACCAGCGCCTCCACTCCGGTCGGCGCGCCGGTGGCCAGGTCGACCGCCGGTTGCAGGGCGAGGTGGAGCTGGTCGTCGACGGCCAGCGCCTCGCGCAGTTCGGCCAGCAGGGTCAACTGGTCGGTGCTGGCGTCGTCCCGGGAGCTGTCGTACGGGGCGACGCTTCCGCCGCCCTTCTTCGCCTGGTACATGGCGATGTCGGCCCGGCGCAGCAGCTCGGCCAGGTCGGCGGTGCCGGCGCCGGCCACCACCACCCCGACCGACACCTCGGTCGACATCCGCACCCCGGCCACCTCGGCCGGCGCGGCGAGCCGCTCCACGATCTCCCGGGCCCGGCGCAGCGCGTACGTCATCGGGGCGCTGCCGTGGTCCACCACCGGTAGGGCGGTCGTCAGCAGCGCGAACTCGTCGCCGCCGAGCCGACCGAGCAGGTCACCGGGGCGGATCAGGGAACCCAGCCGGTTCGCGGTCAGTTGGAGCAGGTGGTCGCCGGCACCGTGGCCGAGCGTGTCGTTGACCTCCTTGAAGTGGTTGACGTCCAGCAGCAGCAACGCCACCGGGTGGCCGTGCTCGAGCTGCCGCAACGCCTCGTCGCCCCGGGAGAGCAGGGCGGCCCGGTTGACCAGTCCGGTGAGCGGATCGTGCACGGCGTCGTACGACGACCGCGCGGTGATCCGACGCAACTCCCGGTGGGTCGCCGCGTCGTGCAGCGCGGCTGCCAGCGCGTCGCCGAAGGCGGTGAAGGCGTCCTGTTCGGAGTCGGTCGGTCCGGTCGAACCGGCGAGGCGGATCCGCAGCTCACCGACGCGGGTCGCGCCGACGGCGAGGGTACGGGCCAGCTCGTGCCAGGTGGCCGACGTGGGTTCCGGCGCGGCAGCGTCCCGCTCGGTCACCCGGCCGCCGACGTCCCCCCGGTACCGTCGCCACCGGCCGTCGTCCCTGGCCACGTGCACGTCGACCAGTTCGGCCCGGAAGAGGGTGAGTCCGCCGGTGACCGCAGCCGTGGCCACGCCCCGCTCGTCGAGCTGGTTGAGCGTCCCGGTGGTCTCGGCGAGCGTCCGCCACGTGCGGCGTTCGTCCTCGGCGCGCAGCCGGTGTCGGTAGGTCTGCTGAAGCAGCCAGCACGGTGGCGGCAGGAGCAGCAGCCAGCGCGGGTCGAGGCGGATCAGCGCGATGACCAGCAGTCCGATCACGACGTTGCCGACGAACATCAGCAGCTTGCCGCGAAGCGCCGCGAGCAGCGGCGGGGCGACGGTGGTGTCGTGCCGCAGGGCGAGGGCGAGGCCGCCGAGCGCGGCGCTGGCCAGCAGGTACGTGGCGGCACCGGCGAGCAGGGCGAGGGCGAGGCTCGGGGTGGGCGGGGCGAGGAAGGGCTGCCCGAGGGCGGTGGTGACCACCACGGCGGTGGCGGTGGCGGCGCTGACGGTGGCCACTATCCGGACGAGGTCCACGATGGAACGCCGGTCGGTCAGCAGCGACAGCAGACCCCAGGTGACCGTCGTGCCGACCAGCGCGGCCGCCGGGAGCCAGCCGGCCGGGGCCAGGTACAGGGAGACGATCAGGGCGGCCTCGCCCCAGGTGATGCTGACCATCCCGGCGACGGCCCGGAACCGGATCCGGGCCAGCTGGGCGGTGCCGAACACCGCGACGGCGATACCGAGCCGGGCCAGCGGGGGCAGCGAGTCGTCCGGGGAGAGCCGGGCGGGGACGGCGAACCCGGCCACGGCGGCGGTCAGCGCGACCAGCAGGAGCACACCGATGAGCAGGCGGACCCGGGTCGGGGCGTCCCGGAGGCCGAGCCGGTCCGGTGCCCGGCGGTCCGGATCGGGGATCACGGCGCCGCTCCGTCCGGCCGCTCTCCGGCCCGTCGGCGGGCAGCCGGTGCTGTCCTGGTCACTGGCGCCCCCCTCCCGCGCACGGCTCGGGGGCCGATGGTCCCCCGGCGGAAGGCTAAGCCAAACCGGGGGACCGCAACAGAGGGCGACGCCCCCGTTTGACCCGGATCATGCCCGCAAGAACGCCTTGCGGTGCTGCTGGCACCCGCACTGGGCGTTCGTCGGGTTTCTACTGTGACGTGGACCGTTCTGTCGGATCAACGACTGCCTCGCTCTTCGCGACCTCCGTCGACGCTGCCTGGTCCGGGAACCTGTCCGGCAGACGCCGCAGGCGGGCGTTCATGTTGCGGATCAGCAGCACGGTGGCGGCGCCGAGGATCAGGATGAGGAACAGGCCCATCGGGCCGGCGAGACCACCGGTACGGGTGTCCCCGAAGTTGTTCTGGGCGAGCACCTGCGCGGCGGTCAGCATGAATCTCCTCCGGTCTGCGGACTACGACCAGGGTAGCCCCACGAGCGGTCAGCAGGCATGGGCCCTCTCCCGAACCCCGGCGAAGAGGTCCGACTCGGGCAGCGCGCTGTCGACCAGGGAACGGGCCAGGATGAAGTCCTCGGTCGGCCAGGCGCGGCGTTGCAGGTCCATCGGGACGTGGAACCAGAAGCCGTCCGGGTCGACCTGGGTGGCGTGGGCGCGCAGCGCGTCGTCGCGGACCGGGAAGTAGTCCGCGCACTCGACCCGGGTGGTGACCCGGGGGCCCTTGTCCTCCCGGTCCTCCCAGCGCTCCAGCCACTGCGCGTACGGGGACTCCAGACCGGCCTCGACCATCGCCTCGTGCAGGGCGGTGACCTTGCTCTTGGAGAAGCCCATGTCGTAGTAGAGCTTCAGCGGCTGCCAGGGGTCGCCGAGGTCCGGGTAGCGCTCCGGGTCACCGGCCGCCTCGAAGGCCGCGACGCTGATCTTGTGGCACATGATGTGGTCCGGGTGCGGGTACCCGCCGTCCTCGTCGTACGTGGTCACCACGTGCGGCTTGAACTCGCGCATCAGCCGGACCAGCGCGCCGGCCGCCACCTCGACGTCCTGGAGGGCGAAGCACCCCTGGGGCAACGGCGGCAGCGGATCGCCCTCGGGCAGCCCCGAGTCCACGAAGCCCAGCCAGGCCTGCTCGACACCGAGGATGGCCCGCGCCGCGTCCATCTCGGCCCGCCGGACCTCGCCGATGTTGGCCCAGACCTCCGGCCGGTCCAGCTTGGGGTTCAACACGCTTCCGCGTTCCCCTCCGGTACACGTCACGATCAGCACGTCCACCCCCTCGGCGACGTACTTGGCCGTGGTCGCGGCGCCCTTGCTCGACTCGTCGTCGGGATGGGCGTGGACGGCCATGAGACGCAGTTGCTCTGCCAAAGCCGCACTCCTCGTCTGTGCCCGGCACCGGACCCCACGGGCCGGGCGGGTGAGCTGCCGATATCTCCACCAGCCCCGGTGACCGGCTGCCGACCTGTCAGCATGGGCACTGACCTGCCAACATCGCAGCGTGGACGGGCTGAGAGGATGGACCAGGCCCATTCTTCCCGAAGCCTGTGACGACGACGCCAGGAGATGCCCACCGGTGACCGAGACGCACGCCACAACTACACCGGGTGCGCCGGTATTCCCGCCCGGCCGGTACGGTCGGCGCCGGAATCCCGGCCCGCGTCGCCCGTGGCTGACCGCGGTGCTGCTGGCGGTCGCGCTCGCCGTCTCCGGACTGGTCGCGTTCCGCCTCTACCAGCAGTACGGCGACCCGACCTACGACGTCCAGGTGATCACCTACACCGACATCACCGACACGCAGGTGGTGGTGGCGTTCCGGGTCACCGTGCCGCCCGGCGGGTCGGCGGTCTGCCTGCTGCGGGCCCGCGACGTCGACGGCGCGGAGGTGGCCCGCGAACAGGTGACGGTGACCGCCCCGGGCGACGAGCGGAGCATCACCACCCGGCACCGGCTGACCACGTCAGCCCGCCCCTTCATCGGCGAGGTCGTGCGCTGCCGACCATCGTCCTGAGCTGCGGAAACGCTTCCACGCAGCGGCACCGGGCGGTCACCGGCGGTATTCGCCGGCCCGGAGCCGGGTGCGGCACTGGTAACTTGGTAGTTCACCTGTCAGCCAGCCCGCACAACCAAGGAGAACGCCTGTGTCCACCACTGGCAACGAGGCGCCCGCCACCTGGCTGTCCCAGGACGCGTACGACCGCCTGAAGGCCGAACTCGACGAGCTGATCGCCAACCGCCCGGCGATGGCTGCCGAGATCAACGCCCGGCGCGAGGAGGGCGACCTGCGGGAGAACGGTGGCTACCACGCCGCCCGCGAGGAGCAGGGCAAGCAGGAGGGGCGCATCCGCTACCTCCAGGAGTTCCTGCGCACCGCCCAGGTCGGTGAGGCACCCAGCGCCGACGTGGTGACGCCCGGCATGGTCGTGACGATCTACTTCGACGACGACGCCGACGACAGCGAGACCTTCCTGCTCGGCTCGCGGGAGATCGCGTCCACCACGGAGCTGACCGTCTACAGCCCGGAGTCGGCCCTCGGGAGGGCCATCCTGGGCGCGCGCTCCGGGCAGGCCGTCACCTACACCGCGCCCAGCGGCGCGGACATCAAGGTGACCGTCGTGTCGTTCGAGCCGTTCACTGGCTGACCGGCCCACCCTTCCCCACGCCGTCCACCGGGGCGTGCGGCCCACGCGGGCCGCACGCCCCGACGGTTTCCACGCCCGCCCCGAGGCGGCGCACGCCGCGTTCGCCCGGCCTCACGCCTCCGGGGCGGCGAAGACCTGGTAGCCGTTGGCCCGCAGGGCGCTGATCAGCGTGTCGGAGTGGTCGGCGCCCCGGGTCTCCACCGAGAGCGCCACCTCCACCTCGCCGAGTCGCAGGTGCGGGTGGACCCGCTGGTGCACCACGTCCACCACGTTGGCGCGGTGCTCGGCGATCTGGGTCAGCAGGGAGGCGAGCTGTCCGGGTCGGTCCACGCACCGGACGGTGATCCGCAGGAAGCGACCGGCTGCGGCGAGGCCGCGCTCGATCACCCGCAGCATCAGCAGCGGGTCGATGTTCCCACCGGAGAGCACCGCCACCGTCGGCGCGCCCACCTCGACCGCACCGGCGAGCAGTGCCGCCACCCCGACCGCGCCGGCCGGCTCCACCACCTGCTTGTTCCGTTCCAGCAGCATCAGCAGCGCCCGGGAGATGTCCTCGTCGCTTACCGTGACCACCTCGTCGACGAGCTTGTGCACGTGGGTGAAGGTGAGGTCACCGGGACGCCCGACCGCGATGCCGTCGGCGATGGTGCTGAAGGCCGACAGGCGCACCGGCTCCCCGGCCGCCAGCGAGGGCGGGAACGCCGCCGCCCCGGCCGCCTGCACCCCGACCACCCGTACGTCGGGGCGGAGCGCCCGGACCACCACGGCGATCCCGGAGACCAGGCCACCCCCGCCCACGCCGGTCACGATGGTCCGCACCTCCGGGCACTGCTCCAGGATCTCCAGCGCCACGGTGCCCTGCCCGGCGATCACGTCCGGGTGGTCGAAGGGGTGGATGAACACCGCCCCGGTCCGCTCGGCGAAGGTCTGCGCCGCCACCAGGGACTCGTCCACGGTCGCGCCGACGAGCTGCACCTGCGCGCCGTACCCCTTGGTCGCCGCCACCTTGGGCAGCGGCGCGTTCACCGGCATGAAGACGGTGGCGGTGGCGCCGAGCAGGCCGGCGGCGAGCGCCACGCCCTGCGCGTGGTTGCCGGCGCTGGCGGCGACCACGCCCCGGGCCCGCTCCGCCGCGCTGAGCCGGGCGATCCGCACGTACGCGCCCCGCACCTTGTACGACCCGGCGCGTTGCAGGTGCTCGCACTTGAGCCAGATGGGCCCGCCCAGCGCGGCGGTGAGCGGGCGGGAGGGCTCCATCGGGGTGGCCCGGGTGACCCCGGCCAGCAGTTCCCGCGCTGCCTGGACGTCGGCGAGGCCGACCAGCTCCGTCATGCCCTGATGGTGCCACCTGCTCCTGGTGACGGCATCGGGCACGACGGCCCGGGCCAGTTGTCGGGGCCGGCCCGCCCTGGACGGTCACGCGGCGGCCGGCGATCCCGTTCCGACGCGCGGGTACCCGGGGGCGTGCCGCGCCCAGGGCGCCTGCATCTCGAACTGCCCGGCCACACCGAGCAGCAGCAGCTCGGAGCCGGGCGGGCCGACCAGCTGCACCGCCACCGGCAGGCCGTCGGGACGCCGCCCGACCGGCACCACCAGCGCCGGCAGGCCGGCGATGTTCCACGGCGCGGCGTACGGAGCGTACCGGATGCTGGTGCTCATGTTCGACCGCCAGGACCGGCCCGACCAGGTCTGCGCTGCCGGCGGCGCGCTGGCCAGCGCGGGGGTGAGCAGCAGGTCGACCGAGTGGTCGGCGAAGAAGCCGATCGACCGTTCGCGCCAGGCGTCCCGGTCGGCCTGGCGGACGTAGCCGCGGCGCTGCGCCCACTCCCCCAGGGCGACGTGCCGCCGGCTGCGCCGCTGGAGGTGCCGGCGTTCCAGGCCACCGGCCCGGACGTCGACGGCGGCGGCGGCGAGCCAGGTCGCGACGCCCTTGAGCCCGAGCGCGGTCGGGTACACCGGGTCGGCCGGCACGGTGTCGTGGCCGGCGGCGGCGAGCAGCCGGCCGGCGGCGGCCACCGCGTCCCGGTTGGGGTGGTCGGCGGCGATACCGCGCACCGGCGAGCGCAGCGAGACACCCACCCGCAGCCGCTGCGGGGGCACCAGCTTCTCCTGGGGACGGCCGGCGAGCACCTGGAAGCCCACCGCCGCGTCGGCGACCGTGGTGGTCAGCATGCCGTGCTCGGCGAGGCCGAACCAGTCCTCCGCACCGAGCTGCCAGGGCACCACACCCCGGCCGGGCTTGAGCCCGACCAGGCCGCAGCAGGCCGCCGGGATGCGGATCGAGCCGAGACCGTCGTTGGCGTGCGCGATCGGCACCAGTCCGGCGGCCACCGCCGCGGCGGCACCGCCGGACGAGCCACCCGGCGTCCGGCCCGGGTCCCACGGGTTGCGGGTGACGGCCGTCTCGTCGTCGGTCACCGCCCACAACCCGAGTTCCGGCATCCGGGTGACGCCGAGGATGACCGCGCCCGCGCCGCGCAGCCGGCGGACCACCTCGTGGTCGCTCTCCGCGACCGGGGTACGCACGGCGGCCGAGCCCCGCCAGGTGGGCAGGCCGGCGACCGGCGTGTTCTCCTTGACCGCGACCGGCACCCCGGCCAGTGGCAGGTTCGCCAGGTCCTCCTGCTCGTCGACCTTCTCCGCCTCGGTGATCGCCTCCCCGCCGCGTACCGTGCGGAACGCGGCGAGGTCGGCGTCGGCCCGGGCGATGTGGTCGAGGTGGTCGGCGACCACCTGGGTCGCCGAGACGTCACCCCGGCGTACGCCCCGGGCGATCTGCTTCGCGGTCGCCCCGACCCAGGTCGGCATGATGTCCTGCACGGCCACCCTCCCCAGCCAGCGGTCAGCCCAGCGCCTGCTCCAGATCGGCGAGCAGGTCGTCGACCGTCTCGATGCCGACAGACAGTCGCACGAGATCGCCGGGAACTTCAAGCGGCGAGCCGGCGGCACTTGCGTGTGTCATCCGGCCCGGGTGCTCGATCAGGGATTCCACCCCGCCGAGGGACTCGGCGAGGACGAAGAGCCGGGAGCGGTTGCAGATTTCGACCGCGTGCTCCTCGCCACCGGTGGCCCGGAAGGAGATCATGCCGCCGAACCGGCGCATCTGCTTGGCGGCCACCTCGTGGCCGGGGTGCGACGGCAGGCCGGGGTAGATCACCTCGGCCACCTTCGCGTGCCCGTCCAGGTAGGTGGCGATCCGCTCGGCGTTGTCGCAGTGCCGGTCCATCCGAACGCCGAGGGTCTTGACGCCGCGCAGGGTGAGCCAGGCGTCGAACGGGCCGTTGACCGCACCCATCGCGTTCTGGTGGTAGCGCAGCTGCTCGCCCAGCTCCCGGTCGGCCGCGACCAGGGCGCCACCGACCACGTCGGAGTGGCCGCCGACGTACTTGGTGGTGGAGTGCACCACCACGTCCGCGCCGTGTGCGATGGGCTGCTGGAGGTACGGCGAGGCGAAGGTGTTGTCGACCACCAGCAGCGCCCCCGCGTCGTGCGCGACCCCGGCCAGCGCGGCGATGTCGGCGATGCCGAGCAGCGGGTTGGTCGGCGTCTCCACCCAGACGATCTTCGTGCTGCCGGGGCGGATCGCCGCCCGTACGGCGTCCGGGTCGGAGACCTTCGCCGGGGTGTACGCCAGCCCCCAGCGCTCGGCGACCTTCGCGAAGAGCCGGTACGTGCCGCCGTACGCGTCGTCCGGGATGACCACGTGGTCACCCGGCCTGCAGACGGTCCGCAGCACGGTGTCCTCGGCGGCCAGGCCGCTGGCGAAGGCGAGGCCGACCGGGCCGCCCTCGAGCGCGGCGAGGCACTCCTGGAGGGCGTCGCGGGTCGGGTTGCCGGACCGGCTGTACTCGTAACCCAGCCGGGGCGCACCGACGGCGTCCTGGGCGTAGGTGCTGGTCTGATAGATCGGTGGGATCACCGCGCCGGTGCGGGCCTCCGGGTCCTGGCCGGCGTGGATCGCGAGCGTCTCGAAACCGTGGTTCATTCCCGACAGGCTAGTGCCCGGCCGGTGCGCGATCCGTGAAGTGCGCCGCGCGACCCGGCCCGGCGGCCACGTGCGGCATTAGCCTGCCCGGATGAGCGGGTGCGTGTTCTGCGGCATCGTGGCGGGTACGGTACCGGCGTTCCGGGTCACCGACGAGGCGGACGGGGTGGCGTTCCTGGACACCCGGCCGGTGTTCCGGGGGCACGTGCTGGTGGCGCCCCGGACCCACCTGGTGACCCTGGCCGACCTGCCGCCGGAGTCCATCGCCGGCTACTTCGGGCTGGTCCGCCGGCTCGCCGTGGCGGTCGAGGCCGGGCTGGACGCGGGCGGCACCTTCGTGGCGATGAACAACAAGGTCTCCCAGTCGGTGCCGCACCTGCACACCCACGTGGTGCCCCGGACGAAGGGCGACGGGCTGCGCGGCTTCTTCTGGCCCCGGACCCGTTACGCCGACGATGCCGAGGCGCAGTCCTACGCCGACCGCGTCGCGGCGGCTCTCTCCTCCGGCCCTGGGCGGGTGTAGCGGGTGATCCAGAGGCCGGGGACGGGTTCGGCGTCACCGAGCACCACGAAGCCGGACGACTCGTAGAGCGCCCGTGCCGGCCGGTTCGCCCGGCCGGTGGCGACGACCACGGTGCGGCCGCCGGCCCGGGTCAGCACCTCACCGACCAGCATCCGGCCGACGCCGCGCCGGTGGGCGGCCGGGTCGACCACGAGCCGGTCGATGTCGACCGTCGTCGCGTCCTCCGTCCAGGCCACCGCGCCGACCAGGCGACCTCCACCGGACCCACCCGCCCCCGCGTCATCGGCCGCCGTGTGACCGGTTGCCACGTGGTCGGTCGCCTCGTCTTCGGTCGCCGCGTCATCGGCGACGGCGGCGAGCCAGCGCAGGGGCGCGGCGCGCAGCTGGTCGAGGGTCTCCCTCAGGGTGGGGATGCGGTCGTCGCCGATCAGCGCCGCCTCCACCGCGTACGCGGCCCGCTGCACCCGCAGCAGCGCCCGCGCCACCGCCTCGTCCGTGCCCGGCTCCATCTCCCTGATCTGCATCAGCAGAGATGGTGGCAGCGACCGGCTGGTCGGGGCAGTGGTTTTTCCCGCCGGGGTCATGTAAGGAACTCCGGTGCTTGATCAGCCCGGTGGTCCTGGGATTGCATGAGCATCCCGGTTGGTCCGGTGGGTGGCGACGAGTTGGGGTCTGAGGGAGAGCCTCGTACCGCTGATTGCCACCGCTGGTCTGGCCACGGATGCCCCGGATGAGGGAAGTGGGCCGGCCCTGCGAGGCCGGGCCCGGTTGCAGCACATGAGTGGGAGCCGTCGTCGGAGGGCTCTGCCTCCTTGGGACCGTGGCTGTCGTGCGGTGTTGACCTGCGCGGATCGCCGGAGCAGGTAGATGGTCTATGTGCCTGGGAGGCGGTGAGTGCAGCGCAGGTTGGTCGGTATCGATTTGGGGATCGCGTCGGCGCACACGGTACGGGTGCGTGACGAGGCCGGACGGGAGGTGTGCCGGCGGCGGTGCGAGCCGACGGTGGAGAGCCTGACCGCGATCGAGTCCGCGGCGTTGGCCGGCGCTGCGACGGGGACGCGGTTGGAGGTGGTGATCGAGCCGACCGGGCCGGCGTGGCTGCCGATCGCGGTGTTCTTCACCGCTCGGGGGCATCTGGTGTTCCGGGTGTCGAGTGCGAAGGCGGCGGATCTGCGCCGGTTCCTGTCGCGGCATGCGAAGTCCAACGGCATCGACGCGGATACCCTGGCCCGCCTGCCGTTGATCGACCCGGACGGGCTACGGCCCCTCGAACTGCCGGGCGCGGCCGCGGCGGCGTTGGACCGGCGGGTGCGCGCGTGTGACCGGCTGACCATGGCCGCATCCGAGCACAAGGTGCGGATCAAGGATCTGGTCCGGCAGGTCATGCCGTGCACCCCGCTGACCGGTGATCTGGGCAAGGCCGATCTGGCGGTGCTGGAACGCTACGCCGACCCGCGTGCCCTGCTGCGGCTGGGCCGGGCCCGGCTGACCGCGCTGATCGTCAAGGCCTCCCACAACCACCAAGGAGCGGCACGCGCCGAGCAGTGGCTGGCCGCCGCCCAAGCGGCGGTCGACCTCTACGGTGATCACCCGGCGGTCGCGTTCACCGACCTGGCCGCCGAGATCGCCACCGAGGTCCGGCTACTACGCGCCATCGCCACCGAGCTGGCCGCGCACGCGGCCGAGCGGGAGACCTGCTACCGGTGGGTCGACCCGATGCAACTGGCCCGTAGCCTGCCCGGCCTGGCCGAGGTCGGCGGACCGGCGATGACCGCGGTCATCGGTGACGCCGCCCGGTTCCCCACCGCGGCGCACTTCAAGTCCTACTTGGGGCTGGCGCCGCGCGCGTCAGAGACCGGTGACACCGACCGCAAGGGCCAGCCGATGTCCAAGGCCGGCTCCCGGCTGGCCCGGGCCACTCTGATCCGGGCCGCGGACTGGGCCCGCAAGCAGGACCCGCAGCTCGCGCGCGTCTACCACCAGCAGATGGTCGAACGCGGTGCCGAACACCTCAAGGCCAGCTGTGTGGTCGCGGCCCGGCTCGCCGAACGGCTCTGGACCGTGATGCGCCGCCGCATGCCGTATGTCATCTGCGACATCGACGGCACCCCGGTCACCCCACAGCAGGCGAAACAGATCATCGCGCAGCAGTGGACCGTGACCGAGGAGATCCGCCGCAGGCGGCGCAGCAACAAGCGCAGGGCGGGGAAGGCCCCTCACCAAGTCCTCACGGGACATGACCGAAAAGACGCCCGAAGCGTACGAACGAGGCGACCTTCCCCACCCGAATCCTCCGCGACACCGTCACGGACCGTCAAGCAACCCGCCGTCTTGACAACCGATCCTCGATAGGGAATCAGCGGGTGCCGACGGTTCGTCGCCCGGACCGCCCGTGATCGCCTGACCGGCGGCTGAACGGGTAAGGACGTGGGACCCGCCGGCGTTGCAGGATAGACGGATACGAGAGGAGTCATCGTGTTCCTGCGCCGCATGAAGGCCGAAATGATCACGCCCGACCAGGCCCTGCCCGGCCGGCCCCTGGCGATGCCGGTCAGCGACCGGCACGAGGTGCTCGGCACCCCGCTGAAGGGCCCGTTCCCCGAGGGCGCGCAGGTGGCGGTCTTCGGGATGGGCTGCTTCTGGGGCGCGGAGCGCCTGTTCTGGGGCCTTCCCGGCGTGATCACCACCTCCGTCGGGTACGCGGGCGGCTACACCCCCAACCCGACGTACGAGGAGGTCTGCTCCGGTCGTACCGGCCACGCCGAGGTGGTCCAGGTGGTCTACGACCCCACGACGATCGCGTACGAGGACCTGCTCAAGGTCTTCTGGGAGAACCACGACCCGACCCAGGGCATGCGCCAGGGCAACGACGTCGGCACCCAGTACCGGTCGACCATCTACACCACCAGCGACGAACAGGCCGCCACCGCGAAGGCATCCCGGGACGCGTTCGCCCCGATCGTGGCCCGCGCCGGCCGGGGAGAGATCACCACGGAGATCGACCAGCTCGGCGACTACTTCTTCGCCGAGGACTACCACCAGCAGTACCTCGCCCCGACGAAAAACCCGAGTGGTTATTGCAATCATGGCCCTAATGGCATGACTTGTCCGATTGGCGTGGCCAAGATCGCCTAGGCGCTACAGATCACCGGGCTTACGGGCCCGGTGATCTGCGCCGCCAAGCTCAGAAAATCTGTACAGACTTCACGCCAGTAGCTGCCTATACTTAGGGCATGACCGCTGTGCCGTTCACCGACGCCCGCAACCGCCTTTCGGAACTCATCGATGAGGTGGCCTCGACACATGAGCGGATAGAGATCACCAGACACGGTCACGCCGCCGCGGTGCTCATCTCTGCCGACGATCTCGCGGCGTTGGAAGAGACGCTGGAGGTCCTGTCCAGCGCCGAGGCCATGCGGCAACTTGCCGAGTCCAAGGCAGCCGTCGAGGCCGGTGACATCCTCGACGCCGACGAACTCGCGGCGTTGATGACGAAGCGGTCGAAGCAGGCACGGTGACTGGCCCAGCCCCCGACCGCTACCGACTTCAGGTCGCCGGCCCGGCCGCACGCGCCTTGGCCGGACGGGTGCCAGAAAAGATCGCCGCAGCCGTCTACGAGTTCGTCACCACCGCTCTCCTCGACAACCCCCATCGCGTCGGCAAACGGCTGCTTCTGCCACCGTTCGAGGGGACCTGGTCGGCCAGACGGGGCACGTATCGCGTCCTCTACGAGATCGACGAAGACGACCGCGTGGTGACCGTGACGGCAATCGAACACCGCGCCGACGCCTACCGGTCGCGCTGATTCGAAGGCGCGGAATCAGTACATCACTGTTCGCCAGGGTCGAAGAACCCGAACGGCTACTGCAACCACGGCCCAAACGGGATGAGCTGCCCGGTCGGCGTGGCCCGTACGGCCGGCTGAGCGCGGGCGACGCCGACCGGACGTAGGCGACGGCGTCGTTCGGACGTACCGCGCCGCGCCCGGTGGAGCTGCCCGCACCGACGGGGCAGCTCCACCGGGCGGGACGGTCGGATGCTGGGAGGTTCCTCACAGCGAGCCGCTCTCCCAAAAGGGTCACTCCGCGCCTGACGGACACGGAAGCCCCGAAGATCCACTCCCACCCCCCGAAGGTTGCGCGTTTTAGCAACCCACCACCCCGGCAGCCATCAGCTCAACAGGCGAAGTGCGCCATCCTCTGGCAGCATTCCTTGGCATGTGCGGACTGGCTGGGGAGCTTCGTCGGGACGGCTCGCGTGCCGACGTCGCGGCGGTGGAGCGGATGGCGGCGACCATGCACGACCGGGGCCCCGACGGCAGCGGCGTCTGGTCGCAGGGGCCGGTCGCCCTGGGCCACCGTCGCCTCAAGATCATTGACCTGTCGGCGGCGAGCGGGCAGCCGCTGGTCGACTCGACCGCCGGGCTGACCGGCGTCTTCAACGGCTGCGTCTACAACTACCGGGAGCTGCGCGCCGAGCTCCAGGCCAAGGGACACGTCTTCTTCTCCTCGGGCGACACCGAGGTGGTGCTCAAGGCGTACGCCGAGTGGGGCGACGACTTCGTCGACCACCTGGTCGGCATGTTCGCCGTGGCGATCACCGAACGGGCCACCGGTCGCCTGGTGCTGGCCCGGGACCGGCTCGGCATCAAGCCGCTCTACCTGGCCGAGACCCCCGACCGGGTGCGGTTCGCCAGCACCCTGCCCGCCCTGCTGGCCGGTGGCGGGATCGACACCACGGTCGACCCGGTCGCGCTCGCGCACTACCTGAGCTTCCACAGCATCGTGCCACCGCCCCGGACCATCCTGCGCGGCGTGGCCAAGCTGCCCCCGGCCACCGTCCGGGTGTACGAGCCGGACGGCCGGGTCACCGAGCGGGTCTACTGGGATCCGTCGTTCACCCGCCACCCGGACCGGGCCGGCTGGTCCGAGCGGGACTGGCAGGACGCCCTCCACGAGTCGCTCACCACCGCCGTCCGGCGACGCATGGTCGCCGACGTGCCGGTGGGGGTGCTCCTCTCCGGCGGCCTGGACTCCAGCCTGGTGGTGGCGCTCCTCGCCGAGCAGGGCCAGCGCGGCCTGGCCACCTTCTCCATCGGCTTCGAGGCGGTCGGCGGCCGCGAGGGCGACGAGTTCCGCTACTCCGACCTGATCGCGAAGACCTTCGACACCGACCACCACCAGATCCGGGTCGCCACGAACGATCTCGTCCCGCCGCTGGAGGCGGCCGTGGCGGCGATGAGCGAGCCGATGGTCAGCCACGACTGCGTGGCGTTCTATCTGCTCAGCGAGACGGTCGCCCGGCACGTCAAGGTGGTCCAGTCCGGGCAGGGCGCGGACGAGATCCTCGGCGGCTACCACTGGTACCCGCCGCTGGCCGACGTCGACCGGGCGCACGCCGTCGACACGTACGCGAAGGCGTTCTTCGACCGGGACGCGGCCGGACTGGCCCGGGTGGTCAACCCGGACCGGTTGGCCGGCGGCGACCCGGCGCGCGAGTTCGTGGCCGCGCACCTGGGCCGGGCGGGCGCGGACACCGCGGTCGACGCGGGCCTGCGGATCGACACCCAGATCATGCTCACCGACGATCCGGTGAAGCGGGTCGACAACATGACGATGGCGCACGGCCTGGAGGCCCGGGTCCCCTTCCTGGACCACGAGTTCGTCGAGCTCGCCGCGAGCTGCCCGCCCGAGCTGAAGCTCGCCCAGGGCGGCAAGGGCGTGCTCAAGGAGATCGGCCGCCGGGTGCTGCCCTGGGAGGTCATCGACCGCCCGAAGGGCTACTTCCCGGTGCCCGGCCTCACCCACCTGGAGGGCAAGGTCCTCGACCGGGTCCGCGACGCGCTGTCCGCCCCGGAGGCCCGCCGCCGCGACCTGTTCCGCGCCGACTACGTCGACGCCCTCCTCACCGACCCGAACGCCGAACTCACCCCGTTGAACGGAAACAAGCTGTGGCAGCTCGGACTCCTGGAAATGTGGCTCCAGAGCCACGGAATCGCCTGACCGTGACCGAGACCCTGGCAACGGGGGCGGCGGCCCTGACCGAGGGGCAGCGGGCCCGGGTGGCCCGGCGACGGGAGCGGGTCGGGCCGGGCGGTGACCCGGTCGCCCCCGGCGAGCCCGCCGGCCGGTCGACCGACCCGGACGCGGTCCCGCCCGCCGGCCGTACCGACGTGGTGCTCGACTGCGGCTGGGGGCGGCTGGTCTTCGGCCAGACGTTCCGCGACCCGGCCGACGTCGCCGACGTGCTCCGCTCGGAGGCCGCCGGTTCCCGGGACATCTGCATCTACCTGCGCGATCCGCACGTGCTGGTCTCCCGCCTGCACGACGAGCTGTTCATCGATCCGTCGCTGACCTACCGGCTGCCGCTGAGCCCGGACGCGGCCCCCGGTCCCGGCTCGATCGGCGGCGAGCCGGCCACCGACGGTGGCGCGGACCTGCCGGGACTGCGCATCCGCCAGCTCCGCGACACGGCGGACGCCGACGCGGTGAACCGGATCTACGCCAGCAACGGGATGGTCACCGCCCCGGTGGACGTACTGGTCGCCAACGCCGCCACCCCGTCCTTCCTGCACCTGGTCGCCGAGTCGGCCACCGGGGAGATCGTCGGCACGATCACCGGCGTGGACCACGTCGAGGTCTTCGACGACCCGGACAACGGCGCGAGCCTGTGGTGCCTGACCGTGGACTTCAACCACGCCCCGCCCGGCACCGGCCAGGCCCTCCTGACGGAGCTGGCCGCCCGGCTCACCGACCGGGGTCGGGCCTTCGTCGACCTGTCGGTGCTGGCGGAGAACGCCGGGGCGATCCGCCTCTACGAGCGGCTGGGCTTCTACCGCACCGCCACGCTCTGCGTGAAGCGGAAGAACCCGATCAACGAGCGACTCTTCCTGCCGTCCCTGCCCGCCGGCTACGACGAGCTGAACCCGTACGCCCGGATCGTCGCCGACGAGGCGATGCGCCGGGGAATCCGGGTGGAGGTGACCGACCCGGCCTGGGGCGAGCTGCGGCTGACCAGCGGCGGGCGGACCATCCTGACCCGCGAGTCGCTCTCCGAGCTGACCTCGGCGGTGGCGATGAGCCGCTGCGACGACAAGCGGGTGACCCGCCGGATCCTCACCGAGGCCGGGCTGAGCGTGCCGCGCGGCCGGACGGCCACCGGAGACGACGCGGACGAGGCGTTCCTGGCCGAGACCGGCGCGGTGGTGGTCAAGCCGGCCCGGGGCGAGCAGGGCAACGGCATCACCGTCGGGGTGCGGACCCCGGAGGCGCTGCGCACGGCCGTCGAGCTGGCCCGACGGTACTGCCCGGACGTGCTGATCGAGGAGCTGCGCGCCGGCGAGGACCTGCGGGTGGTGGTGATCGACCACGAGGTGGTCGCGGCGGCCGTCCGCCGGCCCGCCTCGGTCACCGGCGACGGGGTGCACCACGTCACCGAGCTGATCGAGCGGCAGAGCCGCCGCCGGGCCGCCGCCACCGGTGGCGAGTCCCGCATCCCGATCGACGACATGACCCGCGAGGTGGTCGCCGAGGCCGGGTACGGCATGCACGACGTGCTCCCCGAGGGGACCGTGCTCGCCGTCCGACGGACCGCCAACCTGCACACCGGTGGCACCATCCACGACGTGACCGGCGACCTGCACCCGGAGATCGCCGAGGCGTGCGTGGCCGCCAGCCGGGCGCTGGACATCCCGGTCACCGGGCTGGACCTGCTGGTCACCGCCCCGGACCAACCGGAACACGTGTTCATCGAGGCGAACGAGCGGCCGGGGCTGGCCAACCACGAGCCCCAACCGACCGCCGAGCGCTTCGTCGACCTGCTGTTTCCGGGCACCCGGGCACCGCACCGGCTCTGGTCCCCGGCGGGTACGGCATCCTCGACGGCATGACCGAACGTCGTCCCGCCCCGCTTCCGCTCGACCTGGACTACCTGCGGCAGGTGCTGCTGGAACTCTTGGAGATCCCCAGCCCGTCGGGGCGTACCGACCACGTGCAGCAGTACGTGGGCGAGCGGCTCTCCGCCCTCGGCGTCTCCTCCACGCTGACCCGGCGGGGCGCGCTGAGCGCCTGCCTGCCCGGCCCCCGGTCCACCGGGGCGGACCGGGCGATCGTGGTGCACACCGACACCATCGGCGGGATGGTGAAGCGGCTGAAGGAGAACGGCCGGCTGGAGCTGAAGTCGATCGGCACGCACAGCGCCCGCTTCGCCGAGGGCGCCCACGTACGGATCTTCACCGACAACCTGGACCGGGTGATCACCGGCCAGGTGCTGCCGCTGAAGGCGAGCGGCCACCGCTACAACGAGGCGGTCGACCTCCAGGGCGTCGGCTGGGAGCAGGTGGAGGTCCGGGTCGACGAGCCGGTCGAGGACATCGCCGGGCTGCGGGCGCTCGGCATCGACGCGGGCGACTTCGTGGCGTTCCTGCCCAACCCGACGATCACCCCGAGCGGCTTCGTCAAGTCCCGCCACCTGGACGACAAGGCCGGCGTGGCGGCGGTGCTGACCGCGCTCAAGGCGATGGTCGACGCGGGCGTCCAGCCCCGGGTCTCCGCACACCTGCTGGTCACCGTCACCGAGGAGATCGGGCACGGGGCGAGCCACGGCCTCGACCCGGACGTCGCGGAGATCGTCTCGGTGGACGCGGCGGTGGTCGCTCCGGGGCAGCAGTCCCGGGAAACCGCGGCGACCCTGGCGATGGGCGACGGGGTCGGCCCGTTCGACTACCACCTGACCCGCAACCTCGCCTCGATCGCCGCCGAGCACGGCGTCGACCTGGTGCGGGACGTCTTCGACTACTACCGCTCGGACGTGGCGGCGGCGGTCGAGGCGGGCGCGCACGCCCGGGTGGCGCTGCTCGGCTTCGGGGTGGACGCCACCCACGGCCACGAGCGCACCCACCTGGACGGCCTGCGCCACCTGACCCAGCTGCTCTGCCTCTACCTCCAGAGCGACCTGGTCTTCCCGGAGTGGGACGCCGAGCCCGAGGGCGACCTGGCCGACTTCCCGTCGCTGGCGGTGCAGCCGGCGTCCGAGGAGGGGCCCCGCGAGGGGCCGATCGGCATCGCTGAGGCCACCGGTCCCGGCACCACCGACCACCCCGGCCCGGACCCGGCCTGACCTGCTCGGACATGAGGTGACGTAAAACCGTTGCCGCCGGAGTCGGGAAGTGGATAGCGTGGCGGTACACGTGAAGGGAGGTGATCCGAAGCTTGTGTAGTTATCGGACTCGTGAGGTGGCTGTCCGCTAGCCGCTGTCCTTGACAGTCGACCGTCCGTCCTCCGGGGCGGGCACAGAAGATCGTCGAGACCGTGTGGCAGCGGTGCGGCGAATCCAAGACAGCCACCCGACCCCCGGGGTGCCGGCCCAGTCCAGCCGGCCCGCGCGTCAGCGCGGAAGCCCCGGGGGTCGACCCCTGTACGGAGGGTGTACGCCGTGTCGATGCGCGAGCTGACGGTGCTCGGCACCGCCAGTCAGACGCCGACCCGGCAGCGCAACCACAACGGGTACGTGCTGCGCTGGGACGACGAGGTGATCCTCTTCGACCCGGGCGAGGGGAGCCAACGGCAGCTCCTGCACACCACGGTCACCGCCACCGACCTGACCCGGATCTGCGTCACCCACTTCCACGGCGACCACAGTCTCGGACTGCCCGGCATCATCCAGCGCCTCTCCCTGGACCGGGTGCCGCACCCGGTGGCGGTGCACTTCCCGGCCGGCGGCGCGGAATACTTCGCCCGGCTGCGGCACGCCACCAGCTTCCACGAGACCGCCGAGCTGGCCTGCGAACCGGTCGACGCGGACGGTCAGCGGATCGCCCTGCGCGGCGGCCACACCCTGACCGCCCGCCGGCTGCGCCACCCGATCGAGACGTACGGCTACCAGCTGGTCGAACCGGACGGCTGCCGGATGCTCCCGGAGCGGCTGGCCGCGTACGGCATCGGTGGCCCGGCCGTCGGGGAGCTGATCCGCGTCGGCCACCTGGACGTCGGCGGACGCCGCGTGCACCGCGACGAGGTCGCCGTGCCCCGGCCCGGCCAGCGCTTCGCCTTCGTGATGGACACCGGCCTCTGCGACGCGGTGTACGCGCTCGCCGAGCACGCCGACCTGCTGGTGATCGAGTCGACCTTCCTCGACTCGGAGGCCACGCTCGCCGCCGAGGTCGGGCACCTCACCGCCGCCCAGGCCGCGCGGGTCGCGACCGAGTCGGGGGTACGCCGGCTCGTGCTCACCCACTTCTCCCAGCGGTACGCCGACCCGGCCCGGTTCGCCGCCGAGGCCCGCGAGCACTTCACCGGGGACCTGGTGATCGCCGAGGACCTGGGCACGGTCGCGGTGCCGCCCCGGCGGGTAGCCTCGCCGGGGTGACGCTCACTCTCCGCCACGCCGTCGCCGACGACCTGATGGCGGTCGGCGACCTGCACCAGCGTTCCCGGGTCGCCGCGTACTCGTCATTCCTGCCGCCGGAGGCGCTGGCCGTCCCGACGCCGGAGATGATGGGTGACTACTGGACGCAGCGCTGGTCGTACGAGCGCGACGACCACCTGCTGACCGTCGCCGAACGGGACGGCCGGCTGGTCGGCTTCACCTACGTCGGCCCGGACGGCGTGGACGGTCGGGTCGACCCGGGCGCCGGCCTGCTCTGCGCGATCCACCTCGACCCGACCGAGCAGGGACGCGGCACCGGCCGGGAGTTGATGGTCGACGCGTTGCACACCATGCGCTCGTGGGGGTACGACCGCGCGGTGCTCTGGGTGCTGCGGGACAACACGCACGCCCGTCGCTTCTACGAGCGCGGCGGCTGGACCCCGGACGGCCGGGAACGCGACGAGCACTTCGGCCCGGTCGTCACCCGGCAGCTCCGCTACGCCCGTCCCCTCTGACCAGCGGGGGAACCGGAGCAGGGGACTCATAATCCCTCGGTCACGGGTTCGAGTCCCGTCCGCCCCACCATCAGTAAGACCGTTTGACCTGCTGGTATTTGCTGGTTTTGCGATCTTTTCCACTGCCGGGCTTCGATGATGGGGGTTGCTGTGAGCCCGAGGTGAGCCCGGCGGGGCGCTTGGAGCGCTGGCGCGGTACCAGGAGGGCGGCTGCTTCGGCCGCTTCCCCGCCAGCTCCGGCAGGACCGAGGTGTAGGTATCGGACGTCAGCGAGATCGAGGAGTGGCCCAACATCTCCTGGACCACCTTCATCTCGGTGCCGGCCGCGAGCGCGATCGTGGCCGCCCCGTGTCGCAGATCATGCAGACGGATCGGCGGCAGACCGGCCCACAGCGGGCCGGAGCACTGAGCACCAGCCGCCAATGGGCGGACCTGAACCCGCACCGCGCTACGCCAACCCTGGCTCGCCCGACTGCGCCACAGGCGGCCGAGGCGAACCCACCACCGTGCACACGGCGAGCGCCATCAGGACCACGCCGCCAGCTACCCGCCCGCCGATGCCGCCAGCATCACTGCGGCCCGGCTCTGAGGTGCTGCCGCGCCGGCAAGCCGGCTTGCCATTGAGTCCTGTGGTAGAGCGCCGTGATGCACGCCGGGACAACACTCCTGCCCCTCCGAAGGCGCGCGACCGGCATCGGTGATCCCCTCCTTCTCAGTCGATGTCTCGCCGCCGGGCGCAAGGGCCTTCGCTTACTGATAAGGGACCGCCAGAGCGCAAAATGTGCCTTGATCAACAAAGATTCTTCTAGATTTTTCCCCGCGAGGACCACAAACCACGACGGCGGCAGGTTCGATCTCCGTCATGAGGCGGTCGGCCCGTCAGGGTCGCCCGGTCGCGGGCGTCGCTTAATCCGATGCTCGGGCTCGTGGAGCACCACGTCATCGTCGTTGGCGGGAAGGGGTATCCACCCCTCATCCGGGTGAGCCAGAAGCAGGGTTACCGCCGGCTGAGACCGGACCCAGGCCAAGACCTCTTCCCGGCTGCCCTCCCGCGTGGCGATACCGGCAACCTCCCCGTTCTCGCCCGGCTGGTCGAAGGGGTCTTCCCAAGTGGCGGCCCAGACCGTGTGACGTTCCCGCTCACCGGCTCCGCTGAGGTGCACGTAGATGGTGCCGTGGCCCGGTCGGGGCGTACCGATGCGCTGCTCCGGTGCTGCCTCTGTCAGCTCAGTGTTCCAGTGGCGCTGCACTTTGCGGGGCTCAGCCATGTCAATCATGGTCGCACGCTCTATCGGCCCAGAGCCGCGAATACGCGTAGGCCGCCGCCACCCAGGAGCGGGCAACGGCGGCCGTGCCGGTCATGGCCGGCGGTGATGGAACCTCACTGGTTCCAGCCGGATCCGTACCAGGAGGAGCCCATCGCGGGCGGGTTGGACACGGTGTACTGCCCGCTGCTCTGTCGCTGGAACTTCGGGCTCTTCCACCACATGTACCAGGTGCCCGGGTAGGCGCTCGACGGGTCGGTCCACTGGAACTGGTGAGCGATCCCCGCCCAGGCCACGGAGCCCTCGTAGGCGGTGTAGCCGGTCGATCCGAAGGCGGTTACGAGCGTTCCCGCCGCGTAGGGTCCGTGCACGCCCCAGGTCTTGAAGGTCCCGCCGCCGCTCACCGGGTACCCCTCGGGGTGCGCACTGCTGAAGTACAGCCGCTCGCCGGATGCGTTGATGGTTCTGATACCTCGGGTGGACTCGAACTGGAAGCGCTTGGACGTGCTGCTGCCGCCGGAGAAGTAGTCCTCGACGTAGAGGTACACGTCACCGAGCTTGGTGCCTCCGTAGCCGTACTGACCCGCGCCATCGAAGTAGGCCATGGTGCTGTCGTAGTAGTAGTAGCAGCCCAGCGCCGAGCACACGCCGGACATGGGCGCCGCCTGCTCCGCCGTCTTGCCAGTCCAGTTCTTCGGCCGGCTCGACGAGGCGGCGTCCGGGCAGACCCAAGCACCCTTGCGAGCCGTGACGTCCACGGAGCACTGATCGGAGCCGGCGGCCCCCACAGTCAGCACCGTGCCCGCCGAACCCACTTCCGACGCTGCCGGCTGGGCCGCAGCGACACTGCCGTTGGCGACGGCGACCACGCAGGCAAGCACCAGCGCAGCCGCTAGTCTTGACGGAGTCCTCATCGACACTCCTTCGTCTAGGGGAGAGGACGAATCGGCTTGCGGTGTTGCCGCACCGCAAGCCGTACCTCGCACACGAAATGTGCGAGAACTCGGTTTCTCAGGCTCGCAGGTTAAGCGGATCACCAAGTAACCGAGCTGCTTCGACAATCGCCCACTGAGGCGGATCTATCAATTGATTGTCGGCTTTCTGACACACTTTCGGAATATCGCCATTGGGCAGCTCTAAATAGCCGCGCGGAATTGATTATTCCAGCGGCAAGCGGCTGTCCTGCACGCTTCCGGACGCAGATTCTCTGCGCATCTACATAGCCAGGCAAAAACCCCTTCGTCAGGTCGGTGACGAGCCCTCGATGCGGGCGGTTCGATAAGCGGAACTGGACGCGCTCGGCCAGGAGAGGAACCGGTCAAACAGTTCACCGCTGATCGGTGTCTCCCCTGAATGCAGCTTGCCCAGGTCGTCCACGGCGTCACCAAATGCGCCGGCCAGGTATACGAACAGGCTCACCCGGTTCTGCCCGTACTCGGCCAGCAGCGCTAATTTGGCCTCCCCGCACGGCCAGGGATGGCCGCACGCACGACATAGCCAGATGGGCCGGATCGGGGTGTGCGGACGGCGCGTCACGGTGACCATCCCGACTCCGCCAACAGGCGGTACAACGCCCGGCAGACGAACCCAGGCGACGGAGCGGTGAGGAGTTGACGAATCTGGGCTTCCTTCTCCTGCTCCCTCAGCCGACGCGCCAGAGCGTCCGTACGGCCCCACGCCGCCAGCAACGCACCCTCGCGCCCCAACGCCACGTCACAGGCCATCCAGAACGCACGTGGGGCGGTCTGACGCCCCACCTCCACATTGGCGATGGAACTGCGCGACCATCCCACCAGGACGGCCAACCGGTCCTGCGTCACGCGCACCGATCGCCGCGACTCCGCCAGGACGCGCCCCAACGATCGGCACGAGTCCGCCACTACCTCAGGCGTAGCCACCTCTAGTCGCAACGCCGCTCGGTTAAGGCGTTGTGGTGGCTGTCGAGGGGTGTGTCGTTCGGGCATGAGGAAGCGGAGTTCCGGTATTGAGGTGAGTCACTCCAAGACACCCTCGAGACCAGGAACTCCGCTTTGGTTGATCAGATTGCCATAACCCGTACGGTGAGGGTAGCCGCGGGTGTGTTCGCACCGGGTCATCTGGGTGAGTTGACCCAGTTCATACCCTTCGAGATGGTCGATGAGATCCTCGCTGCGACCCGCCGTACGCAGCAGCGGATCCGACTGCTGCCGGCCCGGGTGGTGGTCTATCTCGTTCTGGCAGGTTGTCTGTTCGCCGAACTCGGCTACGGGCAGGTGTGGCAGAAACTGACCGCCGGTCTGGCCGGGCTGGGCCTGGCCGAGCCGTCCTCGGGGACGTTACGTGAGGCACGGCAGCGGCTCGGGTCCGCGCCGCTGCGGGCGTTGTTCGATCTGCTCCGTGGCCCGGCCGTCACCACGGCGAACCATGCCGTGCGCTGGCGGGGGCTGCTGGTGACCGCGATCGACGGGACCATGATGTCGGTAGCCGACGCCGAGGCGGTCCGGGACCGTTACCGCAAACAACGGGGTAACCACGGCGGGGCCGGCTACCCGGCAGTGAGGCTGAGTGTCCTGCTGACCTGCGGCACCCGCTCGATCATCGACGCCGTGTTCGGCCCGGTCAGCACCGGTGAACTCGACCAGGCCCGCACCCTGGCCCGTAGCCTGCGGGCCGGGATGCTGTTGCTGGCCGACCGTAACTATGCCGCCGCCGACCTCATCACCACACTCGCCGCGACCAGGGCCGACCTGCTGATCCGCTGCAAGAACGGCCGCCGCCTGCCCGTGATCACCCGCTACCGCGACGGGTCCTGGCTCTCGACCATCGGCACGGTACGGGTGCGGGTCATCGACGCCCAGATCAGCGTCACCACCACCGACGGCATCCGCACCGGTGGCTACCGGCTGATCACCACCCTGCTCGACCCGCACACCCATCCCGCCGGCGAATTGATGAAGCTGTATCACCGCAGATGGGAGATCGAAACCGCCTATCTGGAGCTGAAATCCAGCATCCTCGGCGGCCGGGTCCTGCGTGCCCGCACCCCCGACGGCATCGACCAGGAGATCTACGCCCTGCTCACCGTCTACCAGGTCCTCCGCACCGCTATGACCGATGCCACCGACAGCCAGCCCGCCACCAGCCCCGACCGGGCCAGCTTCACCATCGCCCTGAACACCGCCCGCGACCAGATCACCAACGCCGCCGGCGTCATCGCTGACACCGTCATCGACCTGGTCGGCGCCATCGGCCGCGTGGTCCTGGCGCACCTGCTACCCGACCGCCGGATCCGGGTGAAAACCCGGATGATCAAACGCTCGAACTCCAAGTACCAAGCCCGCGGACCCAACATAGACCGGCGCAGCTACAAAGCCACCATCGCAATCGACATCATCACAAACCATTGCGAAACACCCGCCGGACCTTAACCGAGCGGCGTTGCCTCTAGTCGTCCCGGAGTGGCAATCGCGGCCTGCGGCCCACCACCCGCCTCCGAGAAGCGAACCCGCGGCCAAGCCGGCGCGCACTCCGCAGCGGTGCGCACTTGGTATGACGGCGTAACGGCAGCCATCGCTACTGCGCCCGTCGCTCGGCCAGCGAGTACACCCGCGCCCCATTGCCCGCCGCATCCCCAACGGCCACAGCCGGAACAGCGGCGACCGGACCAACACCGACGCCCGACACGTCGATCAGCACCCGGAGCGGCCCGGCCACCAACGTGATGCAGCCGGGCGACCCCTCGTGCCACACCACCGAGGCCGCGCCCGAGCCGACGCTGACCCGCACCGCCGCCGCACCGGCCGACGCCACCGGTGGCCCGCTGTCAGCTCCCTGATCGGTAGCCACTGCTGGCGAACTCGCCGGACAAACGTCGGCCGCAACGTCAGGCCACTCGGTGGCTGGAGCCTGTCCCACCACGCTCTTGTCGTGATCTTTGGCGTGCCCCTGGATGACGAAGAAGCCAAGCTCAGCGTCGCTGGCCTTTGCCAACACAGCACGCAGGGCTGTGCGGTAATGCGCCGACGGCCATCGAGTGTCGCCGCGTTCAAGACGGCCGATGTAGCGGGAAGCGATATCGGTCTGGCGTCCCGTGTGCTCGTACAACCAGGCATTGACCGCCTCGGCCAACTCCTGACGCGACATCGGCCGACCCGACCCAGAAGGCGACCGCAACGCCAGCCGCGCCGCGCGCAGCAGGTCATTTGGTCCGGGCTGATACACCACGATGAAAGTCCGTCCATGATCGTTCTTGTCCCGCTACACAAGTAACACCGAAAGGGTCACTTCCGGCACCGCCCGCCCGACGAGTAGACGGCTGAGCCGGCGCACACTCCGCAGCGGTGTGCGCCGGCATCAGCCCGGCCTCCGGGGCGGTCACCTACTTCACCGCCAGCAACGCTGGAACGCCGACACGACGTGCGCCGATCAGCTCTGGCCGCGTCGCTCCGGGCACCCGCTTCGGCAGCCGCAGCGAGAGGCAGAACACCTGCATGGCCTGCTCATGCACCGTGCACGGTCCAAGCGTTCCGCAGCCCAAACAGCGACCATCAGCACTCGACACCGCATGCCGTTCAAGCGCAGCCTGCGCGGCATCGACCTGTCCGCCACCGGGGTAGGTCGTCACCTTCTCACCACCTTCCATGCCAGGGCCGAGCACGCCGCGCGGTGCGGAGGGATGCAGGTTCCGCAGCCGCGCGGCGTGCCCGCCGTCACCCGTCAGCACGGAGCCATCAGTCACGTACCAACGGGGAACCTGGAGCGTTGTAACTGCTCGATCGCTTATCGTTAGCGACACGATGCCGGAGCCCCAGCCGTGGGCAACATGACGAAGGACGGATGTCAATATGCGTCCGATGCATAAGCGCAACCGGCGCTCGGATGGGATCTTGGAGCAGCACGACCTAGGATCTAGCTCCGGCTGCCACACAAGGACGCCCCGATGACAGCGACCCACGAGGCGCGATACTGCCGATGCGGCACACGGCTCGCGCGTGACAACGCCACCGGCCGCTGCTCGCCCTGCTCCTCCTACGGTCGGCACCAACCTCATGCCGCCCCAGATGTGCCGGCCGACTTCTGGGATGAGGTCGTTCTAAGGGAAGCGCTGCAAAGCCGCCACATGGGCCGAGTGATCCGAGCGTGGCGAACCCACCCCCACCATGGGCGGCATCCCATATCCCAGGACCGAGCCGCTTCGTGGGTTGGCATGAGCCAGGCTCAGCTAAGTCGGATAGAAACTGGTCCGCCCATCGTTCACCTTGATCGTTTGGTGCAATGGGCGACCGCGCTACGCATACCGGAGGATCGGTTGTGGTTCGCCATGCCGACCGCTGCCGGGGACCTGGACGGAAATGGGAACGAAGTGAACCGGCGTCAGCTACTTGGCACCACTGCCGCTACTGCCGTAAGCGGCTTCCTTGGCGGCCGACCAATACGCGAGCTGTCGCTGGCAGACCATGAGGCCGTTGAGTGGTTCGCATGGCACCTATGGCAGCACCGCAAGGACGAGTTGGACCCGTTGCAGATACCCGGCTCGATCGCATCCCGCCTGAGCAGGCACCCACACGTCATGCAAACGACGGAAGGCGCATACCGCTTCACAGACCCGGCGCTGACCGACGTCCTAGTCGCCCACCGCGTGTTTGGCGACATCGCACAGGGCAGCGGACACCTTCTCGCAACCGCGCAAACCAGCCACGCGACCGATCTGACTATCAGCGCCCTGGCGGCCGACGACGACGGAGCACGGCGAGGGTTGACCGCATGGATGCGCCGAGGCGCAACGGCGGTTCTCAGGGTCAACTCTGCCGGGATACTCGCCAAGGTCGGAGCCCCGGAGCTCGGCGACGCCGCGATATGCACACTGCGCGCCGACCAAGACGCCCGACATCTCTACCTGACCGCTGTAGCCAGCCGCGTTCTCAACCTCCCCTGGGAACAGGCAAGCCATGTAGTCAGTGAAGCAGTAGCGCAAGCAGTCAATCAGACGCCCGGCGCGAGTAGCGGCATAATCGAAGTGGCATCGCGTCAACTATCGAACGAGCTTGCAAACGCACGCGATGCCGCCGCCCGCTGGTGTAGCGCCGTACTGCTTGCTAACTGCCACAATGACTCAGGCGCTCGCTCGGCGCTAATGTCCGCAGTGCAGCAAGAAGCGTGCCGCGAAAATTTGCGAGCATATGCCGCCGTTCTGGCGGGCACTACCCCCCTGGCGATTGGATAAGACGCATGAAGCTGCTAAGCGTCAAGACCGGTGAAGAGCTGATCGAAACGCTCACCCGGCGAGCCGCAGAAGAAGGGATTGTCAACGGGGCTATCGTGTCCCTCATTGGTGCTGTCGATAGCTGCGCAATCAGCAATATGCTCGCTGATGACGCCGGCACTGACGTTATCAGCGAGTACCGGCAGCCATTCGAGCTAAGTGGAACCGGAGAAATCCGAGACGGCAAAGTTCACGTGCATGTGGTTCTCGGCCGGCAGGGTGACGAAGCTCTCGCCGGTCACCTGCACTGGGCGCGAGTGGAAAGCTTCTTCGTCCACGCTTACACCCTGGCCCTACCTGAGGGGCAGTAGACGGCGACCCCGCTAGCCGGGCTCACGTGAGTACAAGGTGAGCCCCGTGTGAGCCCGGACGCCTCCGGACTGATCGTCACGCGGCTAGATTGGGAACCACGGTGAGGGGTGCCCACCAGGACGGATAGGCACCCCTCAACACGTCTTCGGACTGGCGATCACGCGGGAAATCTAACTCATAATCCCTCGGTCGCGGGTTCGAGCCCCGCACACGGCGTGCCTTCGGTCGAGCGGATCGAATAAGGTGGCCATAATTCTGACCAGTCTTTAGAGTGGTCGCTATGGAGACCATTCCCATCACGGAAGCCAAGGCCCGGATCGCCGAGCTTGCCGACCGCGTCGCTCGGGAGCACGACCACTTCACGATCACCAGGAACGGCCGTGCCGACGTGATGCTGATCTCGGTTGCCGAGTACGAGTCGATGCGGGAGACGCTCGACCTGCTCTCCGACAACGAGGCCCTCGCGGATCTGCGCCAGTCGCGGGAGGATTTCGCGGCCGACGACACGTTCTCGATGGACGAGGTTCGCGCCGAGTTGGAGCGGCGTCGCGGTAGGGCGGCCTGATGCCTTCGCAAGGCGGGCGGGGCGACGGCACTAGCGAAGCGCCCAGCCCGTACACCGTGATGTTCTCTCGGCAGGCCCGCCGCAACCTGCACGAGGATCTGCCGTTGGAGGTCGCGGTCGCGGCGACGGAGACCATCGAGCACGCGATAGCGGTCAACCCCTATCGGGCTGGCAAACCACTCGACGAGCCCTTCGACGGCTTTCACTCCGCCCGCCGCGGCACGTACCGGATCATCTACCGGATCAACGAGGCCAAACGGGTCGTGGAGATCCCCTCGATCCGCCACCGACGGGACGCCTACCGTTTCTAGGACACACGTCGGCCCCTGCTTCACGGGGCTGACGTGCCTCACACCTTCAGGACATCCACCTCATACAGCGCCATCGACACGTCGCGGGAGGCCAGGGTCAACCTTTCGGCGGTCGCCTGCGCCACCAGCATGCGGTCGAAGGGATCGCGGTGATGCGCTGGCAGGCGGCCGGCGACGATGGCATGGGCGTGGGTAACCGGAAGTTCCCGAAATCCCATGTCCCTTACCCGCTCGGCCACGTCAGGGGGGCCGGCGAGCTTCCCCGCCCTCTGCTTGACGGTGATCTCCCACAGGCTGACCGGGGAGAGGAAGATGTCCGGATCATGGCGTAGCCGATCGAGGAACTCGTCGCCGAGAGTCGCATCGCCCGTAATGGCCCGAATGGGTACCGCCTCGATGCACGTGAGCTGGGCAGGATCAGTTACGGGTTGGGAGACGCGGCGGCCTGGACTGGGTGGTGACCGGCCCGTCGCGGGACGGGCCGGTCACCATGCTCAGCGGGCGCCGAGGTGGGCCAGCAGGTCCTGTCGGGTGAGCACGCCCTTCGGCTTGCCGTCGATCAGCACCAACGCGGCGTCGGACTTCTCCAGCAGGGCCACCGCCTCGCTGACCGGCTGCCCGCCGCCGACCATCGGCAGCGGCTCACCCATGTGCCGCTCGATGGTGTCGTGCAGGTGGGCCTGGCCGGTGAAGAGCGCGTCCAGCAGGTCCTTCTCGGCGATCGAACCGGCCACCTCACCGGTCACCACCGGCGGCTCGGCCTTGAGCACCGGCAGCTGGGAGACGCCGTACTCGCGCATGTAGTCGATCGCGTCCCGGACCGTCTCGGTGGGGTGCACGTGCACCAGCTCGGGCAGGCCGCCCGGCTTCGCGGCGAGCGCGTCGGCCACGGTCGGCTCGTCACCGCCGGCCGACAGGAAGCCGTACCGGGCCATCCAGGCGTCGTTGAAGATCTTCGACAGGTAGCCCTTGCCGCTGTCCGGCAGGAGCACCACGATCACGTCGTCCGGGCCGGCGGCGCGGGCCACCTCCAGGGCGGCCACCACGGCCATGCCGCAGGAGCCGCCGACGAGCAGCCCCTCCTCCCGGGCCAGCCGCCGGGTCATCTCGAAGGAGGCCTTGTCGGAGACCTCGATGATCTGGTCGGCCACGGACTTGTCGTACGTCTCCGGCCAGAAGTCCTCGCCGACCCCCTCGACCAGGTACGGCCGGCCGGTGCCGCCGGAGTAGACCGAGCCCTCCGGGTCCGCGCCGACGACCTTCACCCGGCCGTCGGACGCCTCCTTGAGGTAGCGCCCGATGCCGGAGATGGTGCCGCCGGTGCCCACCCCGGCCACGAAGTGGGTCAGCCCGCCGCCGGTCTGCTCCCACAGCTCGGGGCCGGTGGTCTCGTAGTGCGAACGCGGGTTCGCCGGGTTGCTGTACTGGTTGGGCTTCCACGCGCCGGGGATCTCCCGGGCCAACCGGTCGGAGACGTTGTAGTAGGAGCGGGGGTCCTCCGGGGCGACCGCCGTCGGACAGACCACCACCTCGGCCCCGTACGCCCGCAGCACGTCCTGCTTGTCCTGGCTGACCTTGTCCGGGCAGACGAAGACGCACTTGTAGCCCTTGAGCTGCGCCACCAGGGCCAGTCCGACGCCGGTGTTGCCGCTGGTCGGCTCGACGATGGTGCCGCCCGGCCTCAGGCTCCCGGCGGCCTCGGCGTCCTCCACCATCCGCAGCGCGATCCGGTCCTTCACCGACCCGCCGGGGTTGAGGTACTCCACCTTCGCCAACACGGTGGCCTGGATGCCGGCGGTGACGTTGCGGAGCTTCACCAGCGGGGTGTTGCCGATCAGCTCGACGACGTTGTCGTAGTACTGCACCTCGTTGTGCCCTTCTCCTCCGGTGCCGGCAGCGGCGCCGGGCGACGGTTGGTCGACGCCCAGCGTACGTGGCGTCAGGACAGGACACTCCCAGGGATCACGGACGCGCGGCGGGCCTCCCACTCCAGGAACCGTTCCGTCTCGGCCAGCACGCTCCCGGCCAGCCAGGTGACCATCACCGCGTCGTCGACCAGGCCGAGCACGGTCAGGAACAGCTCCGGCACCAGGTCGACCGGGGAGACGACGTACGCCGCCGCCGCGGTCATCAGGGCCAGCCGGAGGCCGCCGTCGTACTCGCCGCGCGCGGTGGCCTTGATCATCCGGGGTAGCGCCGCCACCCGGGCGCCCAGGGACGGGCCACCCCGTGCCCCGGCCATCAGTGCCCGGGCCAACGCGGCGAACGCCGCACTCCGCTTCAACGTCCTCGCCATGTCAGTGCCCCTCTCTCCGCGACCAGCGTGCCGGGCCGGCGCAACCGCCGCCGGTGCCGCGAGGCCGGTCCGGGCGGTCGGCCCGGACGGCCGGCGGTCGATGGATGACGTACCCAGAATGTCCCGCTGCCAGGCACCGGAGCGCCATCGCGGGGACAGCGACGTGTCGCTCCCGCGCGGTACTGTCGGCTCATGGAGGAGGTGGCGGGATCCGTCGTACCCACCGGTACGCGCTGGCGACGCGCCCGGCAGGTCGTCCGCTACACGGCGATCGGCGCGGGTGCCACGGTGGCGGCCTTCGTCACCACCACCGGCATCCTCCTCGGCCAGGCCAAGCAGGCCCGCCGGACGATCCCGATGGCCGAGGCACCGCCACCCCGCTGTGACGGCGTCTACGGCCCCAAGCTCCCCGGCCCGCCGCTCACCATGGTGATCCTCGGCGACTCCTCCGCCGCCGGCTACGGCGTGCACCGGCGCCGGGAGACCCTCGGCGCACTGCTCGCCACCGGCCTGTCCCGTCGGCTGCACCGGCCGGTGCGGTTGCACCGGTTCGCCGTCGTCGGCAGTCTCTCGGCGGGGCTGAAACACCAGGTCGAGGCCGCCCTCGAACAGCAGCCGGACCTCGCGGTCATCCTGGTCGGCGGCAACGACGTCACCAACCGCACCCCGCCGGCCGTCGCGGTGCGCTATCTCACCGACGCGGTCCGCGACCTGCGCGCGGCCGGCGCGGAGGTGGTCGTCGGCACCTGCCCCGACCTCGGCACGATCCAGCCGATCCAGCCGCCGCTGCGCTGGTTGGCCCGGCGCTGGGGTCGGCAGCTCGCCACCGCCCAGACGGTCGCGGTGGTCGAGGCCGGTGGCTGGACGGTCTCCCTCGGTGACCTGCTCGGCCCCCGGTTCGCGGCGGAACCGGGCCGGATGTTCGCGTGGGACCGTTTCCATCCGTCCGCCGAGGGGTACGCGGTCGCCGCGTCGGCGCTGCTGCCGACGGTCCTCTCGGCGCTCGGCGCGGGCCAGGACCGCCGGCCGGCACTGACCTGCGGCGAGGGTGTACGGTCGCTGCCCCAGGCGGCGCAGGAGGCCGTCCGGCACCCGGGCACCGAGGTCAGCGGCACCCAGGTCAGCGGGCGCGACCGGGGCCCCGCCGGGCGCTGGGCGCAGCTGCGGCGGCGGGCCTTCGTGGCGGTCGGCGCGCTTCCCGCCCACGCGGGTGAGCCGGTGCCCCACCCCGCCGCCGACGCGGTCCCGCCGTCCGGCGCACCACGGACGGACGGCGTGGTCCGACCGGCGCAGAGCCCCGAGACAGGCGACGCGGTCCGACCGGCCGGGGGCACGGAGACAGCAGTGGAGGGACGATCATGAACGAGCGGAACACCCGCGCCGAACGGGCGGCCCACGTGGGCCGGGTCGCGGCCCTCTCCCTGCTGGCCGGCACGGTGGGCGGCGCGGCCGTCCTGGCCGGGGAGGCCTTCGTCGCCCGCACCCGCCGGTACGCCGAGCCGGAACTCGGTCTCGCCCTGCGGGCGACGGTCGGGTCGGCGGACGCACCCCCGCTGCGGCTGGTCCTGCTCGGTGACTCGGCCGCCCTCGGCGTCGGCGTGCAGGAGTTCGACGAGACGGTCGGCGGCCAGTTGGCCCACCTGCTCGCCGAGGGGCCGGCTGGCCGACGGGTGCACCTGTCCAGCGTCGGGGTCTCCGGATCCCGCTCCACCGACCTGGCCACCCAGGTGGCCCGGGCCCTGCTCGGGGCCCGCCCGGACGTGGCGGTGATCCTGATCGGGGCGAACGACGCGACGACCCTGCGCCGGCCGTCCGACGCGGCGGCGTACCTGGGCGGCGCGGTTCGCCGGCTGTGCGACGCGGGGGTGGAGGTCGTCGTCGGCACCTGCCCCGACCTCGGCGCGGTCCGGGCCGTCGCCCCGCCGCTGCGCCAGGTGATCGGCTGGTCCGGGCGGCGCACCGCGCGGGCGCAGACCGTGGCGGTGCTGGAGGCCGGCGGCACGGTGGTGGATCTCGCCGCCGAGACCGGGGCAGTCTTCCGGGCCGACGCCGGCACGCTCTGCCACGACGGGTACCACCCCTCCGCCGACGGCTACCGGGTCTGGGCGCACGCGCTGCTCCCGGCGGTGGCCGCCGCCGCGGCCGTCGCCTCGTCCCGCTGAGGCCGCCGTACGGTCTCGCCCAGTCCGTGGTGGGACGTGCGCCACATTCCACCGCAAGTTACCGACGGGTTAACGTTGGCTCATGCCGACTGAGTCGTCCCGCGACGCCGTCATCGTCGCCACCGCCCGCTCCCCCATCGGCCGGGCGCACAAGGGTTCCCTCCGCGACGTCCGCTCGGACGACCTCGCGGCGACCATCGTCCGGGCCGCGCTGGACAAGGTCCCGCAGCTCGACGCACGCGAGATCGACGACCTCTACCTGGGTTGCGGCCTGCCCGGCGGCGAGCAGGGCTTCAACATGGCCCGGGTGGTCGCCACCCTGCTCGGGCTGGACACCCTGCCCGGCGCGACCCTCACCCGGTACTGCGCCTCCTCCCTCCAGACCACCCGGATGGCGATGCACGCGATCCGGGCCGGCGAGGGGGACGTGTTCGTCTCCGCCGGGGTCGAGTGCGTCTCCCGGTACGCCCGGGGCAACTCCGACGCCCTGCCGCCGGAGGCGCAGGCGCTGGTCGGCGGGGGCTGGGAGAACCCACGGTTCGCGGCGGCCCAGGAGCGTTCGGTCCGGCGGGCGGCCGGCGGCGCGGAGGTCTGGACCGACCCGCGCGAGGCCGGTGAGCTGCCCGACATCTACCTCGCCATGGGGCAGACCGCGGAGAACCTGGCCCAGGCGTACGACGTGACCCGCGCCGACATGGACTCCTTCGGCGTTCGCAGCCAGAACCTCGCCGAGAAGGCGATCGCCGACGGCTTCTGGGCCCGGGAGATCACCCCGGTCACCACCCCGGACGGCACGGTGGTCAGCACCGACGACGGGCCCCGTCCGGGGGTGACCCTGGAGGGCGTGTCCGGGTTGAAGCCGGTGTTCCGCCCGGACGGCCGGATCACCGCCGGCAACTGCTGCCCGCTCAACGACGGTGCCGCCGCAGTGGTGATCATGAGCGCCCAGCGGGCCCGGGACCTCGGCATCACCCCGCTGGCCCGGATCGTCTCCACCGGCGTCACCGCGCTCTCCCCGGAGATCATGGGGCTCGGCCCGGTCGAGGCGAGCCGGCAGGCGCTGAAGCGGGCCGGCATGACCATCGACGACGTCGACCTGGTGGAGATCAACGAGGCGTTCGCCGCCCAGGTGATCCCCTCGTACCGGCAGCTCGACATCCCCCTGGAGAAGCTGAACGTGATGGGCGGCGCGATCGCCGTCGGGCACCCGTTCGGCATGACCGGAGCCCGGATCACCGGCACCCTGCTCAACGCCCTCGACTGGCACGACAAGTCGATCGGCCTGGAGACCATGTGCGTCGGCGGCGGTCAGGGCATGGCGATGGTCCTCGAACGCCTCTCCTGACCGCATCCGGGCGGCTGCGCCACCTCACCGCCCGCGCCCGGCGGTCGCCTCAGAGTGCGGTCCGGGTCGCCGTCACCTCGGCGGCGGCCCGGGCCAGCGCCTCGGGCGCGGGGGCCGCGGCGACCAGGTCGGCGGCGACCACCCGGAGCTGGTCGGGCAGGGCGAGGTCGTTGTCCAGCCGGGGCACGGTGCGTCGCGGCTGGCCCTCGGCGTCGGCGGCCAGGTTGGCGACCTCCTGCACGAGCTTGTGCACCAGGTCGGCACGGGAGACGTTGCCGTCGGCGGCCAGCGCCGACCACCGGGGCGGCTGCCAGTGCCCGACCTGCCGGACCAGCAGCTCCACCGCCTGCTCCAGCTCGGTGTTCGGGCCCGGGTCGCCGGACACCGGGTTCACCGGGCACCGGCCTGGTCCACCGGGTACGCCCCGGCCTGCGCACTGCTCACCGGAGGGAGTCTACGGCCGCGCCGACGGCCACGGACGCGGTCGGTCCGGGTCCTGCGGCCGGTCGGTCCGGGTCCTGCGGCGGATCGGGGCGACCGGCGGGCCGGATGCGACCGGATCCGCTCGTCCCGCCCCCGCGACGACGGTGCGCCCGCCCCCGGAGTCGGGGACGGGCGCACCGGTCGATCGACCGTTGACTGACTGCTCAGTCGTCGCCCTGGAAGTAGCTCAGCAGGCGCAGGATCTCGATGTAGAGCCAGACCAGGCTGACCAGGATGCCGAAGGCGGCCACCCAGGAGTAACGCTGGGGCAGCCCCATCCGGATGCCCTCCTCGACCTCGTGGAAGCTCAACACGAAGCTGAGCGAGGCCACCACGATGCAGACCAGGCTGAAGCCGATGGCCAGCGGGCTGCCGTCCCGCAGCCCGGTCTCGATGCCGAACAGCGCCAGCACCAGGTTGACCAGCATCACCGCGAAGAGGCCGACCATCACCGCGATCATGCCGCGCACGAACTTCGGGGTGGCCCGGATGACGCGCGCCTTGTAGAGCATGGCCATCAGGAAGAACACGCCGAAGGTGGCGGTGGTGGCCTGGAGCACGATGCCGTCGTAGAGCGACTCGAAGGCCTTGCTCACCATGCCGACGAACACGCCCTCGACGACCGCGTACGTGACGACGAGAGCCGGGTTGGCCATCCGGGAGAAGGAGATGATCATGCCGAGCACGAGGCCGACGACGGCGGCCCCGATCCAGGCGACACCGACCAGCGCGTCGGGCACGAGCACCCAGGCGGCCGCGGCGGAGGCACCGAGGATGCCGAGGAGCAGGACGGTCTTGACCACGACGTCGTCGAGCGACATCGGCGTCACGGTGGGCGGTGCGGCCGGGTAACCGGGGGCCGCCGGGTAGCCCGCACCCGGGTACTGCTGGGGGTAACCGGGCTGACCGTACGGCCCGGCCGGGGCGTACCCGGCCGCCCGCTCCCGCTCAGCCGCCTGGCCGAGCCGGGCGAGCACCGGGTTCGAGGTCTTCACTTTCAGCCTCCCTCAGGGGGTCGATGCACGGTAAACGTGCCTGTCCAGGGTAAACCGCCGGGCCGACCTCTTGGTGATCACCAGGCTGAAGGGAAGCTGAGAGTCTGGTGCCCGGGGCGGGGGTCGAACCCGCACGCCTTGCGGCAGCCGCTTTTAAGGCGGCCGTGTCTGCCTTTCCACCACCCGGGCGGGTGACCCACCGGCGCGTCGACACGCGGCAGTGCAGTGTCACGGTAGCCGGTCTCACCCAACCCGGCGTACCCCGATACCTTCCCGGCACTATGGTCGAGGCCGTGAGCAGCGCAGCCTGTGCCGACCAGGACGCCGGGCACGGCCGGGACGCCACCCCGGCCGTCGACACGGTGTCCGTCCCCCGGCGGGCCCGGCTCGTCGCCGCGGCCCACCGGAACCGGGTGGACCTGCTGGTCGGTCTGGGCTTCCTGGTCCTCGCCGGAGTGCTCACCCACGGGCTCTGGCCGGACCCGTCCGGCCGGACGCTGGCGCTCAACCCGGAGGACCAGACCCTCTACGAGTTCTTCCTGGCCGTCGACTCCCGTGCACTCCTCGGTGACCTCGGTCTGCTCACCCACCGGCTCAACGCCCCCGACGGGGTCAACCTGATGGCCAACACCTCGGTCATCGCGCTCGGGGTGCTCTTCGCCCCGGTCACCCTGGCCTTCGGCGCGCCGACCACGTTCGCGCTGCTCGCCGGCCTGAACCTGGCCGGCACCGCGATCGCCTGGTACGCGCTCTACGTCCGGGTGCTGCGGGCCGGCCGGCTGGCCGCCGCGATCGGCGCCGGCCTCTGCGGCTTCGGGCCGGGCATCGTGTCGCAGACCAACAGCCACCTGCACATGACCGCGCAGTGGCTGGTCCCGGTGATCGTCTGGCTGGTCGTCCGGATGCTGCGGGACCAGCGGCTGGTCGTCTCTGCCCTGGGGCTGGCCGTCGTGGTGGTCACGCAGGTCTTCGTCGGCGAGGAGGTGCTGTTCCTCGCCGCGCTGACCCTCGCGGTGACGACCGTCGCCTACGCCACCGCCGACCGGCGACTCGCCCGGCGTACGTTCCCGGGTTTCCTCGCGGGGATGCTGCTCGCCACCGGAGTCGCCCTGGTCGCGCTCGCCTACCCGCTGTGGTTCCAGTTCGCCGGGCCGCAGGGGGTGGCCGACGGCATGTTCAGCCCGTACTACTTCTCGGCCGACCTGACGAGCTGGTGGACGTTCTCGCCGCTCTCGGTCGCCGGCGAGGACTCGGCGGCCCGGCTCACCACCGGTCCCGCCGAGTACAACACCTTCCTCGGCTGGCCGCTGCTGCTGGTCGGCGCGGCCTGCGCGGTCTGGCTGCGTCGGCAGCCGCTGGCGGTCGCCTGCGTGGTCGCCACGCTGGTCATGGGCGCTCTGTCGCTCGGGCCGGACGTGGTGGTCGACGGGGAGCGGACCGGTGTTCCGGGACCGTACCGGTTCCTGCTCGACGTGCCGGTGGTGGACGGCGCGCTGCCGATGCGCTTCGCGCTGGCCGTGCTCCCGCTGCTGGCCACCGTGTTGGTGCTCGCCGTCGACCGGGCGTGGCACGCCGGGGGTCGCTGGCGCGCGGTCGTCCCGGCCGCCGTGGTGGCGGCGCTGCTACCGGCGGCACCGACCCCGCTGGCCACCGAGGACCGGCCGCCGGTGCCGGAGTTCATCACCGCCGGGCACTGGCGTGACTGCGTACGCCCCGGCGGGGTGCTGGTGCCGGTGCCCGCGCCCACCCCGAAGGAGCCCTGGCCGATGCGGTGGGCGGCAGCGGCGGACGCGGAGTTCGCCCTGCCCGAGGGCTTCTTCATCGGCTCGTACGGACGGGACGGCACGGCGGCGATGGGCACGTACAAGCGACCCACGTCGGCGCTGCTGGCGGAGGTGGCCCGGCACGGCGAGCAGCCGGTGGTCAGCGAGGGACAACGCCGGCAGGCGGCACGGGACATCGCCTTCTGGAACGCGTCCTGCGTGGTGCTCGCCGCTGACGAGCGGCACGCCGGGAGCCTACGCGGCACGCTGGAGCAGCTCTACGGCCCGGCGACCCGGGTCGCCGACGCCTGGACCTGGCGCTTCTGATCGACGTCGCGCCGTCGTCGGGTGGTAGCAGGGGTCCCTTGCAGGACAGAAAGCGGTAACAGGGGACCCCTCCTACCATGCCACCTCAGGCGCGCGGGCTGGCCACCGGCTGGGACGCCTCGACGAACTCCTCGCGCGGTTCGTGCAGCTGGCCGAGCGCGACGACCTCCCGACGGAGGAAGAACGCCAGCGTCCAGTCGACCACCACGCGCACCTTGCGGTTCAGCGAGGGGATGCGGCTCATGTGGTACGTCCGGTGCATGAACCACGCCGGCCAGCCGGTCATCTTGATGCCGTACACCTGGGCGACGCCCTTGTACAGGCCGAGACTGGCCACGCTGCCCGCGTGCTTGTGCCGGTAGTTGACCGGTTCCAGGCCCCGGATCACCGCAGCGATGTTGTCGGCCATCCGGGTGGCCTGCCGTACCGCGTGCTGCGCGCTCGGCGAGCAGTACGACCCGGGCGGGCCGGTCAGGTCGGGCACCGCCGCACAGTCACCGGCCGACCAGGCGCCCTCGACGACCCGGTCGGAGTCGACCACCTGGAGGGTGGGCAGGCAGGTGACCCGCCGCCGCTCGTCGCGGGGGAGGTCGGTGGCGTCCAGCACCGGCGACGGCTTCACGCCGGCGGTCCAGACGATGGTGTCGGAGGGGAAGCTGTCGCCGTCGGAGAGCGTGACCATCCCGTCGACGCAGGACTCCAGGCGGGTGTCCAGCCGGATGTCCATGTTCCGCTTGAGCAGCTGCTGGACCGTGTACGCGCCCATGTCCCGGTCGACCTCGGGCAGCACCCGCTGGGTCGCCTCGACCAGCACCCAGCGCATGTCCGCCGGGGTCAGCTCCGGGTAGTACTTCAGCGCGTCCCGGGCCATGTCCTCCATCTCGGCCAGCGCCTCGATGCCGGCGTACCCGCCGCCGACGAAGACGAAGGTCAGTGCGCGACGGCGCACGTCCGGATCGGTGGTGGCCGCGGCCACGTCCAACCGGTCGAGGACGTGGTTGCGCAGGTAGATGGCCTCCCCGATGGTCTTGAAGCCGATCCCGTGCTCGTGCAGGCCGGGAATCGGCAGGGTCCGGGAGACCGACCCGGGGGCGACGATCACGTGGTCGTACCGGATCTCGCGTACCGGGCCGGTGATCGGCTGCACCGTGGCGGTCCTGCGGGAGTGCTCGATCCGGGTCACCGCGCCCGCGACGATGGTGCACTTGCGCAACTCCCGTCGCAACGGCACCACACTGTGCCGAGGAGAGATGTTGCCGGCCGCCGCTTCCGGAAGGAAGGGCTGGTAGGTCATGTGCGGCTGCGGGTCGACGACGATGACCTCGGCCTCACGTGAGTTCAGCTTCTTGGCCAGGCGCAGGGCCGCGTACAGCCCGACGTGCCCGGCGCCTACCACAAGGATCCGCTTCGGGTTCACGTCTGCCATCTTTCCCCGACCGGTCGGAGTAATCGCGTTCGCGGCCCTTCTCTGTGACGGAGCACCCCATGTGACCTGCGTGACCATCGCGCTCCGGTCGGTTTCACCGGCGGCGCAGCAGCCATCCCAGCAACGCCGTCACCACGACCGCTACGCCGAGCCCGCCGACCGTCACCGGCAGCATCCCCCGGTCCCCGCCGACCCCGGCGACGGTCAGCAGCAGCACTCCGGCGACTCCGGCGACGAGGACCACCCCGGCGGTACGGGTCAGCCAGCGAGCCACCAGCGCCGGGTCCACCACGGCGTCGTACGGCAGCAGTGCGGCCAGCGCGCAGAGGTTGTGCCCCAGGTAGAGCAGGGCGGTCAGCAGCAGCAGTCGCCACAGCGCGATCGGTTCCCCCTGGTCGAACGTGCCGTGGAGCCAGCCGGCGACGGTGACCAGGGCGGCGAACGTCGGCCAGAACCGCCGTGGCCCGAGCGCGGGCAGCAGCGCGGTCACCAGCAGCGCCGGCAGGGCGTCGCCGAACCAGACGTCGACCGGGAACGCCACCGTGAAGCCGACCAGCACGGTGAGGAACACCCCGACCCGGACCAGGAACGGCAGCAGGGTGGCCCGGCGGGCCGCCTGCCGTGCCGCCCGCACCCGGGCGACGACCTGTTCCACCGCGCTCACCGGTTGCCTGCCCGGGGGGCGGTGGCGAGGCGGGCCACGTCCCGGAGCACCTGGTCCAGGCTGCCGGCCCCGGCCCAGCGCACCACCGGTACGCCGTGCTCGCGCAACTGCTCGACCATCACGTCCCGGTCCAGTCGCCAGAGCCGGAACGCCACCTCGGCCCAGTCCCGCCGCCCGCCCGGCGACGGCAGGTCGGCGGGGAGGGTGTCGACCGCGACCACGAACCGACCGGAGCGGGCGAGCTGGGCGAGCATCTGCGCGGACCGCTCCTGCAACAGCGGGGTGAGCACCACCACGAGCGCGTCCGAGGAGAGCAACTGCGGGCCGAAGACCTGGTCGTCCGCCTCGTCCGGCCGGGATTCGGCAGTGACGTCGAGCAGCCACTCCAGCACGGTGAGGTACTGCCGGCGGCCGGTGGCGGGACGCAGCCGTCGCGCGGTCGGGCCGAACTCCAGCATCGCCACCCGGTCGCCCCGGTGCAGGTAGTGCTCGCCGATCGCGGCGGCGGCCCGGACCGTGGTGTCCAGCACCGAGGCGGTGCCGTTGATGCCACCGGAGCGCCCCGCCTCGGCGAGCACGTCGATCAGGAGCACCACCTCGGCGTCCCGGTCGGAGAGGGTCGCCGCGACGTGCAGCTGCTTCGCCCGTAACGAGACCCGCCAGTCGATCCGGCGGAGCCGGTCGCCCGGGGCGAAGACGCGCACCCCGGCCAGCTCGCCGCCCTCGCCGGGGCGACGGGAATGGTGTGCGCCGACCAGTCCGGCGGCCCGGGGCATCGCCTCGACCGCCTCGAACGGCTCGGTCTTCGGGTACACCGTCAGCCGGGCCGGTTCGGCCACGACCACCCGGGAGACCAGCAGCCCGTCGGCGGTGGCGGCCCCGGCGCCGGCCGGGCCGACCGGGTGCCGCCCCCAGCGCAACGCGGTGCCGGCCAGCGTCAGGTCGACCGCCTCACCGGCCGGGACGAAGGTGGCGAAGGGTCGGTCGGCGGGCCCCTGGTGCGGGGCCTCCGCGTCGAACCCGGACCGCTCGACCCGCAGCCACGGCGACACCCGGGTCCGGACCACCGCCAGGTCGTAGCCGACCCGGTCAGGGTTACCCACCGTCACCGTCGCGGTGAGGTCACCGCCCTCGACGAGGTACCCCTCGGCGGCCTGCGGCCAGACCTGCGGCGGGGCGGCCGGCCGGCGGCGCAGCGCGTACGCGGTGCCGAGCGCGAACGGGGCGGCCAGCACCACCAGGTCGACCCGGCCGAGCACCACTCCGGCGACCAGCAGCAGGCCGGTGAGCAGCACCGCCCGGCCGAGCGCCGGTGTCGGCACCCAGGCGGACGGGGGCTGCGGATCCGGGGGCGACCCGGCGGGCGTACCGGTCAACGTCCGCCCCGACCGGCGGCGTAGCTGGGCAGCGCGCCGCTGGCCGGCGCCGGGGTGGCGTCGAGGACCTCGCCCACGACGAACGACGGGTCGACGCGGCGCAGCCACATCTCCGGGCGGAGCGTGATCCGGTGTGCGAGGGCCGGCACCGCGACGTCCTTGACGTCCTCCGGCACGACGTAGTCACGGCCGCCGAACGCGGCCCGGGCCCGGGCCAGCAGCAGCAGCGCCAGCGATCCGCGCGGCGACGCACCGACCAGCACGGACGGGTGGTCGCGGGTGGCGGCGGTCAGCTCGACGATGTACCGGCCGACGGAGTCCTCGACCGCCACGTCCTCCAGGGCGGCCTGCATGGCACGCAGCGTCGTCGCGTCGACGACCGGCTTGATCTCCGCCTCCTCCCGGCGGCGGGCCATGCGCCGGCGCAGCACCTCCCACTCCTCCTCGCGCTCCGGGTAGCCGAAGGAGACCCGGAGCAGGAACCGGTCGAGCTGCGCCTCAGGCAGGGGGTACGTGCCCTCGTACTCGATCGGGTTGGCGGTGGCGAGCACGTGGAACGGCTCGTCCAACCGGTAGGTGACGCCCTCCACCGAGACCTGCTTCTCCTGCATCGCCTCCAGCAGCGCGGACTGGGTCTTCGGCGGGGTCCGGTTGATCTCGTCGGCGAGAAGCAGGTTGGTGAAGATCGGACCGGCCCGGAAGGTGAAGTCGCCGCTGCGCTGGTCGTAGAGGAAGGACCCGGTGACGTCGGCGGGCAGCAGGTCGGGGGTGAACTGCAACCGACGGAAGTCCAGGCCGAGGGCCTGGGCGAAGCAGCGCGCGGTGAGCGTCTTGCCCAGCCCCGGCAGGTCCTCCAGCAGCACGTGCCCACCGGCCAGGATTCCGGCGAGGACCAGCTCCAACGCGTCGCGCTTGCCGACCACGACCGAGCCCACCGCGTCGAGCACCGCGCGGGCCAGCCGGCCGGCCTCGGCGGGCGTGACGATCCGGTCCACGTCGTTCATCTCAGATCTTCTCCAGTTCGGCGACGATCGCCGCGAGGTCGCGCGGCGACGGGGGGCGGCGGCCGGGTACGGCGAGGAAGGTCCAGAGCCGCTCGCCCAGCAGGGCACGGGCACGGGCCGGGTCGCTGTCGCGGGTCACGCCGTGCCGGTGACGCAGTCGTTCGTCGGCCAGCTCGGCGATCCGGGGCAGGACGACCTCGGTGAACCGTTCCGGCTTGCTGGTGGCCCACTCCAGGGGCAGGGCCCAGCCGTCGACGGCGACCCGTAGCGCGTCCCCGGCGGGCGGTGCCTCGTCCGCGCCGGTCACCCGCGTGCTTCGGCGGGACGACGGCGGCGGCGCGAGCCGGCCGGTGACCGTCCGGACGCCGAGCAGGGCGAGCACCCCGGCCACCAGCACCGGCAACGAGACGGTGAAGCCGATCGCCCTGAGCACGGCGACCAGCACCGCCGTGGCCGCACCGGTGACCACCACGGTCCGCAGCAGCCAACGCAGCCAGCCGCCCCGGCGTCGCTCCGGCCGGCCGACCGGTTCCTCCTCGAACCGGAGCAGGTCGTCGATGCTCGCGGCGCCGCGCGGGGCTGAGTCGCTGGTCAAGCCGCCACGCGGGGCTGAGTCGATGCTCACGTCGGCACCTCGTCGGCGAAGACGGTCAGCTCGGCCCGGATCCGGCGCAGCGCCGCCCGGGCCTGGTCGCGCATCCGGTCGTCCACGGTGCGGGTGTCGTACCGGGCGGACCGGTAGACGTGCGCGAACTCGGCCAGCACGTCGGCGCTGACGATCGCCGGGACACCGCTGTCGGTGTCCCCGCGCAACAGGCGGCTGACCAGGTCGGTCGGGGTGTCACCGGCCCGCCGGGACACGCCGGCGGTCGCGGCGGCCTCCTCCAGCCGCACCCAGCAGGCGATCACGACGGTGCGCGGGTCGGTGGACCGGTCGTCCAGCTCGATCAGGCCGGCGTCGAGCGCGGCGACCACCTCCCGGGCCGTCCCCTCGGTTGACCGGCGGGGTCGCGCGGCGGGCAGTCCGCGCCGGTTGGTCCGGCGCAGGGCACCGCGCACCACCGTCCAGAGCGCGTAGCCGAGGGCGAGCAGGGCGGTAACCCCCAGCAGCACGACCGCGGCGGTGGTGACCCAGCCGGGGATGCGCGCGGCGGTCTCGCGGGCCGCCTCCCGGGGCTCGACCGGGAACGACGGGGAGGGCTGCGCCTCCGGGTACTCCGGAATGAACGGGACGTTCTCCGCGGCGGGTGGGATTCTGGTCGCACCGAGCGCGGAGTGCGCGGCGGCAACCGCGACGACGGCGAGCAGCACAGCCACGGCCAGGACCGGCCACCATCGGCGCAGCACGCTGAAATCCATCGTCACCGCCCCGCACAGTGTCAGTCCACCCCGGCCACCTGCTTCGCCCGGGTGAACACCTCGTCCAGCATCTGTGGTGTGAGCCGTCCGGTGAAGGTGTTCTGCTGACTGACGTGGTAGCAGCCCAGCACCTCCGGTACGGCCGTGCCGGACCAGTGTGCCCCATGGCCGAACGCCGGTCGCGGGCTGGGCGGCCGGACGCCGTACACCGCGTGCAACGCCGGCCACCAGGCGGCCCAGGCGAACGCACCCAGCGCGACCACGACGCGCAGCGTGGGCCGGACCAGGTCGAGTTCGCGGTGCAGCCAGGGCGCGCAGGTGTCCCGCTCGCCGGGGGTGGGTTTGTTGTCCGGCGGGGCACAGCGCACCGCGGAGAAGATCCGGGTCGCCCGTAGGGTCAGTCCGTCGTCCCGGGCGACGCTGGTCGGTTGGTTGGCCAGTCCGGCCCGGTGCAGCGCGGCGAAGAGGACGTCCCCGGAACGGTCCCCGGTGAAGATCCGCCCGGTGCGGTTGCCGCCGTGCGCGGCGGGGGCGAGGCCGAGGATCGCGATGCGGGCGTCGGAAACCCCGAGTCCGGGCACCGGTCGACCCCAGTACTCCTGGTCCCGGAAGGCCGCCCGCTTCGTCCGGGCCACCTCCTCCCGCCAGGCGACCAGGCGCGGGCAGGCAAAGCACCCACCGATCGCGCCGTCGAGGTCGGGCAGGTCGGCCGCCCGCCGCGCGCGGGCGGCCACCTCCTCGGCGGTACGGGCCTCAGCCAAGCCGGCTCCGGAAGAGTTCGAGGGTGCGGGCCCAGGCGCTGGCGGCGGCCCACTGGTCGAAGACCTCCGGCCGGTCGTCGTTGAAGAACGAGTGCGCGGTACCCGGGTAGTCGTGGAGGACGCAGGTGCCACCGGCGGACTCGATCGCCTGCCGGGCGGTCTGGACCCCCTCGGCGGCGGAGGTGCCGTCCGCCTCGGCGCAGTGGATGACCGCCGCCTTGCCGGCGTAGTCGACCCACTCGGGGCGCATCTTCTCCCAGGGCAGGACGGGGTAGAAGCCGGCGGTGGCGACGATCCGGTCGGAGATGGTCGCGGACCAGAGCGCCAGGCTGCCCCCGGCGCAGAAGCCCGCACAGCCGATCCCGCCGGTGACCTCGGGACGGTCGGCGAGGTAAGCGGCCGCGGCGGCGATGTCGGCCGCCGCGTCGTCCATCCGCAGTGCCGTCATCAGCCGCTTCGCCTCCTCCGCGTCGTCGGTCGAGGCACCGTGGTAGAGGTCCGGCGCGAACGCCACGAACCCGGCCTCGGCGAACCGGTCGGCAACCGCGGTGATGTGCGGGACGAGACCCCACCGTTCCTGGATGACGATGACCGCCGGGCTGGTCGCACCGCCGGAGGGTATCGCGAGGTAGCCCTCACCCGTCGCACCGTCGTGGCGGTAGGTCACCATCTCACCCATCGGGCATCCTCCTAGCGGTCAGTCACCGTTGGCTGGTCGCGCGGGTACCTGCCGGTAGCGTGCCACGCGCCGGCCGCCCGGGAAAGACACCGACGGAGTGGGATTCACCTCCTGTTCAACTGCTCCGGGGAGCCATCGGCTCAGCGGTGGGGCACCAGACAGAGCAGGTACCCCGTGCCGCCGGGCGGGATGCTGCTGTAGGTGTAGTAGGTGCCGCCCTCGGCGACGAACGGCTCGCACCGACGGCCGTCGCGCACCTGTTCCTCGGTCTGCCCGTCGAGCCGCCCGACCACGTCGTACGCGGCGTCCGGAGAGGCGCATGCGGCCACCCGCGCCTCCGCGGCCCGGCGCTGCCCGCCCTCGGCCACGTCGGGCAGCGCGGCCAGGCAGTCCCCCACCCGGGCGTCGGCGGTCCGGTCCGGGGTCAGCAGGCGGTCCGCGACGTCGTAGCCTCCTGGCTGCGCCCTGGACCCGTCCGCCGCGCCACGGAACTGTCGGCTCAGCCGGCGGGACGGGACTCCGTCGAGGTCGGGGTCGGCGCATCGCTCCGGGTCGCCGGGCCGCTCGGGCTCGCCGGGTCGCCCGGCGACGCCGTACCGCTCGGTGTGGCGTCCGGTCGCACCGCACCGCCCGGGGCGGCACCCGGCGTCGCGGTCGGGCCGGTGGGCGTCGCATCCGGCGTAGGGAACTGGAACGGGGCCCGCTCCGGGCAGTACGGGTACGGCTGCCGCATCGGGTCGTCGATCGGCTCGGGATCCGACTGACGGCAGTCCGGCCAGCCGAGCCGGATCGGGGCACCGTTCTGGTCGAAGAGGCGGGCATCCCGCACCAGCCGGCCCTCGCTGTCGTACACGAAGACGTCCTGGATGTGCGAGTACTGGTCGTCCACGGACACCGAGTCGTAGCCGTCGTACCCGCCCCAACGGGCCCGGCCGTCGACGGTGGTGACCCCGACCAGGCCGAAGAGGACCATCCCCAGCGAGCCGGCGAGCACCAGTCGGCGCGGCCACCGGGAGAGCCGGTCGGCGTTGCGGCCGAGCCAGAGCGAGCCGACCACGCACCCGGCCAGGAGCACCAGGCCGCCCAGGTTGCTTCCACCGAGCCGGGGCAGCACCCCCGGGCTGCCACCGGTGGCCACGGCCACCAGCATGGCGGCGAGGTAGGCCCGGACCAGCCACCAGGCGGGACGGAGCAGCCTCAGGTAGTCCGAGGCTGCGGCGTACCCCAGCGGCGGCCCGAGCCGGACGTCGAGGACGCGCAGCCGGGCACGGAGCCCGACCACGAGCCCGGCGACCCGCTGGTCCAGGTTGCGTCCGGGGTGCACCGGGGCACCGGCAGCGGCCCGCAGCTCCGCCGCGTACGCCTCGGGCTCGCCGAGCCGGTCGACCAGCGAGCCCCCACTCTCGGCGGCGACCTCGGCGAGGTGCTCCGGAAGGTCCTCGGTCAACTCGTCCCGCCGCGCCGGGGGCAGGTCGGCCAACGCGGCCCGGACCCGCTCGACGTACGCCGTGATCTCCTGCTCCATGACGGTCATGCCGCCGTCCCCCGATCGTCGAGCAGTGCGTCCATGGTGGTGGCGAACGAGCGCCAGAGCTTGCCCGACCGGCGCAGCTGGTCCCGCCCGGCCGCGTTCAGCGAGTAGTACTTCCGGTGCGGACCGGACTCGCTCGGCACGACGTAGGCGGTCAGCAGGCCGGCCGCGAAGAGTCGCCGCAGCGTGCCGTAGACCGAGGCGTCCCCGACCTCCTCCAGCCCGGCCGCGCGCAGCCTGCGCAGGATGTCGTAGCCGTAGCCGTCCTCCTCCCGGAGCACGGCGAGGACCGCGAGATCCAGTACGCCCTTGAGGAGCTGGGTGGTGTCCACGCGCCGCACACTACTGTGCGATACACAGTAGGGTCAACCGAGGCTTCCGGGCAACGCTTCGGAGCAGGTCGTTCCCGCCGCACCGGCGGTCGGCAGGACCCGCCGTCGAGGAGGCGCGACCCGCCGGACGTGCGACGACGGAGGCGCGATCCGCCGGATCCACCGGTGGTCGCGCCTCCGCCGTCGTTGCCTCAGTTGTCGTCCGTCCCGAGGATCGCAGGGGTGGCTTCCGCGCCACCCCGCCAGTCCATGTCGTCCTCGGTCAGCCAGGTGCTGCGGGTGCCGGGCTCGTCGTCGTCCCCGCCGGACATGGGCGCACCACCGAGCACACCGGGGCGCAGCGCCCCGGCCGCACCCGGCCGCCCGGCGCCGGCCCGGCCTCCGCCGACCGCCGCCCTGCTCTCCAGCCCGGTGCCACCGCCCGCGGGACGGGCCACCGGGGAGGAACCAGCACCACCGGCACCGGCGGCCAGCGCACCGGCACCGAGCACCCCACCTGCCGGTACCGCGGTCGAGGAGCCCCACGACGGACCACCGCCCGCGCCGGAGGTCCGGGTGCCGCCCGCCGTGCTCGCCACCATGCCGCCCGCCCCGGCCGCCCACCCGGCGAGCAGTGCCCCACTCCCGAGGGAGGGACCGGCCCCGGCCAGCGAGGTGCCCGCACCCGGACCGGTCGACGCGTGGAGGCCGGTGTCCGGGTCGCGTGACAGACCGCCCCCGTCGATGTCGGCGTGCCCGACCGTGCGCACACCGTCGGCCCGACTGGTGCCGGTGTGCGCCGGGGAACCGCTGTCCGGCACGCTGCTCGGCGTGGTCGCGCCCGGTCCGCTGCGCGGGTTGTACGTGGTCTCGCCCACCCCGCCCGGGGTGTCCACCGGCGGCGGGGGTGGCGGGCTCCACCGGTCGAAGGTGGAGAGGTCGTAACTGGCGGCCAACTCGGCCACCACCTTCACCATCCGCTGGTGCGCCTTCTCCTTCTCCTCCTGGTCCTGGAGGTGCCCGGCGATCGCCCCGATGACCGCTCCGCCCGGACCGAAGAGCGAGCCCTTCGCGGCGCCGCCGATCGTCTTGTCGTGGTCGTCGGTCTCCTCCGGGCTCTCGGCCTGCCGCTGTGCCGTCCGCAACGGCCCCGACATCAGCGACAGCCCCTCGTGGACCGAGCCCATTCCACTGGCCAGGTTGGTCGAGTACTGGACGACGAGCCCGACCCGGCGCTGGAACTCGTCGCCGGCGTCGCCGCTCCACGTCCGGTCGAGGGCGTCGAGGTCCTCCCGCAGGGCGCGACCGAGCCCGTCGACCGTGTCCTTCATCGAACTCCACGCCGTGGCGAGGGTGTCGATCTGCTCGGCGTCGCCAGCCTGCACGCCCTGGTAGAGCTGCTCGTGGCTGACCGGCTGGTAGCGCTGTACGTACTCGTCAGACACGCGGAGTCCCCTCCAGGCCGAGCGGATCGTCGACGCTACCGAGAACCCTGGCGATGTCGGCGGCGTTGGCCTTGTTCCGCGCCTCGGTCGTGCGGTAGTTGTCGAGAATCTTCTGGGTTGCCTCCTGCACCGCCACCAGGGAGCGCCGGAGCCGTTTCACGCGGTCGACGTACCGGGTGTGCAGGTCGGTGTACTGCCGCGTGCTGCTGACCGCGTCGGCGAACGCGCCGAGCGCGGGCGGCCGGCACTGCAATTCCGTGTTCAGTTTCTTGAGCAGTTGGTCGGCCTCGGTGATCCGACCGGCCAGCCGCCGGTGGAAATCCTCCAAGGACAGTACGTCGACCCTGGTCTTCGTACCCATGCAGCATCCCCGTGGTCGTCGTGGGTCTCGTCGCGGGCCTCAGCGTAGTTGACCGAGGCACGTCAGGCGACCCGGCCGTCCGGCCGGGCCTGCGCTAACCGTCACCCGGCTCGTCGCCGGGCGACGGGGAGGAGCCGGAGGTGGGTTTGGCCGATCCACTGGGTTCGCTCTCCCCCGGACCGTCGTCCCCGGTGGACTCGCCGGTCCGCCGCGGGCTGGGGGATCCGGACGGTGTGGGCTGCCCGGAGCGGGTGGCGGAGGGCGTGCCGGGGTCGAAGTAGTCGCGGGCCGCGTCGCGTTCCAGGACCGGCCCGATGGGGATCAGGGCCAGCAGCGAGGCCGGGACGGCGAGCGGGGTCACCCCGCCGTAGCCGAGGGCGGCCATCGCGTCGCCGGAGCGGGTGCCGAGGGGGTAACGGATCCCCTGGGAGGTGACCAGGTAGACGGTGGAGGCCGCCGCCCCCTGCCCGCCCTCGCCGACTCCGGGCATCGCCTGCACCAGGGCTCCCTTGCCGCCCGGCACGACCACCCGCTCCGCCGTCCGGACCTCGTCCCGGTCACCTTGGCGCACCTCGATCGAGCCGGGCGCGGACGGCGACAGCTCGGGTGGCGTACGGTCGAACACCTCGATCGTCGTGGTGCGCTCGCCCGCCGGACCCGCCCGGTACGTCGCGCAGACCGACGCCCGGAGCAGCCCCGCCTGTCGCAACTCGGGCAGCTTCTGCGGCATGCCCTCCTCCTCGAGGCGCTGGTCGCTGAGCGCCCGGCCCGCCTGCTCCGGGGTGATGTCCGTGACCTCGCCCCCGTCCTTGCGCAACAGCAACGCGGTGATCTCGCCGATCGGCACCAGGCCGTTCTTGGTCAGCACGTAGTGCTGGTCGGCGGCACGGAAGATCTGCCCGACCCGGGACGAGCCGGTACCGACCTCCACCCGGCTGCGCTCGTTGTCCCCGGAGAGGATCGGCGCCCTCAACCGCGGCCCGGCCGGCACCGCGTTGATCAGTTGCTGACCGACCTCGATCGGCCGGACGGAGGTCATCCTCAGTGCGGCGATCGCCGCATCGCCGCCGATGATCTGCATCCGGGTGTTGCGGGACAGCAGGTAGCGCCGGCTACCGGCCGCGACCAGAATCGCCTGGTCGCCGAGGGGCGAGCCACCGGAGATCTGTTGGTTGACGACCAGCCGGGTGGTCGACCGGCGCGTGTTGACGGTGTCCGGCGTGTTGCAGACCGACCAGGGCAGGCCGACCAGCGCCGACCGGTCCGGCAGGTCGTCGGGAGCGCCGACGATGCCGACCATCCGGCCACGGGGGCGTTCCCGGATGGACGCCTGGGACATCGACCGGACCGGCGCGGAGGCGTCGCCGAGGATCAGGCGGGCAGACGCGTAGTTCAACGTCGGGTACAGCCGCCCGTCGACGAAGACGTAGGTCGCCCCGGTCTCCTTCTCGATCACCAGGGTGTTCGGCTCGAGCGGGGCACCACCCTTGGTGACCAGGCCGTACACGCCCGCGCCGGCGAGCACGATCGCCGCGACCATGGCGCTGCCGAAGACCGCCAGGCCCAACCGTCGCATCGGCAGGTCGGTCGTCTCCGGATCGCCCGACAGCAGGGCCGAGACGATGCGGCGGGTGACGAACCGGTACGCCTGAACCTGGTCACGGCGGGTCCGCATGCACTACCTCCGGCAGGGGTGGGGGCTCCCGGACGAACAGGTCCGACGGCCGTTCCGGGCTTCCCTACGATAAGGGCCCCCCACGGACGACGGGATTCGCCGTCCGTACACCGGCGGCGGACGTCGGGGCGACCGGCGATCCAGAGGAGGAACACAGCGATGACCCAGGTAGAAGCGGCGCGCGGTCGCACGGTGGTCGCGCGGGCCGACCGGCCCCGCCGTGGCCGGCTCGGTCCGGTGACCGTGGGCCAGCTCGTCGTCCTGGAGGTCGGCGCGCTGACCGTGGGCGCGGTGTCGCAGGGGCAGGTCTGGGTGACCGGTGCGGTGGCCGCGCTGGTGCTCCTGGTGGTGCTGGCGACCTTCGCCCGGCGGGGCGGCCGCTGGTGGTACGAGGACCGTGCGCTGCGTCGCCGGCTGCGGCGGCGGGAGCGGGCCGCCCGACGGGCCGCGCTGTCCCCGGCGACGGCCGATCCGCGCCTGTCCGCGCTGGCCCCGGACCTGACCGTCACCGGATTCGAGGACCGGGGCAACCGGCTGGGTCTGGGGCAGGACGACCAGGGTTGGTTCGTGGCCTGCGTGGTCACCGTGCCGGGCGGAACGGCCGGGCCGCTGCCCGGAGCGGCGATCGACCAGGTGGTACGCGTGCTGGCCGGGTCGACCGGGCCGGCCTCGTCCACCCAGGTGGTCGCGCGCAGCCTGGTCTGGTACCCGAACCCGGGTCGACCGGCCGCCTACCGCCGGGACGTCTGGGTGGCCGCCCGCCTCCGGGTCGCGGACGCCCGCACCGAGGCGGTCAACCGGGGTGGCGGCATCGACGGCGTACGCCGGACCCTGGCGGCGGCCGCGGGCCGGATCGGCAAGGCGCTCACCGGCGCGGGGCTGGCCTACCGGATGCTCGACCCGGACGAGCTGACGGCGGCCCTGCTCACCGCGGCCGGGCTCGACGTGGCACCCGATTCGCAGGTGGAGAGCTGGACGGGCCTGGCGGGCCGGGGCTGGACGCAGCGCTGCCTGGAACTGCGCGGCCGACCGGATGCTCCGGTCGGCGCGCTGGCCGACGCGGTGACCGCCATCCCGGTGATGTCGCACACCCTGTCCGTGACGATCAACTCGGGCGGCCGGGCCGGCGTCCCGCTGCTCCGGGTCGCCTCCCCGGACAGCCGCGCCGACGACCTGTTGAAGACGGTCCAGGACGTGGCGCGGCGGCACTCGTTCGTGTCCCGCCAGCTCGACGGGTGGCACGGGCCGGCGGCCTACGCGTGCGCGCCGGTCGCCGTGGCGGACACGGCGACCGGCAGCGTCGCACTCGTCACGGGTTGATGTTGACGATCCAGCCGTACAGGCCGCAGACCCACGCGGCCAGCGGCACCACCGCGACGATCACGAGGATCTCCAGGATGTCCAGCACCCGCCCCCACACCGGGGAGATGTGCTTGCCGGCCACGGCCAGCCCGTAGACCAGGCTGACGACCGCCACCACCACCAGAGCGCCGAGCAGCGCCCCGAGGCGCAGCGGCGCCGCCAGCTGGGGGAAGACCGCCGCCGTCGTCAGCGCCAGGCCGAGGGAACCGGCGACCAGCACCGGGATCCGCTGGAGCCGGCTGACGAGCGGCCGGGCGCGCAGCAGCGAGAGCAGGGCCAGCACCGCGCAGAGCAGCACGGCCGGCAGCCGGCCGTCGACGGCGAGGACCACCTCGCCGCCGAGCACGACGATCGAGACCGTCCACAGCAGCCCGGTGAGGAACTGGTCCGCCCGGTCGCTGAGGGCGAGCAGCTGCCGGCTGTCGAACGACTCGTCGTCGGACTTGAGATCGTCCGGGCCGGTGGGAATGGACGGGACGGGCAGCCGGGCCAGCCGGTAGGCCGTCATCGGCAACGCGGGCAGCACCGCGAACGCGACCGTGGCCAGCAGCGCGGCTGCCGCGGCGGCGTCCACCCCGAAGGCGAGGCAGACCGTCGCGGCGAGCCCGAGGGCGGCACCGACCGCCGTGGCACCGAGGAACAGCGGCGCGCGGTCCCCCACCGCCACCGCGGCCACCGCACCGAAGACGAGCAGGGCGGTGGCGGCGAGCAGCACGTGCGGAGCGCCGACCTCGGTGGGCCGCCGGTCGCCGGCGAGCAGGAGCAGGCCGCCGACACCGGCGTACGCCAGGCTCACCAGGGCCAGCGCCGCGCCGGTCCGGCTGTCCCCCACCGCACGGGAGAGCACCGTCGCGGTGCCCAGGACCACGATCGCCACCACCAGGGCGACCAGCGCGCCGGGAAGTTGCGGCGGTCCCGCGAGGAGCGTCACGGCCGCGCCGCCGAGCAACGCCACCGAGGCGAACAGGACGGAGAACCGCCGGGTCGTGGCGAGCTGCCAGCCGCCCGGCCGCCGGTTGGTGGCGGTCGCCACCGCGTCGACCACGTCGTCGAAGACGACCTCCGGGCTCGTCGCGTCCCGGGGGTTGAAGTACAACACCTCACCGTCGCGCACCCCGAGCTGGCTCGCCGTCCGGCCGCCGTCGAGCGGTTGCCCGCCCAGCCGGGCCAGGGTCCAGCCGCCGTGCGCCACGCCCTGGTCGGCGAGATCCTCTCCGGCGTACCGGAGCAGGGTGGGCAGCAGATCAGCCAGGGGTACGTCGGACGGTAGGGCGAGATCCATCCGGGTTCTCGGCGCCACGATGGTGACCCGGCTCAGTTCGCCGGTCCCCGTCATCGTCACCAGGGCCTCCTCGCACTCGCTCGTAACCGGCGGTGACCGAGGGACGTCACCGCCTCCCCGCACCATGCCCAGGGGAGATTACCTACGGGGACCGGCACGTACGATGCCACCTGACGTGTCCCGTCCCGGGTAGCCGGACGTCATGCGCGATCGGGGGAGTTACGACGTGAGCACGGTGGTCTTCCGACGCCCTCCGCGAAAGGCCGGCCCGACCCTGCCGCGCGGTGAAGTGCTCCTGGAGTCCCCACCGGAGCTGCCGGAGCAGACGCCCCGCGGCCTGGGCCAGTTGCTGATGATCCTGCCGATGCTCTGCGGCGTCGGTGCGATGGCGTTCCTCTACGCCGGGCGGTCCGGCGGAACGATGACCTGGATCGCGGGTGGTCTGTTCGGCGTGTCGATGCTCGGCATGTTCCTCGGCTCGATGGGCAACGGCGGCAACGACAAGGCCGAGCTGAACGCCGAGCGGCGCGACTACATGCGGTATCTCACCCAGGTGCGCCGCAAGACCCGGCGCGCGGCGGAGCAGCAGCGGGCCGCCATGCGGTGGCGGCATCCGGAGCCGGACGCCCTCTGGTCGATCGCGGCGTCGCGCCGGTTGTGGGAGCGCCGGACCACCGAGGACGACTTCGGCGAGGCGCGGATCGCCACCGGGCCGCAGCGGCTGGCGGTACAGATCGTGCCCCCGGAGACCAAGCCGGTGGAGGACCTGGAGCCGATGAGCGCGATCGCGCTGCGCCGGTTCGTCCGTACCCACTCCACCGTGCCGGATCTGCCCACCGCGCTGTCGGTACGGTCGTTCAGCCGGGTGGCGTTGCGCGGTGAGCGTGAGGCGGTGCTCGGGCTGACCCGGGCGGTGCTGGGCCAGCTCGCCACCTTCCACGCCCCCGACGACCTGATCCTGGCGGTGGTCGCGGCACCTGACCGGCACCCGACCTGGGACTGGGTGAAGTGGCTGCCGCACGCGCAGCATCACGCTCGGGCCGACGCGGCCGGCCCGCGGCGGCTGGTCTTCACCAGCCTCGCCGAGGCGGAGCAGGCCCTGTCCAACGAGCTGGCCAGCCGCCCGAGGTTCAGCCGGGAGGCGAAGCCGTTCACCAACGGGCCGCACGTCGTGGTGGTCCTGGACGGCGGCGAGGTCCCGGCGACCTGCCAGCTCATCGGAATGGGGCTGCTCGGCACCACCGTCGTCGACCTCTCCGGCGCGGTGCCCCGCGACGTCGGCCGCTGGCTGATCTGCCTGGACGTCACCGACGGCTCCGGGTTGGACCTGGTCCAGGGGAAGTCCACCTCCCGGCTGGGCCGACCGGACCAGCTCGGCGAGGTCGCCGCGGAGGGGCTGGCCCGGCAGATCGCGCCCTACCGGCTGTCCCGGCAGACGGTCAGCGAGGAGCCACTGGCCCGCAGCATGGAGCTGCCGGACCTGTTGGGCATCGGGGACGCCGCCGGCGTGGACGTCCGGCAGACGTGGCGTCCCCGGTCGCACCGCGAGCGGCTGCGCATCCCGCTCGGGGTGGGCCCCGAGGGCAACGTGGTCGAGATCGACTTCAAGGAGTCGGCGCACGAGGGCATGGGCCCGCACGGCCTGGTCATCGGCGCCACCGGCTCCGGCAAGAGCGAGCTGCTGCGGACGGTGGTCGCCGGCCTGGCGGTCACCCACTCGTCGGAGGAGCTGAACTTCGTCCTGGTCGACTTCAAGGGTGGCGCCACGTTCGCCTCCCTGGACGTCCTGCCGCACACCAGCGCCGTGATCACCAACCTCGCCGACGAGTTGACGCTGGTCGACCGGATGCGCGACGCGCTCGCCGGCGAGATGAACCGGCGGCAGGAGGTGCTGCGCGCGGCGGGCAACTACATCTCCCGGTACGAGTACGAGAAGGCGCGGGCCGCCGGCGAACCGCTGGAGCCGATGCCCAGCCTGATGATCATCTGCGACGAGTTCAGCGAACTACTCGCCGCCAAGCCTGACTTCATCGACCTGTTCGTGATGATCGGCCGGCTCGGCCGCTCGCTCGGCGTCCACCTGCTCCTGGCCAGCCAGCGGCTGGAGGAGGGGAAGCTGCGCGGCCTGGACACGCACCTGTCGTACCGGATCGGCCTGCGGACCTTCTCGGCGGTGGAGAGCCGGATCGTGCTCGGTGTGCCCGACGCCTACGAGCTGCCCAGCGCGCCCGGCCACGGCTACCTGAAGTCGGACACCGCCACCATGCTGCGGTTCCGGGCCGCCTACGTGTCCGGCCCGTACCGTGCCCCCGGCCGCCGGAGCGGCACCTCGCAGGCCGCCCTCCAGCGCAGCGTCGTGCCGTACGGGGTGGACTTCGTCCCGGTCCAGCGGATCGAGACCCCGGTGGAGGCCACCGGGCCGGAGGAGCCGGCCGAGTCGGGCAAGGTGACCACCATGCTCGACGTGATCACCGAGCGGCTCCGGGGGCAGGGCACCCCGGCGCACCAGGTGTGGCTGCCGCCGCTGGGGGCACCGCCCAGCCTGGGCGAGCTGTACGGCACGCTGACCGTGGACCCGAGGTTGGGGTTGACGGTGCCCGGGTGGACCGGACGCGGGCAGCTCACCGTGCCGGTCGGTGTGGTGGACCGGCCGTACGAGCAGCGCCGGGACGCGATGATGGTGGAGCTGGCCGGCTCGGGCGGCAACGTGGTGATCGTGGGTGCGCCGCTGAGCGGCAAGAGCACCATGCTGCGGTCCATGCTGGCGTCGCTGGCGCTCAGCCACACCCCACGCGAGGTGCAGTTCTTCTGCCTCGACTTCGGTGGTGGAGCGCTGCGCAGCCTGGAACGGCTGCCGCACATGGCGGGCGTGGCGCGACGCCGGGACGTCGAGGCGGTCCGCCGTACGGTCGCCGAGGTGGTCACCATCATCGACGAACGGGAGGCCCGGTTCGCCCAGCACGGCATCGACTCGGTGGCCAGCTACCGGCGCCGCCGGGCGGCCGGTGAGTTCGCCGACGACCCGTTCGGCGACGTCTTCCTGGTCGTCGACGGATGGCACACGCTGCGCCAGGAGTACGAGGAGCTGGAGCAGACCATCACCAACCTCGCCGGCCGGGGGCTCGGGTTCGGCATCCACGTGGTGCTCACCGCGGCCCGCTGGGCGGAGATCCGCATCAACATGCGGGACCTGCTCGGCACCAAGCTGGAGCTGCGGCTCGGTGACCCGACCGAGTCCGAGATCGACCGGCGGGCGGCGGTCAACGTGCCGCCGAAGTCCCCCGGACGGGGCCTGACCCCCACCAAGTTGCAGTTCCTCGCCGCGGTGTCCCGGATCGACGGCCGGAACGCGATCGACGACCTGACCGAGGCGTCGGTCGCCCTGGCCGAGCAGGTGGCGGCGGCCTGGCCAGGAGCGCCCGCGCCGAAGGTCCGGCTGCTCCCCCGCAAGCTGCCGGTGACCGAGCTGGCCCGGGTCGTGGACCGTTCCGCGCCCGGCGTGCCGATCGGGGTCAACGAGTCGGCGCTGGCCCCGGTCTACCTGGACCTGGCGAGCGAGCCGCACCTGACCGTCTTCGGTGACGTCGAGTGCGGCAAGACGAACCTGCTGCGGCTGATCGCCCGGGGCATCGTCGAGCGGTACACCCCGGCCGAGGCCCGACTGGTCATCGCCGACTACCGCCGGGGTCTGCTGGGTGCCGTCGAGGGCGACCACCTGCTCGAGTTCGCCCCGTCCAACCAGGTGTTCGCCCAAGGGCTCGGGTCGATCCGGAGCGCACTGCAGAACCGGCTGCCCGGCGCGGACGTCACCACCGCCCAACTGCGCGACCGGAGCTGGTGGAAGGGACCGGACCTGTACATCCTGGTCGACGACTACGACCTGGTCGCCTCCGGCGGCAACAACCCGCTCAGCGCGCTGCACGAGCTGCTGCCGCAGGCCCGCGACATCGGCCTGCACCTGATCGTCACCCGACGGGCCGGCGGGGTCGCGCGGGCCCTCTACGAGCCGGTCCTGCAACGCCTGCGCGAGCTGGACTCGCCGGGCCTGCTGATGTCCGGCAACCGGGAGGAGGGGGCCGTCTTCGGAACGCTGCGCCCGAGCCCGCAGCCGCCCGGCCGGGGCACGCTGGTGCGTCGGCGCGACGGTCAGCAGCTGATCCAGACCGCCTGGTGCGAACCGTGACATACGCCGAGAGGGCCCGCCGGTCGGCGGGCCCTCTCGGTCTGACGAACCACGGGCGCGGTTCCGGCGGGTGACCGTCGGTCCCGCCGGCCGGGGCTGCTACCGGCGCTTCCGGTCCCTCTGGACCCACCACACGCCGAGCAGCACCAGCCCCATGAACAGCAGGATCCACATCGCCAGGAACAGCAGGTCGCCCACGGGTGCCCCTTCCGGCCGCTCAGCGGCGGCTGTTGAACCGGCTGGCCTGCACGATCGCGTCGTTGACCGAACGCGACACGGCCTCCAGCATGCCGTCCATGTTCTTGCGGATGTCCCGCGCCTCGCCGAGCACGTCACCCAGGTCGGAGGTGCCCAGCGTGTCGGACATGGCCTTGGCGACCGCCTCCTGCACACCCCGCTGGGCACCGTTGAACGCCTCGGTGATCAGCTCGGCGAGGGTGTAGGAGTCCAGTCGCATCGCCCGCGAGTTGATTTCCAGCTGACGGAGCGTGCCGTCCGCCCCCAGCTCGACCGACACCATTCCGTCCTCGGTGTCGTATCTGCTGGTGACCTCGGCCAGCAACGTCTCCACCTCGGACAGCTGTTGCATCCGCTGCTCGCTGTCGCGCAGGATGCGCTCCAGGTCGTCCACGTTCGGGGTGTTCATCACAGGCTCTTTCGATGTCGTGGCGGGTACGGTCAGCCGCCCTGGACCTCGAAGCGCCGGGGCGCCTCGTAGTCGATGCGGATCTGCTCGAAGTCCGGCGCGGTGGGGATGCTGCCGCTCTTGGAGTCCAGGTTGATCTTGCCGTAGGCGACGGCGGCCAGCATGGCCGCGACGGCCGTGATCAGACCACCGAGCAGGACGGCGACCTTGGCGGAGAGCGCGGCCAGGGTCAACCCGACCATCTCGATCATCACCCGGGCGGCGGCCGAGGTGTACGGGATGAACAGCAGCACCACCAGTCCGATCAGGATGACCAGGCAGGCACCGGCGAAGGCCAGCAGGGCCACGAACGAGACCATGTACGCGTTGGAGACGGTGTCCAACGTGCTGGCGATGTCGCTGGCGGCGGTGCGGAACTGCTCGATCTCGCCCTTGAAGTTGGTCAGCGAGTCGGCGAACGCGTCCTTGTCGTCGGCCGTCCAGTCGTCACCCTTGCCGAGCGCGTTGTCCAGGTGGGTGGCGAACGTGCCGAGGTCGTTCGCGATCTCCTTCCAGCTGGCTGCCGCGTCGGACATGTCGTTCGGATTCGCCGCCATGGTGCCCACGGCGATCACGGCGATGACCGCGGTCTTCGCGATCTTCGCGTTCGCCTCGACCGCTGTCTTCACGGCCGCGAACATCACGGCATTGACGACGCTGACCATGCTCGGCTCCCCGTCTCACTCTGCTGCTTCGTCAGGACCGGTCGCCCCGTCACGTGGTCACGACCGTGTTCGCGTTCTCGGCCCTGATCCAGGTGTCCCGGGCCGTCGCCAGTTCGTCGAGGTAGTCGTCGACGGTCTCGCGGATCTCGTTCAGCGCCGTCGAGGCCTTCTCCCGGGCGTCGCCGTACGCCATGGCGAGCGGAATGCCGATGACGCCGAAGTGCGGGAAACCGATCTCGGTGTCCGCGAGCTTCGCCTTGATCGCGTCGACACCGTTTGGACCGGAGAGGGCGTTCCTGCGCATGTGCTCCCGGATCGCCTCGATCGCTTCGGACGAGATGTGCTTGCTGGTCATCCGGGGTCGCTCCTTCGTCGACGGCCTGCGGGCGGCACGGGGCGAACTGTAGCAAAGACACTCCTCGACGCATTCCCCGTGACCTGCGGACGATGGTCGCCCCTGACCTCCGCCCCGAATGGACACGTACGGTCCGGACCCGGTCACCGAGCGACCAACCCGGCTCCCGACCGTAGTGAACAGGGGCGTTCCGGGCTACACCGCGTGGACTCCGTGGGTTACCGTCTGGGCGGAAGTGTCCGTCGGTGGGGTGTGACCGCTCTACCGCGGGGGGAGACGCGGCGCGTCAAGCCGCCACAGAAGACGGAAGGGTGTGACATGGCGTTCGAGGTCGAAGCTGCGACCCTGCATACCGCCGCGAGTGACGTGCGCTCCACGCGCAGCGAGGTCGACGGTGAGCTGAAGAAGCTGTGGAACGTCGTCGACGACCTGGCCATGGCCTGGAAGGGCGGGGCGTCGACGGGTTTCCAGCAGCTGATGCAGCGGTGGAACGAGGACACCAGCAAGCTGCTGACGGCGATGGACAACATCGCCGACCTGCTCGACAAGTCGGGCACCACGCACCAGGTGAACGACGAAGAGCAGCAGCAGATGCTGGACAAGTTCCACGCTGCCCTCAACCCGTGACCAGGCGACCGCAGAGGGGTACATCGTGACGATCAAGGTTGACTACGCGGTCCTCGAGGCCAGCAACGCGCAGATGCAGACCATCTCGCGAACCATCGACGAGAAGCTGGACACGCTCCGGCAGATGCTCAGCAAGCTCCAGTGGGACGGTGAGGACCGGGTCTCCTACGAGCAGCACCAGACCCAGTGGGACACCGCCGTCCGGGATATCAACAAGATCCTGAACGACATCGGCGGGGCGGTGGGCATCGCCCGCGAGAACTACGTGTCCACCGAGATGAGCAACTCGAAGATGTGGCACTGAGATAATCGCCAGCGCGGCTCCGGTCCGGTCCGACCGGCCGGAGCCGCACTGTGTCGGGTGGTCGGCGTCCGGGGAGAACGATGCGTAGGAGAGACGGCGTCCGCGCGGGCCGGCGGGCCGCAGCGGGGCTGCTGGCCGTACTGGTCGCCACCGGCACCGGCGTGCTGGCCACTCCCCCGGCGGCCCACGCCGAGACCGTCCGCGGGCATCAGTGGTACCTGGACACCCTGCGGATTGCCCAGGCGCACAAACTGAGCAAGGGCAGCGGCGTCACCGTCGCGGTTGTCGACGGTGGGGTGGACGCCTCCCACCCGGACCTGCGCGGCCAGGTCCTGCCGGGCCACGGGATCGGCGGTGACGCCGCCGCCGACGGCCGCCGGGACGCCAACCGGATCGGGCACGGTACCGGCATGGCGGGTCTGATCGCCGGCCGTGGCGGGGGCACCGACCGCCTCCTGGGCATCGCCCCGGCGGCGAAGATCCTGCCGGTGTCGGTCGGGGCGCGGTTCGATCCGGGCGAGCTGCCCACGGCGATCCGCTGGGCGGTGGACAACGGCGCGGACGTCGTCAACCTGTCCCTCGGTACCCCCGGCCGACCCGACCGCGCCGAACTCGACGCGATCCGCTACGCCCTGGACAAGGACGTCGTCGTGGTCGCCTCGGCCGGCAACCGGGAGCAGGGTGACACCGCCGTCACGTCACCGGCCAACATCCCCGGCGTGGTCGCGGTCTCCGGTCTCGCCCGCAGCGGTGTGCTCTTCGACGGATCGGTCCGGGGTGCCGAGGTGGTGCTGGCCGCCCCGCAGGAGCGGATCATCAGCCCCCGCCCGTACGCGGTCTCGAAGAACGGCTACGGACTGACCAGTGGCACCAGCGACTCCGCCGCCATCGTCTCCGGGGTGGCCGCGCTGGTGCGGTCCCGCTACCCGGATCTCGACGCGGCCAATGTGGTCAACCGGTTGATCCGGACCGCCGAGGACGAGGGCCGGCCGGGCCGGGACGACCTCTACGGCTTCGGTGCCGTGGACCCGGTGGCCGCGCTCAGTGGCACGGTGCCGGCGGTACGCGGCAACCCGCTGGTGGCACCGGCGACGGCCGACCCGGCGGAAGCATCCACCGGCGAGGCGGACGAGCGGGGCATCTACGGCTTCAGCGTGACGAACAAGGCCGGCGCGGCGCTCCAGGTCGGCCTCTGCCTGGCGGTGGTCGTCGGTGTGATCGTCCTCATCGTGCTGGCCCGCCGGTCCGCGCGGCGACGGACCGCTGCCGGTCCGCCCGGTCCGCCGCCGCCCGCTGGCTGGCCACCGGCCGGTCCGCCGCCGCACGCTGACTGGCCACCGGCCGGTCCGTCGTGGCACCCGCCGTCCGGCCAGCACCCGAGGTACCCGCCGGCACCCCCCACCGCCCACCCGCACGCCGCGCCGGTGCCCGGTTCGGCTCAGCCGCCCGCCGGGCCGGTGCCCCCGGCCCAGGCCGCACCACCGCGCACCGACGTGGACCGCTAGCGTCCACGGCCGAGCGGGACGACACGACAGCCAACGGGGAGGACACGGATGACTGACAGAACTTCACAGCCGGATCAGGTCGAGGTGGACACCCCGCGCATCCCGCTGTCGCCGACCCTTCCGGTCAGCATCAACGGCTTCGGTATGGACAACGTCAACCGCGCCGAGACGCCGTCGGACCTGGTCGCCGGCCCGAACGAGGCCGGCGTCAAGACCGAGTGGGACGCGTCCAGCCTGGACGGCGCGATCCGGTGGCTGGAGTCGCACGCCTCCTACCTGCGCCGGCTCTACCACGGCATGGCCGACATCCAGGACCTGATGGGTGGCGCCGGTGCGGCCGCCGCCACGGGCATGCCGTCCGGCGTGAGCGGAGTCCAGAAGAGCCCACTGGGGGGTTTCACCTGGGCGGGCCGGTTGACCCAGAAGCACGCCAACCTCTACACCGGCACCGAGTCGGGAGTGCTCGACCTGGCCAACCGGCTGGAGGACGCGGTCGAGGTGCTGCGGAAGGTCAAGGAGAACTACCAGACGGCGGAGCGGGCCAACGAGATGACCGCCGAGCAGATCAGACAGATCTTCGCGGACGCCGCCTCCGGCGGCGAGAGCTAGGGCGGGAGCGGGCCTGATGGGTGTCAGTTGGGAAGAGATGTGCCAGCAGGTCGTCATCGACGGCCGGCCCGGTGACGTGGCCAGCGCCGCCCTCGGGTGGACGGAACTGCTGAAGAACCTGCGCAGCGTCAAGGAGAGCCTGGAGAAGAACACCGCGGACCTGGGGGCGGTCTGGAAGGGGCCGGCGTTCGACGCGTTCAAGACGCACATCGACGGGGTCGCCAAGACCACCGGGCAACTGATCGACGATGCCGAGGAGGGCGACGGCATCGTCCACTCCCTGAACGCCGCCGCGGACCGGCTGACCGAGGCGCAGCGGGAGTTCCCGATCCCGGCTTCGTGCGTCAACGACGTGCTGGAGGCCCGCAACGGGCACCTCACCATCGGTGTCGGCTTCTTCGAGGCGAAGGTGGCCCCGGACTTCCTCGGCCTGCTGGATCCGATCGCCGGGCTGGCCGACTGGCTCAACGACCGCACCGACGAGGCCGCCCAGGTCTACGAGCGGGTCAACAACCAGTACCAGGGCCAGGCCGGCACCATGCCGGGCGAGACGAGCGCGCTCCCGACACAGCGGAACCCCAACCTGGAAACCCCGAACCTGAACACCGGCGGCGGTGGAGGGGGCGCGGGTTCGGTACCCTCGCTGCCCGGCGGTCCCGGCACGGGCCGGCCGCCCGGCACGCCGGACGTCGGGACGCCCACGAACCCCGACCTGTCCACGCCCAACCCGCACCTCGACCGGGATCCCGACCACAACCTGCCCGACACGACCACGCCCGACCTCGACCAGTCCCCGCCCGGCACGGTCGACGTCGACGAGGAGCAGTACGGTTCCGGGCTGGCCAGCGCCGGTCCGACGACCGGTGTCGGTGGTGGAGGTCTGCCGAGCACGGCCGGCCTGGGCGGCGGGGGCGGTCTCGGCGGTGGAGCCGGCTCGGGATCGATTCCCGGTGGCGGCGCGCTCGGCCGTCCCGTCGCGACGATGATGCCGCCGATGATGGGTGGCAGTGCCGCTGGCGCGGGCAAGGGCGGCGGCCGGGGCGCCGGTGGAAAGCTCGGGGCGGGCGGTCGCCTGGGCGGGGGCATGGCGCCCGGCATGCTCGGCGGGGCCGGTGGCGCGGGTGGCCGGGGCGCCGGTGGAGGCCGGGGTACCGGTGCGACGGCCACCGGGGCGCGGGGCGCTGGGGGCCGGGGTGGCCTGGTCGGCGGTGCCGGTGCCGGCTACGGGGAGGACGATGCCACCCGGAGCACCTGGCTCGACGAGGACGAGGACGTCTGGGGCGCGGACGGCGACAGCCTGCCGGGCATCCTGCGCTGAGGTGGTAGCAGGGGTCCCTTGTTACCGCATTCTGCGGAGCAGGGGGCCCCTGCAAACACCCGGCGGTAGAGCGGAAGGCGCCCGGAGGCGGCGGGTGGGCAGGCTGCGCGTGAGGCGCCGGGCTCAGGGCCTCGTCGGTTCGGGGGCCGCGTCGTCCGGCGCTTCCAGTGGCCTCCGGCCGGGCCGCCAGCCCCGCCGCCGGCCCGACCGGACGACCGGCCGGGAGACCAGCAGGACGACGGCGAGGAGCGCGCCGATCGCGGCAGCCCAGATCGCCACGACCCGTTCCCGCGCCCACGGGTCGGTCACCGGCGTCGGTTCGGCCATCGCCCCCAGCGGCGGATCGCTGCGCGTGCCGAGCAGGTTGCTGACCGCCCGGTACGGGTTGACCACTCCGTGCCCGACCTGGTCGTTGCGCCCCTCCGGCGGGGCGTCCGCGGTACGGGCCAGCCGGCTGGCGACCTGCGCCGGGCTGAGTTCGGGGTGCGCCGCGCGGACCAGTGCGGCCACCCCGGAGACGTACGCTGCCGCGAAACTGGTGCCCCCCTCGGGCTCGGTGAGCCACCCGCTACCGCCGGGTGCCGGGGCGACGATGTTGTGCCCGGGCGCGGCGATGTCGACGTAGTCGCCGCTGATCGAGGTGCCGACGTGGCCCCCCTGCTCGTCGACGCCGGCGACGGCGATCACTCCGGGGTAGCCGGCCGGATAGGCGGGCTCGTCCCGTTGCTGCTGCTGGTTGCCGGCGGCGGCCACCACCACGACCCGGTTGTCCAGGGCGTACTCGACAGCGGCGGCCAGTTGCGGGGTGGGCAGGGTCTCCAGCGAGAGGTTGATGACCTCGGCATCGTTGTCGACCGCGTACCGGATGGCCTGGGCGATCTGGCCGGGCAGGCTCTCGTCGTTGGTGCGCCGGGTGTCCGGCAGCACGCGCAGCGGCAGAATCCGGGCGGACGGCGCGATGCCGGTGAAGGGCGTCCCGGCCTCCGCCCGGCCGGCGATGATGCCCGCCACCATGGTCCCGTGGCCGGCCAGGTCGCACTGCCCGGCGTGCTGCGGCAGGCCGCTGAAGTCGCGGCCGTCGCGGACCCGCCCCCGCAGGGCCGGATGGGTGGCCGAGACACCGGAGTCGATGACGGCGACCAGGACGCCGCTGCCACGGGTCATCCGCCAGGCTGCCCCCGGTTCCAACCGCCGTAGCGGCCAGGGCGTCGTCGTGGGCGCGCGTTCGCCGGACGGGCCGCACTTGGGCGCGGCGCGACCGGGAGTCGGGGGTACGACGAGGGTCGCCAGCAGCGCGACCACGGCACCGCAGAGCACCGCCCGCCACCGGGCCGGTCCTCGGGTGGCACCCGCCCGGAGCGGGCGGCGGTTCCCGGAGCGTCCGTGCACGGGAGCCAGGTTACCGAGGTGGCCCCCGGGCCGGGCGGTCGGGCGGCCGGGGCACGCGTCGGGGGCGGAGCGATCCGGTCACCGTCCGATAGGGTCACCGGCGACCAGGCGTGCCGATCGATGAGGAGACACGAATGAGTGCGCGGCTGTCGGCCCTGTGCCGGAGAGTCCTGGCCGTCGCGGCCGGGCTCGCGCTGACCGCCCTCGGGACGCCGGTGTCCGCCGGGGCCGCGGTGCCCCCGCTGGAGCGGCAGTGGCACCTGGACGCGCTGCGGGTCGGCGAGGCACACCGGATCTCCACCGGTGAGGGCGTCACCGTCGCGGTCATCGACACCGGGGTGTACGCGGAGCACCCCGACCTGGCCGGCCGGGTCCTCGACGGCACGCGGCTGATCGGCCGGGACGACAAGGGCAAGGTCGACGAACGCAACCACGGGACCGGGGTGGCGGGGCTGATCGCCGCGCGGGGCGGCGGCCGCGGTCGTGCCCTGGGCATCGCCCCGGGGGCGAGGATCCTGCCGGTGACCGTCGCGACGAACACCTTCGCCGGCAGCAACCTGCCGGAGGGCATCCGGTACGCGGTCGACCACGGCGCAAAGGTCGTCAACATCTCCAACGGCGGCCCCACGACCAGCTCCGCCCTCACCGAGGCGGTGCGGTACGCGCAGTCGAAGGACGTCGTGGTGGTCGCCGCCGCAGGCAACGCCGAGCAGGGAGACACCGGGGTGCTCTATCCGGCTCGACTTCCCGGTGTGATCGCGGTCGGTGCCACCGGCCGGGACGGCGAGCCGTGGTCGGGCGCGACCCGGGGCGAGCAGATCGCCATCACCGCCCCCGGGGTGGACGTCTCCACCACCGCCGGCCGGTGGTCGGACCTGACCGAGGGCGGCTACGTCACCGTGGACGGTACGAGCGCGGCGGCGCCGCTGGTGGCCGGGGCGGCGGCGCTGATCCGGGCGCGCTATCCCGAGGCGAGCGCGGCGGACGTGGTCAACCGGTTGGTGTCCACCGCCCGGGACGCCGGGCCGCCCGGTCGGGACGACCGATACGGCTTCGGCAGGCTCGACCTGGTCCGGGCGCTGACCGCCGACGTGCCCCCGGTCGACGCGAACCCGCTGGGGGCGGTGCCGACGGCAGCGTCGGAGGAGACCGCGGCGCAGGAGAGCGGCGGCCTCGACCTCAGGCCGCTCGTCCCGGTCGTGATCGGGCTGCTGGTGGTGGCGGCCCTGGCGGTGCTGGTCGTCGTGCTGCTGGTGGTCCGCCGGAGCAACCGTCCCACCAGCCACTAGGCGAACGGCCCGATCGGACACGACCGCGCAGGGTCGGGTCCACTTCGCTGGACCCCGGTGCACCGGTTGACGAACGCCGCCGGGAGCTGCCGACGCCGACGGGCCGTTTCCCTTCCGCAAATCCACACGGACACCGTCCGGCCTGCCAGGATTCGCCTGACAGGCCGGAAGCCTCTAGCAACCGGGCAGCATGCTCCAGGCGATGCCGTCGAGGATGTCGTGCTCGCTGGCGACCAGCGCGGACATACCGGCGCGTTCCATGATCACGCGGAGCACCAGGGCGCCGGCCCCGATCACGTCCGCCCGGCCCGGGTGCATCACCGGGATCTCCAGCCGCTGGGCGCGCGTCCTGCCGAGCAGGTCGGCGGTCACCCCGGCCACCGTCTCGTACGACACCCGGGCGTGGTGGATCCGCTCCGGATCGTACTCGTGCAGGCCCTGAGCGATGGCGACCACGGTGGTGACCGAACCGGCGAGCCCGACCAGGGTGGCGGCCCGCCGCCCCGGCACGACGGTGAGCGCGCGGTCCACCGCCGCCGCGACGTCCGCCTCGGCGGCGGCCACCTCCGCCGGGGTCGGCGGGTCGCCGTGCAGGTGCCGCTCGGTCATCCGGACGCAGCCGATGTCCACCGAGATCGCCGCCTCGACGCCGTCCTCACGGGTGCCGAGGACGAACTCGGTGGATCCGCCACCGATGTCGACCACCAGATACGGCGCTTCGGCGTCGGTCGGCAGCCCACGCACCGCGCCGGTGAAGGAGAGCCGGGCCTCCTCGTCGCCGGTGACCACCTCCGGTGCGACGCCGAGGGTCCGTTCCACCATGGCCCGGAAGTCGGCGGCGTTCGAGGCGTCCCGGGAGGCGGAGGTGGCGCACATCCGCACCCGGTCCACGCCCTGCTTCTCGATCTCCGCCGCGTACCCGGCCAGCGCGACGCGAGTCCGCTCGATCGCCTCGGGGGCGAGCCGGCCGGTCTGGTCCACGCCCTGACCGAGCCGGACGATCTCGAGCCGCCGGCTGATGTCGGTCAGGGGTGCCGTCGGGCCTGCCGAAGCGTCCGGCAGGTCGGCGATCAGGAGTCGGATCGAGTTGGTGCCGCAGTCGATGGCCGCCACGCGCGTCGTCACGGCAGCAACCCTACGGCAGCGGCCGGACCGGTGCCGACGGCCCGGCCGGGGTGGGCGGCGGGTTCGGCGGCGGGCCGGCCCCGGCGGCCGGCGGGCCGGTCCGGGTCGGCGGCGGGCCGGTCCGGGTCGGCGGCGGGCCCGCCGAGGCGGCCGGCGTACCGGTCCGTCGGCGTCGCCACCGGAGCAGCAGGACCGGCAGCCACGGCACGACGCCCACCGCGACCAGCAGGGACAGCAGCGGCAGCGGCCACCAGAACGGGACACCGGCCGACAGTGTCGGCTGGGACGTGGTGTCCGGCATCCACGGGTAGGCGGTCTTGCCCCAGGCCAGGAAGGCGTCCCCGATCGGCATCGCCCCGAGGGCGTACCGCTTCGTCCACGGGGTCTGCACCGGCACCCCGGCCAGCTCGCCGTAGTTCGCCAGCGCCCCGGCGAGCCGGTGGTCGCCGTGCCGCTGCGCCGCCCCCAGGGTGACCACGGTGGCCGAGAGGCTCACCCCGAGCAGCAGCGGACCCGAGTCGACGTCCCCCGGACCGTCCAGTCCCTCCGGGTACTCCCGCACCGCCGGGCCCAGCCCGAGCGGCGTGGCCAGGTAGCGGTCCCGGAACACCCGGTACTGCTGGCGGGCGAAGACCGGGTCGATCTCGGGCAGGAACCGGTGGATGACGCTCTGCGAGGTTCCCCGGGCCACCTCGGCCGGCACGCCGGTGACCGGGTCGACCCGGTGCGGCATCAGTCCGGTACGCGGGTCCAGCCGCTGCCGGACCCCGTCGAGCCACCGGTCGATGGTGCCCTGGAAGCGGGGCGGCAGCAGCGTGTCGTGCAGCCGTAGCGAGGCCACCGCCACGGTGGAGTCCACCGGCCACGCCTGCTGCGGATAGGCGGTCAGGTACGGCGTGGTCGACGCGTCGAAGGCCGCGCCGAGCGCGGCGGACGTCTCGGCGAAGCGGCGCACCTCGGCCGGGTCGCGACCCTCCGCCGGGCGCAGGGCGAGCACCCCGCCGCGCAGCCAGTTCGTCCAGCCCTGGTGGAACACCCCGTACGGCGGGGTGAGCGCCGGGTCGAACGGAGCCACCCCGGCGGGCGACTCCAGCCGGGCCAGCGCCCAGCGGGCCTCCCGCGAAGACTCCTCCCGGCGCGCGGGCTCGCGCATGCCCAGCTCCACCCAGGCGAGTCCGTAGAGGACGTGCGCGAAGAAGTACCCCTCGGGGAAGAGCGTCTGGGCGTCCTCGCCCGCGCCGTCGTCGAGGGCGGCCCGCAGGAAGGCCAGTTGCCGGGCCACTCCGGGCGGCTCGCCACCCCCTGCCGTGGCCGGCGCGACCAGGCGGACCACCCCGACCAGGGCGACCAAACTCACCAGTGCCCCGACCAGCCCGGCCAGCCGACGAAGGACGATCATGCGGACCAGGGTGCCTGTGCTGGTCAAGCGTCGGGGTGTTTGCAGGGGACCCCTGCTCGACAAAATGCGGTAACAGGGGACCCCTGCTACCACCCAAGGCGGTCAGGGGCGGTCAGAGGCGCAGCAGCATCCGGGTGTTGCCGAGGGTGTTCGGCTTGACCCGTTCCAGGTCGAGGAACTCCGCCACACCCTCGTCGTACGAGCGCAGCAGCTGCTCGTAGACCGGCTGCGGGACCGGCGCGCCGTCGATCGCCTCGAACCCGAACGAGCCGAAGAACCGGGTCTCGAAGGTCAGCACGAAGATCCGTCCCACGCCCAGCTCGCGGGCTCCGTCGATCAGGTCGGCGACGATCCGGTGGCCGAGCCGCTGGCCCCGGCACGCCGGGTCCACCGCGACCGTCCGGATCTCGGCCAGGTCCTCCCACATCACGTGCAGCGCGCCGCAGCCCACCACGGTGCCGTCGGTGACCCGTTCGGCGACCCGGAACTCCTGCACGTCCTCGTAGAGGGTGACGGTGGCCTTGCTGAGCAGCCGCCGATCGTCGGTGTACGTGTCCACCAGGCGGCGGATGCCCCGTACGTCCGACGTACGCGCCCGCCGGACGGCGAACTCCGCGCTGCTCATTCGTCCGCCGGCACGTCCACGCACGGCCCGGCGGCCCACCACCGTTCCACCAGCGCCAACGTCTCGTCGCCGAACGGGTTCACCCCCGGCCCCGCGCCGAGCGCGTGCCCGAGGTGCACGTGCAGGCACTTCACCCGTCCCGGCATGCCCCCGGCGGAGATGCCGGCGATCTCCGGCACCTGGCCGATCGCCTCCCGCCGGGCGAGGTAGTCCTCGTGGGCGGCCCGGTAGCGGGCGGCCAGCTCCGGGTCGGTGGCGAGCCGCTCGGCCATCTCCTTCATCAGCCCGGCCGACTCCAGCCGGCTGCACGCGGCCGTGGCCCGGGGACAGGTCAGGTAGAACAGGGTCGGGAACGGGGTGCCGTCGGCGAGCCGGGGGGTGGTCTCCACCACGTCGGGCAGGCCGCACGGGCAGCGGTGGGCCACCGCGCGGGTGCCCCGGGGCGGGCGTCCGAGCTGGGCGGCCACCGCTGCCAGGTCGGCCCCGGTCGCCGGCTCCCGCTTCGGCGGGGGTACGGAGTCCGCCGCCGGCTCCGGCGGGGGTGCGAGTGTCACGGTCGTCATCTCTCGTCGGTGCTGTTCGGTCGTCCGGACGACCAGGTCGAGGCCGTACCCGGTGTCGTGGGTCGTCCAACCGGCGTCCCGAATTCACCCGTCCGGGCGTTCGGCGGTGTCCGGGTGCTCGCCCCGTCCGGTGGTCGGGTCCACCCCGGGCTCACTTGTCGGGGCGCTCGGCGTTGGCCGCCTCGATGCTCGACCAGAGGGTGTCGTACCACGGGTCGTCGCTGCGCGGACGCTCGGAGCGGGGTGGCAGCGGACCGGTCCCCTGGTCGGCCGGGGCCTGGCCCTTGAGCACCACCACCAGCGTCTCGCCGGGGCGGCCCATGAAGAACCGCTCCCGGGCCTGGGTCTCGATGTAGGCCGGGTCCTGCCACTTGGCCGCCTTGACGGAGAGCTCCTCGATCAGCTCCCGCTGGGCGGCCTGGGCGGCCTCCATCCGCTCGATGTCGGCCTGCTGGTCGAGGTAGACCCGGACCGGGTAGGTGTAGCCGAGGGCGAGCGCGATGAGCACCGCGAAGAGCACGGTGGCCCGCCCGGTGAAGCGTCGGGGACGGGGTGCGGTGAGCCGCTTGACGGTGCCACCGGCGGCCGTCCGGCGGGCCGCCGCGGGGCGGCTCGCGGAGCGTACGCCCTCGGCACCCCGGGCGGCGCCCGGAGCGCGACCGGCGGTGCCACGCGACTCGGCGCGGACGCCGTCCCGGCTGGTGGTCCGCACGCGGGCCCCACCGGGCCGGCCGGGATGACCCGGCCGGCGGACGGGGCGCTGCCCGCCCGGTGTGCGGCGCGGCTGCATCGTCGTCACACCCCTCCCCGACGCACCAGCGCCCGTCAGGCGGAACGGTAGCGCGGGAAGGCACCCGCACCGGCGTACCGCGCCGCGTCCGCCAGCTCCTCCTCGATCCGGAGGAGCTGGTTGTACTTCGCCACCCGGTCCGAGCGGGCCGGGGCACCGGTCTTGATCTGGCCGCAGCCGGTGGCCACCGCCAGGTCGGCGATGGTGGTGTCCTCGGTCTCGCCGGAGCGGTGGCTCATCATGCACCGGAAACCGGCCCGGTGGGCCAGGTCCACCGCGTCGAGGGTCTCGGTGAGCGAGCCGATCTGGTTGACCTTCACGAGCACCGCGTTCGCCGCCTTCTCGGCGATGCCCCGGGCGATGCGCTGCGGGTTGGTGACGAACAGGTCGTCGCCGACGATCTGGACCCGGTCGCCGAGCGCGGCGGTCAGGGTGGCCCAGCCGGTCCAGTCGTCCTCGGCCAGCGGGTCCTCGATCGACACGATCGGGTAGTCACCGGCGAGCTTGGTGTAGTAGTTGCTCATCTCCTCGGCGCTCTTCGGCGAGCCCTCGAAGGTGTAGGTGCCGTTGTCGAAGAACTCCGTCGCGGCCACGTCCAGGGCGAAGACGATGTCGGTGCCGAGCCGGTAGCCGGCCTTCTCGACCGCCTCGGCGATCAGGTCCAGCGCGGCGGCGTTGGTGGGCAGGTTCGGCGCGAAGCCGCCCTCGTCGCCGAGGCCGGTGGAGAGGCCCTGCTTCTTGAGCACGGACTTGAGCGCGTGGTAGACCTCCGCGCCCGAGCGCACCGCCTCACGGAAGCTGGGCGCCCCGATCGGGGCGATCATGAACTCCTGGACGTCGACGTTCGAGTCGGCGTGCGCGCCACCGTTGAGGATGTTCATCATCGGCACCGGCAGCAGGTGCGCGTTCGGGCCGCCCAGGTAGCGGAAGAGGCTCAGCTCGGCGCTGCCGGCCGCCGCCTTGGCCACCGCGAGCGAGACGCCGAGGATGGCGTTCGCGCCCAGCTCGGACTTGTTGTCCGTGCCGTCGATGTCCAGCATCTTCTGGTCGATCAGCCGCTGCTCGCTGGCCTCGTAGCCGACGAGCTGGTCGACGATCTTGTCCTCGATGTTCGCGACCGCCTTCTCGACACCCTTGCCCAGGTAGCGGTCGGAGTCACCGTCGCGCAGCTCGATCGCCTCGAAGGCGCCGGTGGAGGCGCCGGAGGGCACCGCGGCGCGGGCCACCGTGCCGTCGTCCAGGCCGACCTCGACCTCGACGGTCGGGTTGCCCCGCGAGTCGAGAATCTCCCGGGCGACGATTCCCTCGATGGTTGCCACTGAGTCGCTCCTCGTTGTTCGTGTGAGAGTGTCCGGTCCGGTAAGGCCGCGACGGTGCGGCTGAGGCAGACGTTGAACGCAGCGTATCGGGCGACGCTCGTGGGCACCGCGTCGCCCGTGTACCACCGGTGGCGGTTCCGACGGACATTCCCGGATTCTCACGACTCAACCGGCAACCGGTTTGCGATCGGTGGACCCGATCGGCAAGGCTGAGCATCATGCCCGCCGCCTCGACTGTTCTTCGCGTGCTCGCCGTACCGGTCATCGCGTCGTTCACCGTCACGGGTTGCCAGGCCCTCGACGACACCGGACGCGTGATCGGCCGGGGCGACCTCGTCAACGAACTGGCCGCCCGGCTGGACAGCGCGCACGAGTTGACCTACTCCGCCGAGTACCAGCTTCCCGGCGGTCGCACCGTGTCGATCGCCCAGTCCCAGGACCCGGTCCGCACCGCCTACACGTACCCCGGTGGCAAGATCAGCGTCAACGCCGAGTCCCTCGCCACCTGCCAGACCACCGGCAAGCCGGTGTGCACCCTCACCCTGCCGCCGACCCCGGCCAGCCGTCCCTCGGTCGCCGTCTACACCGAGGCCGAGCGGCAGGGCATGGTCACCCCGCCGGCGGTCATGGGGCTGCTGACCACCGCCGCCCTCGACCCGGACGCGGTGATCGAGCAGAGCGACACCACGCTGGCCGGGCACCCGGCCACCTGCGTCGACGTCCGCTCCGCCGAGGTGTCCCCGTTCACCGCGTGCGTGACCAGCGACGGTGTGCTCGGCAGTTTCACCGGCGCGGTCGACGGCAAGCCGACCGAGCTGGCCTTGAGCAGCATCCGCGACTCCGTCGACGGCGCCGCCTTCGACCTGCCGCCCGGCGCGGGCGTGGTCGACCGCCGCCCCGGCAAGGCCTGACGCTTCGTACGGTCCGGTGCCGGCGGTACGGCGTGCGCCTCACACCCCGAGCAGGGTGCGCAGGTGGCGCGGGGGCGGGCAGTCGTGGGCGAGCATCGCGTCGTGCCACCACCGTACCGGCACCTGCGCCGGACGGGCCGCGCCGATCTCCGCGATCTCGGCGTAGCCGACGAAGTACGTCGAGAGCTGCGTCGAGGTGAGCAGCGCCCGCCGCCACTTGCCGGCCGCCTCCCCCTCCTCCTGGAAGCCCCGGCCGGTCATCAGCGCCATCGCCTCGGCCTCGGGCAGCTCCTCGCAGTGTGTCAACTGGTCGAGCAGCGCGTTGATGGTCATCCGCAGCTGCATCTTGAGCTGCTGCAAGCGCACCGGCAGGCCACCGAAGCCGGCGGTGGCCATCAGCTCCTCGGCGTAGACCGCCCAGCCCTCGACGAACGGCCCGGAGCGGGCCAATGCCCGTACCCGGGTGGTGCCGGCGTACCGCCGCGCGTGGGCGAGCTGGAGGAAGTGTCCGGGCATCGCCTCGTGCACGGTCAGGTTGCGGATCATGTGGTCGTTGTACTCGCGGTAGAACGACGCCACCCGGTGCGCCGGCCAGTCCGCCGGGGTCGGCGCGATGCAGTAGAACGTAGGCAGGTCCGCCGTCTCCAGCCCGCCGGGCGAGTCGCAGTACGCCACCGCCACGCCCCGGGCGAACTCCGGCATCTCCTGGATCACGCACGGGTCGTCGACCAGGGAGACCAGGTCGTGCGCCCGGACGAAGTCGGTGGCCTCGTCGAGCGTGACCGAGGCCAGGTCGACGATGGTGTGGTCGTCCGGGTGCTCGGCGGCGAGCAGGTCCAGCGCCCGGCGTACCGTCTCGTCGTCGGCCGGACCACCGACCAGCTCGACGGCGGCCACGCGGATCTCCTCGGTCACCCGCTCCAGGTTGGCCCAGGCGCGGCGCAGCACCTCGGCGGCGGGCAGCTCGGTGTCCAGGGTGTGCCAGAGCCGGGCCTCCCAGCGACGGCGGCCGAGCCGGGGGTCCGGGCCGGGCCCGTCGTCGGCGGCCAGCCCGGCCCGCAGCCAGTCGGCGAACTCCGCCAGCGCGGCGACCGCCGCCCGCGCCGTCGGTTCCACCCGGTCGCCGAGCGCCGGGGCCTGCGCCAGCAGCGCGGGCACCTCGTGGCGCACCAGCGCCGCCGTACCGGTGAACTGCCCGACCGCCGTCTCGGCGTGGATGCGCGGCAGGTCGCGCAGCGTCGCGCGCGCGGTCGCCAGGGCGTCGGGTACGGCCGCCAGCCGCCCGGCCAGGTGGGTCAGCCGCACCTCGACCGGGGCGTACGGGCGGGACAGCAGGGCGTGCAGCAGTAGGCCGGGGTTGTGCCGCAGCGGGTCCCACTCGTGCGTCCGGATCTCGGTCGACTCGAAGAGTTCCCGGTCGACCAGGGCGGTGAGCAGGGCGTGGTCGACCGACTCCTCGACCGGGAGGGAGTCCGCGTCCACCTCGGCGAGCGCGTGCGCCGCCTCCCGCAGCATCACCCGGTCGGCGGCGACGGCGTCGGCGGACCAGTCGGGCAACCGGTCGTCGTAGCGGTGGTCCCCCGCTGCGGAGGCCAGCTCCGGACGGCTCTCCAGCAACGCGTCGACGATCCGCTCGGCCCGCTCGGTGAACATCCCCCGACCCTAGCCGCCCCACCACCCGGCCGCTGCCGCACGTGGTGTCGCCCGGGGGCCTCGGGGATGACGCCGGTCAGGAAGCGGGGGGTTCGGCGGCGCGGATGGTGGCGGCGTGGGCGAGGGTGGCGCGGCGGAGGGCGGCCTCCGGGTCCAGGCCGGCGGCGCGGGCCTCGGCGACGATCCGCAGCAGCTCCGCGCCGAGGCGGGTCTCCGGGTCGGCGTTCTCGGCCGGCTCGCCGGGCGGCACGGCCAGGCCGATCCGCCCGGCGCGCTCCAGGATCTTGGCGGCCAGGGCGAGGGCCGGCTGGCTCATGGCGATGCCGTCCAGCACCGAGTCCCGGGCCTTCTCGGCCCGCTTGATCCGCTCCCAGCTGGCGGTGATCTCCTCCAGGGTGCCCGCCTCGGCCCCGGCGAAGACGTGCGGGTTGCGGCGGATCATCTTGTCGACCAGGCCACCGGCTACGTCGTCGATGCTCCACCGCTCGCCGTCGGGCAGTTCCTCCGCGAGCCGGGCGTGCAGCACCACCTGGAGCAGCACGTCACCCAGTTCCTCGCGGAGCGCGTCGGTGTCCCCCGCGACGATCGCGTCGTACGCCTCGTAGCACTCCTCCAGCAGGAAGCCGGAGAGGCTGCGGTGGGTCTGCGCCCGCTTCCACGGATCCCCGCCCGGCGAGGCGAGCCGGTCCATCACCTCGACGGCGTCCAGCAGCCGCGCGCCCGGCGGGTCCCACGAGCCGTACATCAGCTCCAACTCGGCCAGGCCCGGCTCCCGGGCCAGGCGCAGGCCCAACTCGCGGGCGAGCGTCTCGTCGCCGGCCGGGCCGGCCAGCCAGACCACCGTGCCGTGCCGGGCCGCCGCGTCGAGCAGCGCCGGGGTGGCCGCCGCGTCGACCACGGTGACCTCGGCGCCCGCCGTCCGCAGCGCCGTGGTCGCCTCGCTCTCCGCCCCGGTCAGGACCGGATGCGCGCGTACGACGTCCCAGGCCGCGGCGGTCAACAGCCCGGCCGGCAGCCGGGGCGAGGTGACCAGCAGCACGATCCGCCCGGTCATCGGCTGCTCCGGGCGGTCGTGCGGGTTGCGGCGGTCGTGCGGGTTGCGGCGGTCGTGCGCGTTGCGGCGGTCATGCTCAGGCGTCGTCGGCCACCGCGTCGGAGCCGGTCTCGCCCAGCGGCACGCTGACCGCCGCGACGTTGCCGGCGAAGCTGAGCACCGGGAAGGAGAGCGGACGGTAACGCGGGTTGACCGTGACGTCGTACCCCTCGACCGCCTCGGCGAGCGCGTTGCGGGTGGCCAACGCGCTGCGCAGCTGCTGCCCGTCGAGCTGGGTCGCCGCCTGCTCGACGGTCACCTCCTCGGGGATGGCACCGGCCTTCTTGCCCGCCTTGACCAGGTCGACCATCTCCTGCTCGGTCGGCGCGACCGGCTGCCCGGACGGCATCCCGGAGAGGCAGGTGTAGAGCTCCGCCACCCGCTGCGGGTACGTCGTGTCCGTCGGGTAGCCGAGCTGCTGGCTGACCTGCTCGACCGGTACCTGGTTCTGCGGGCGGTAGCCCTTGTCGGCGGAGAGCCGCTGGCAGACCTGGCCGAGGACCAGGGTGCTGACCACCTCGCTCCGGCCGGGCAGGCGCTGCTCGGGGGCGCCCGGCTGACCGGCGGGCTGGTCCGTGGCCGGCCGCTGCGGGGTCGACGCGGCGGCGTCGTCCCGCAGCTCGTCCAGGATGCGGGTCACCGCGTCCTCGGTGATCCGCTGGTCGCCGACATAGGCGGCGACCCCGGGCTCGGAACGACAACCGGAGAGGGCGACGAGGCCGACCGCCACGCTGGCGACGGCGACAAGACGGCGAGCACGCATGACGGTCACTCTCTCACGCCCCGCCCCCCGGCCGCGCCCGCCCCCGCCGGGCCGGCGGACGCGCCGGCCGGGGGGCCGAGGACATCGGCGAGGAGCTGGGCGCACCACTCCAGGAGGGCCTGGTCGCGCAGCGGCTCGCCACCGACCCGGCGGGTGCTGGGCCTCGGGACGCTGACCTGGTCGAGGGCGGACTTGTAGACCGAGTCCGGGTGGTACCGCTTGAGCCGCAGCTGCTTGGAGTCGGGCAGCGGCAGCGGGCCGAACCGGATGTGCTTGCCCTGCATGCTGACGTCGGTCAGGCCGTAGCGGCGGGCCAGCAGCCGGAACCTCGCCACCGCGATCAGGTTCTGCACCGGGGCCGGCGGCTCGCCGTACCGGTCGGTCATCTCGGCGGCCACCTCACGCAGCCGCTCGGAGTCGCGCGCCTCGGCGAGCTTGCGGTACATCTCCAGGCGCAGCCGCTCCACGCCGACGTAGTCGTGCGGCAGGTGCGCGTCGACCGGCAGGTCGATCTTGACGTCGGTCTCCTCCTCCGGGCGCTCGCCCTTGAACGCCTGCACCGCCTCGCCGACCATCCGGACGTACAGGTCGAAGCCGACCCCCTCGATGTGGCCGGACTGCTCGCCGCCGAGCAGGTTGCCCGCGCCCCGGATCTCCAGGTCCTTCATCGCCACGTACATGCCCGCACCCAGTTCGGTGTGCTGGGCGATGGTGGCCAGCCGCTCGTGGGCGTGTTCGGTCAGCGGCTTCTCCGGCGGGTAGAGGAAGTACGCGTACGCCCGCTCCCGGCCCCGGCCGACCCGGCCCCGGATCTGGTGCAGCTGGGCCAGGCCGAGCAGGTCGGCCCGCTCCACGATCAGCGTGTTCGCGTTCGGGATGTCGATGCCGGACTCCACGATCGTCGTGCAGACCAGGACGTCGAACTCCTTCTCCCAGAAGCCGACCATGACCTTCTCCAGGGCGTCCTCGCCCATCTGGCCGTGCGCCACCGCGACCCGGGCCTCGGGCACCATCTCCCGGATCCGCCGGGCCGCCTTGTCGATCGACTCGACCCGGTTGTGCAGGTAGAACACCTGACCGTCGCGGAGCAGCTCACGGTGGATCGAGGCGGCCACCTGCCGCTCGTCGAACGCCCCGACGAAGGTGAGCACCGGGTGCCGCTCCTCCGGGGGCGTGGCGATGGTGGACATCTCCCGGATGCCGGTGATCGCCATCTCCAGGGTCCGCGGGATCGGGGTGGCCGACATGCTGAGCACGTCCACCGAGGCGCGCAGCGACTTCAGGTGCTCCTTGTGCTCGACGCCGAACCGCTGCTCCTCGTCGACGATCACCAGGCCGAGGGACTTGAACCGGGTCGCCGCGGAGAGCAGCCGGTGGGTGCCGATCACGATGTCGGCGCTCCCCTCGGTGACCATCTCCATGGTCCGTTCGGCCTCCTTCGGCGTCTGGAAGCGGGAGAGCTGCCGGATCTCGACCGGGAACTGGCTCATCCGCTCGGCGAAGGTGTTGTAGTGCTGCTGGGCCAGGAGCGTGGTCGGCACCAGTACGGCCACCTGCTTGCCGTCCTGCACCGCCTTGAACGCCGCCCGTACCGCGATCTCGGTCTTGCCGTAGCCGACGTCGCCGCAGATCAGCCGGTCCATCGGGACGGTCTGCTCCATGTCCCGCTTGACCTCCTCGATGGCGGCGAGCTGGTCGGGGGTCTCCTGCCAGGGGAAGGCGTCCTCCAGCTCCCGCTGCCACGGGGTGTCCGGCCCGAACGCGTGCCCCCGGGACGCCTTGCGGGCGGCGTAGAGCTGGATGAGCTGTGCGGCGATCTCCTTGACCGCCTTACGGGCGCGGGCCTTGGACTTCTGCCAGTCCGCGCCGCCCATCTTGTGCAGGGCCGGCTGCTCGCCGCCGACGTACCGGGAGAGCTGGTCGAGCTGGTCGGTCGGGACGAAGAGCCGGTCGCCGGGCTGTCCGCGCTTGCTCGGGGCGTACTCGATGACCAGGTATTCCCGGGACGCGCCGTTGACCGTCCGCTGCACCAGCTCGACGTAGCGGCCGATGCCGTGCTGCTCGTGCACGACGTGGTCGCCGGCCTTCAGCTCCAGCGGGTCGATGGTGTTGCGCCGCCTACTGGGCAGCTTGCGCATGTCCCGGGTGGAGGTGCCCCGGCCACCGGTGACGTCGTCGCCGGTGAGCAGGACGAAGCGGGACGCCTCGTCGACGAAGCCCTGGCTGAGCGAGCCGCAGGTGACCAGCAGCTCACCCGGGGCGGGGGCGGTCGGCACCTCCTCGGTGAGCCGGGCACCCAGGCCGGCGTCCCGGAGCACCTCGACGGCCCGCTGGGCGGGGCCGTGCCCCTCGAAGACCAGCGCGATCGACCAGCCCTCGCCGGCCCAGCGCTTGAGGTCGTCGACCAGCCGGGGCGTCTCGCCGTGGTAGAGCGGGGCCGGCTGCGCGGCCAGGGTCACCGCGATGGCGTCGTCCGGGGTGACGTCGACCTCGGCCGGCTCGTCCTCCCAGGGCTGGCGCGCCGGCGCGCCGTCGGACTCGACCAGGCCGAACGGCGACAGCGTCCACCAGGGCTGGCCCAGGGCGGCAGCGGCCGAGCGTACCTCGGCCAGGGTCTTGAAGGCGGCGGCGCCGAGGTCGACCGGGGCCCGGCCCCCGACGGCGGCCGCGGCCCAGCTGGCCTGGAGGAACTCGTCGGAGGTACGCACCAGGTCGTGCGCGCGGGTGCGGATCCGCTCCGGGTCGCAGAGCAGGACGTGCGTGCCGGCCGGCATGCAGTGCAGCAGCAGTTCCATCGAGTCGGGTCCGACCAGCTCCGGCGCGAGCGACTCCATACCCTCGACCGGCATGCCCTCGGCCAGCTTGTCGAGGATCTCGGCCAGCTCGGGATGCTCGACCGCCAGGGCGGCGGCCCGCTTCCGCACCGCCGGCGTGAGCAGCAGCTCCCGGCAGGGCGGGGCCCACAGTCGCGGGGACGCCTCGATGGTGCGCTGGTCGGCGACGGCGAAGGTACGGATCTCCTCCACCTCGTCGCCCCAGAACTCGACCCGGGACGGGTGCTCGTCGGTGGGCGGGAAGACGTCGAGGATGCCACCGCGTACGGCGAACTCGCCCCGCTTGGTGACCAGGTCGACCCGCGCGTACGCCAGGTCGGCGAGCCGCCGGGCGACGCCCTCCAGATCCGCCTCCCCGCCGGGCGCGAGCTGCACCGGTTCCAGGTCGCCGAGGCCCTTGAGCTGTGGTTGCAGCAGCGACCGGACGGGCGCGACGACCACCCGCAACGGCCCGCTGCCACCGTGCGCGTCGACGGCGTCCGGGTGGGCGAGCCGGCGCAGCACCGCCAGCCGGCGGCCGACCGTGTCGGAGCGGGGCGAAAGCCGCTCGTGCGGCAGCGTCTCCCAGGAGGGGAAGACGGCCACCTGGGTGGACGGGAGGAGGCTGCCCAGCGCGGCGGCCAGGTCGTCGGCCTCCCGGGTGGTGGCGGTGACGGCGAGCACCGGGCGCCCGGCCCCGCCCTGCGGCCCGGCCGCGTCGGCGGCCACGGCGGCCACCGCGAACGGGCGCAGGGCCGGCGGGGCGGTGAGGTCGAGTCCGTCGGCCTGCGCGGCCCCGGAGCGCGCCAGGTCACGTGCCCGGGCCAGCCCCGGGTCGGTCAGGGCGGCGGAGAAGAGGCCGGTGAGCATGTGAACCACTTCCAGTGAGTGTCGCCGGAGGAGCACGCCCGGTGGGCTGCTGGCACACGAACAGGTACCCCGAGTCCGGCCGGACGGGGGGTGTACGAATGCCAGCCTATCTCGCGGTACGAACGATTTGACCGGTGCCGGCGCCACCGTCCCCGGGGAGGATCGGCGCCGCAGACGTGCCACGACGCCCCGCGTCGACGGGCGTCCCGAGCCGCCCGCGCGGGCCGGACCGGGCCACACGAGGGGGTACGGGGCAGCCGCGGTCGGTCGCGCCGACCCCGGCCGGGCCGACCCGTCGTACGCTGGGCGCCCGTGTCCCGCCCGACAGCTGGAGCAACCCGGTGACCACCCCTCCTCCGCCCGGCCACCCGCCGCAGCCTCCCTACGGCCAGCCCCCGTACGGCCACGTGCCACAGCCACCGTACGGCCAGCCGTCGCCGGGATACCCGCAGCCCGGACCCCCGCAGCCCGGATACCCGGTGGGGCATCCGGGTTATCCGCCCCCGCCGGCCCCGACGGCCAAGCGCATTCCGGAGGACCAACCCTTCGTGGTCCGCCCCAGCGTCGCCAAGCGGGGTCTGGTCATGGGCGCGGTCGCGCTGGTCCTGCTCAGCCCGATCATCTGCCTCGCCGGCCTCGGCCTGGCGGGCTCCACCGACCCGGACATGCGCGCCAACGCCGCCCTCGGCATCGTCGGCATCTTCGTCTGCCTGCTCGCCGCGATCGGCCTGCCGCTCGGGATCCAACTGTGGCTGATCGCCTCGGGTGGCCCGGTGCTGGCCCTGAGCCCGGCCGGGCTGTGGATCCGGACGCGGCCGACCCGTGGCCAGGCGGTCTGGGTGCCCTGGGAGGCGGTCGGGCAGATCCGTCGCCGCCGGTGGAGCCTGGAGAAGATGCTGGTCGTCCAGCTCCGGGATCCGCGTATGTTGCAGAACCTCGGGGCGTACACCGCGCTGGACAGCAGCATGTTGAACGCCTTCTACGGCTCCGGTCTGGTGTCGACGCTGAACTTCGCGGACCGTTCGGAGCAGGAGATCGTGGCGGCAGTGACCCACTACAGCGCCGGCCGCTGCCCCATCACCCTCTGACCGCCCCGGGTCGGAGAAGCCGCCACGGATTGCGGCAAGTCGGGGCCACCTCGACACCGGACACCCCAACTTGCCGCAATCAGGAAGTGGATCAAAGGGCGGCCGGATCAGGGTCGGTCGGCGGGTTTCATGCGGCGACGATCGCCGGCCAAGGCCCCAGTTTGCGGACCAGCCGGCCGGCGAGGTGGGCCAGCGCCCGGGACTGAACCAGGTCGAGCGGCCACCGTTCCACATGCTCACCGGCGGAGAGTTCGAGCAGCAGGCCGGTGGGCGGGGTCGGACCGACATCCATTCGCCACAGACCGAGCCGCGCCTGGATCACCTCGTCGCCGCTAACCGCCGTCCCGACCAAACGGGACAGGTGCAGGTCACTCGACGCAGCACAGTCAGGGCCGGGCAGGCACCAGGGCGGATGGTCGGAACTGGATAGGTTGGTCATGGGCCGGGGCTCCTTCCCGGTCAAGGCCCGGGGATCGGAGCTCCACCTCCGCCCCGGGCCGTTTCTGTCTGTACGAGCAACCTGCCACGGCCACCCACCAAAACCTATGACGACCTGTCATGCCAGGTCAAGCCTTGATCTCGCATTTCATTGACGCTTTGCCGGCACACGTGATCACATGGGCAGTACCTGCCACGGAAGTTCACCCATGACTGCCTATACGAAGAAGCAAAAGCTCATCGATGCGCTGACCGAGCGGATCGAGTCAGGCGAGTACCCCCCGGGCAGCAAGCTGCCCTCGGGCACCGAGCTCTGCGCCGAGTTCACGGTGTCCCGCCAGGTCGTACGCTCCGCCGTCGACTGGCTCAAGGCGCGGGGACTCGTCGACGGCGCGCCCGGTGCCGGCGTGTTCGTCCGGGAGCGGGCCAGCCCGTAGCCGACCGCACGACCCCGACCCGTTCGCCGATGTCGGGGTGTCCGGTCAAGTGGACACCCCGACATCGGCGAACCGGAATGGATCAAGCCCGGCGTGGCGGGCGGGGAGCCGGCCCAGGGCGGGCGGAGTCAGTAGCGGACGGTGATGCGGCGCGTCACGGCGTCGACGCGCACCTGCCCGCCGTACGGGACGATCAGCTGCGGGTCGGTGTGGCCGAGGTCGACGTCGAAGACGACCACGGCGTCCGGGGCGTACTCGCGCAACGCGCGGGTGACGGCCGCCCGCTGCGCCTCGGCGTACCCGTGGCGCTGCTCGACGGTGTGCGGGCGGGCGAAGTCCCACGCCTTGGCCCGGCCGACCAGGACGGCGGGGAAGCTGGCGAGCAGGCCCCGCTCCCCCAGGTTGCGCAGCATCCGGTACACCTCGACGGCCGACGGCAGCTCCTCCGAGGTCTCCACCAGGAACACCGAGCCGGCCAGTTCGGCGGCCGGGGCGATCCGGTCGGCGGCGGCCAACCAGTGCAGGATCTCCAGGTTGCCGCCCCAGGCCGGCCCCTCGACGGCGCGCTGCGGCCCCTCCCACGTCCAGCCGGTGCCCGGGAGCATCGGCGGCTCGGTGTCCAGCGTCGACGGGTCGTTCCAGTCGAGGGGCTGGTCACCCCACTGCCGGGGCGGACGTAGCTCGTACCAGCCGGTGGTGAACAGCGCGGCGCGCAGCGACTCCATGGTCAGCGGATGCGCCGCGCCGGGGCGGCCGAGGTGCACCAGCACCGACCCGCCGTGGTACGCGACGATGCCGATCCGGTGCAGGTGGTTGAGCAGGTTGGTGTTGTCCGAGTAGCCGAAGTAGGGCTTCGGGTTGGCCCGCAGCACCGCGTCGTCCAGGTGCGGCGTGACGGTGAGCTGGTCGTCGCCGCCCACCGTGGCGAGCACCGCCGTGACCGACGGGTCGGCGAAGGCGGCGGTGAGGTCCCGGGCCCGATCCCGGGGGTCGGTGTCCATGACCCGGGTGGTCGGGTACTCGACCGGTTCCAGCCCCAACTCCTTCCGCAGCCGGCGCAGACCGAGTTCGTACACGTGCGGGAAGATCGCCGGCAGGCCGGCGGACGGGGAGACCACCGCGACCCGGTCCCCGGGGCGTGGTTTGGGCGGGTACGTGCGGTCGACCATGGTCCGACGCTATCGGCCGCCCCAACCGGTTTTCCTCCTCGCCGCAGCACAGCTGGGGATTCCCACGCAATGAGCCACATCTCAGGGCCGCTCCCCCCGCCGGGAGGTGGCGCGGATACGATCCAGGGAGTCGGACAGCGCAGTCCTTCGTCCTCACGTAAGGAGCGCAACCCGTGACCGACCAGCACGACCACGACGGGCCCGACGCCGCGCTGCGCGCCGACATCCGCCGCCTGGGGACCCTGCTCGGGCAGACCCTGGCCCGGCAGGAGGGGCGCCCGCTGCTCGACCTGGTCGAGGAGATCCGCGCCCTGGTCCGCACCGACGCGGAGGTCGCCGCGCACCGCCTCGGCGGCCTCGACGTGACCACCGGCACCAAGCTGGCGCGGGCCTTCTCCACCTACTTCCACCTGGCCAACATCACCGAGCAGGTGCACCGGGCGCGGGACCTGCGCCGCCGCCGCGCCGTGCAGGGCGGCTGGCTGGACCAGGCCGCCACGATGATCTCCGAGCGGGGCGTGCCGGCGGAGGAGATCGCCGGGGCAGCCCGCCGCCTCGCGGTCCGGCCGGTCTTCACCGCCCACCCGACCGAGGCGGCCCGCCGCTCGATCCTGTCCAAGCTCCGGGCCATCGCCGACGAACTGGACGCCGAGACGGCCAACGCGATCCTCTACGGCGCGAGCGACGAGGGGCCGGCGAACCGCCGCCTCGCCGAACTGCTCGACCTGATGTGGCAGACCGACGAGCTGCGGCTGGACCGGCCGGATCCCACCGACGAGGCGCGTAACGCCATCTACTACCTGCGCGACCTCTACGCCGAGGCCGCACCGCAGGTCCTCGACGACCTGGCCGACACCCTGCGCACCCTGGGGGTGGAGACCTCGCCGACCGCCCGGCCGCTGACCTTCGGCACCTGGATCGGCGGCGACCGGGACGGCAATCCGTTCGTCACCCCGGCGGTGACCCGCGAGGTGCTGGTCATCCAGCACGAGCACGGCATCGCCGCCACCGAGCGGGCGATGGACCACCTGATCAACGAGGTGTCGGTCTCCCGCCGGCTGCGCGGCGTCTCGCTCGACCTGTCCGCGAGCCTCGCCACCGACCTCGACGCGCTGCCCGAGGTGGCCGCCCGGTTCCGCCGGGTCAACGCCGAGGAGCCGTACCGGCTCAAGGCCCGGTGCGTGAAGGCGAAGCTGGCCAACACCCGGCAGCGGCTGCGCCAGGGCACCCCGCACGTGCCGGGGCGGGACTACCAGGGCTCCGCCGAGCTGGTCGCCGACCTGGAACTGCTGCGCGCCTCGCTGGCCCGCAACTCCGGGCAGCTCACCGCCGTGGGGCGGCTCGCCTCGACGATCCGGACCGTCTCGGCGTTCGGCCTGCACCTGGCGACGATGGACATCCGCGAGCACGCCGAGGCGCACCACGCGGTGCTCGCCCAGCTCTACAAGGCCGTCGGCGAGGTGGACGACTACCCGTCGCTGACCCGGCTGGAGCGGACGAAGCTCCTCGCCGACGAGCTGACCGGCCGCCGGCCGCTCTCCACGGCGGACACCCCGCTGACCGAGGCGGCCCGGAAGACCTTCGACGTCTTCGGCGCGGTCCGGGAGGCACAGGACCGGTTCGGACACGAGGTCATCGAGTCGTACATCGTCTCGATGACCCTCGGCGTGGACGACGTGCTCGCCGCCGTGGTGCTGGCCCGCGAGGCGGGTCTGGTCGACGCGCACAGCGGGCGGGCACGGATCGGCTTCGTACCGCTGCTGGAGACCCCGGCCGAGCTGAACGCCGGTGGCGAACTCCTCGACGAGCTGCTGTCACTGCCCGCGTACCGGCAGCTGGTGGCGGCCCGCGACGACGTGCAGGAGGTGATGCTCGGCTACTCCGACTCCAACAAGGAGGCCGGCATCACCACCAGCCAGTGGTCGATCCACCGGGCGCAGCGGGCGCTGCGGGACGTGGCCGCCCGGCACGGCGTGCACCTGCGGCTGTTCCACGGCCGGGGCGGCACGGTCGGCCGGGGCGGCGGCCCCACCCACGAGGCGATCCTGGCCCAGCCGTACGGCACGCTGGACGGCGCGATCAAGGTCACCGAGCAGGGCGAGGTCATCTCCGACAAGTACACCCTGCCCTCGCTGGCCCGGGAGAACCTGGAGCTGACCCTGGCCGCCGTGCTCCAGGCGACGCTGCTGCACACAGCGCCCCGGCAGCCGGCCGAGATGCTGGAACGCTGGGACGCGGCGATGGACGTGGTCTCCGGGTCGGCGTACCGCAGCTACCGGTCCCTCGTGGAGGACCCGGACCTGCCGGCGTACTTCTGGGCATCGACCCCGACCGAGCTGCTCGGTGCGTTGAACATCGGTTCCCGGCCGGCGAAGCGGCCGAACACCGGCGCGGGCCTGGCCGGACTGCGGGCGATTCCCTGGGTGTTCGGCTGGACGCAGACCCGGCAGATCGTTCCCGGCTGGTTCGGGGTCGGTTCCGGGCTGGCTGCCGCCCGCGAGGCGGGGCTGGCCGACGTGCTCGCCGAGATGCACCGCAACTGGCACTTCTTCCGCACGTTCCTGTCGAACGTCGAGATGATGCTGACCAAGACCGACCTGACCATCGCCCGCCGGTACGTCGAGACCCTGGTCCCCGAGCAACTGCACCCGATCTTCCACAAGATCGAGCAGGAGTACGAGCTGACCCGGCAGGAGGTGCTGGGGGTGACCGGCTCGCCCGCCCTGCTGGAGAACTCCCCGGTGCTCCAGCGCACCCTGGCCGTGCGGGACACCTACCTCGAACCGCTGCACCACCTCCAGGTGGCGCTGCTGCGGCAGTACCGCGACTCCGGGGCGGCCGGGCGGGCGGTGGCCACCGCGCCGGGCGGGCGGCGGGCTCCCAGCGACGGTACGGCGCTGGAGCGCGCCCTGCTCACCACGGTGAACGGCATCGCCGCCGGGATGCGCAACACCGGCTGACGGGTTGGTCGTACCAGCACTGCTGGGTTGGTGGCAGGGGGCCCTTCCTACCGCTTCTTGAGGAGGAGGGGTCCCCTGCTACCACTGCCGCGCGCCGTCGGCGGCCTGCCCTGGTCCGGGGTCGAGGCCGAGCGCCGTACGCGCGGCCCGGACGTGGGCGGGCCCTTCCAGGGCGGTCTCCCGGGCGAGCTGGTACTGCCGGACCGTACGGGCCTGCTCCAACTGGCCGCCGGCCGCGTTGTACCGCTCGGCGGCGTCCACCAGCGCCTGACGGACCGCCGGGGCGTCGCCGTGCAGGTTCACCACCTGGGCGCCGAGGAAGACCAGGGTGTCCATGGCCCGAACGTACCCCTGCTCGTCACGCCGTACCCGTTTTGGCAAGCTCGGGGGATGGACTTCTCGACGCTGGCCGTGGTGGTGGTCTGCCTCGGTGCCGGCGGCGCGGTCGGCTGGTTCGCCGCGCGGGCCCGCGCGGCGGCGGAGATCGCCCGACTGGACGCCACCCTGACCGCCGCCCGGGAGGGCGAGGGCCGGCTGGAGCAGTCGATGCGGGCGTTGAACTACGAGGCGACCGCCCAGTCGCAGGAGGCGGTGGCGCGGGCGGTCGCGCCGCTGCACGAGACCCTGCGCCGCTACGAGTCCCGGGTGACCGAACTGGAACGGGACCGGGTCGACGCCTACGCCGAACTGCGCGAGCAGGTGCGCGCCATGGGGGTGGTCTCCGGTGAGCTGCGTACCGAGACCAAGCAGCTGGTGGCGGCGCTGCGCGCGCCCCAGGTGCGCGGGCGGTGGGGCGAGCACCAGCTCCGCCGGATCGTCGAGGCCGCCGGCATGCTGGAGCACTGCGACTTCTCCGAACAGGTCACCGCCACCAGCGACGACCGGCAGGTCCGCCCCGACCTGGTGGTCCGGTTGCACGGTGGGCGGTCGGTGGTGGTGGACGCCAAGGCCCCCTTCGACGCGTACCTGACCGCGATGGAGGCGCGGGACGACCGGGAGCGCAACGCGCGTCTGCGGGCGCACGCGAAGCACCTTCGGGCGCACGTGGACGCGTTGGCGGCCAAGTCCTACTGGACGGCGTTCGACGACACCCCGGAGTTCGTGGTGCTGTTCGTGCCGGCCGATCCGTTCCTGGACGTGGCGTTGCAGCACGACCCGACGCTGCTGGAGCACGCGTTCGGGCGCAACGTGGTGCTGGCGACCCCGGCCACCCTGGTGGCGCTGCTGCGGACGGTGGCGTACTCGTGGCGGCAGGAGGCGTTGGCCCGCAACGCGGTGGCGGTGCACGCCCTGGCCCGGGAGCTGTACGGCCGGCTGTCCACGCTGGGCGACCACGTCGGCCGGCTCGGCAACTCGCTGGGCGCGGCGGTGACCGCGTACAACCGGGCGGTCGGCTCGCTGGAGGCGCGGGTGCTGGTCAGTGCCCGCAAGCTGGCCGAGCTGGGGGTCTCCGACCGGGAGATTCCGCCGCCCGCCCAGGTGGAGCTGGCACCCCGCCAGCCGCAGGCCCCGGAGCTGGTCGAGTCCGCCGGTCCGGCGTCCACTTCGTCCGTTCGGCCCACTACCATCGACGACTAGCACTTTCGCCGTGACGGGGTGGACCGAATCACGTCACGAGGTGGTCACAACCTACTTCGGAGTAGTGACATCGACTCCCACCACCACGAAAGATCACGCTCACGAGTGCTCTGCATCGCAGAGCCCTGTTCTCTGGAGGAAAGAGAACGTGAGTAGACCCCGCAACCTGAGCCGGCGTACCTCCGCCGCGCTCGTCGCGTCCGTCGTGGCGGCCGGCGCCATGACCGGGGCGGGTGGTGCAGCCACCGCGAGTGCCACTCCCTCCGCGCCCGACGCCGCTCCGGCTACCGCCACCGAGACGCTGGGCTCGCACGACGCCAAGCTCCTGGCCGAGGCCGAGGCCAAGAAGGCCCCCACCGTCACCATGATCGTCGCCACCGACAAGGGTGAGGCGAAGAAGGTCGCCGACGGCGTGGAGAAGCTGGGCGGCGCGGTCAGCCAGCGCTTCGACAGCATCGGCTACGTCCTGGCCAAGGTCCCCACCGACAAGGCGCTCAAGGCGGCCCGGCTGCCCGGTGTCGCCGCGGTGGACCTCGACGAGACCATCCCGCTGCCCGACCCGACCCCCGAGGCGGCCCCGGCCGGCAGCCGGTCTGCCGTCCAGGGGACGACCCTCAGCGGCCCCGGCGCGGGCACCGGCGCGGTAAACCCGTACATGCCGACCAACGAGACCGGCGCCGAGAAGTTCAAGGCCAGCAACCCGCAGTGGGACGGCCGTGGCGTCACCATCGGCATCATGGACTCCGGTGTGGACCTCGACCACCCGGCGCTCCAGCAGACCACCACCGGCGAGCGCAAGATCGTCGACTGGGTGACCGCGACCGACCCGCTGGAGGACGCCAGCTGGCGGGCCATGCTCACCGAGGTGACCGGCCCGACGTTCACCGTCGGCACCGCCACCTTCAAGGCCCCGGCCGGCACCTACCGGTTCAACCGGTTCAGCGAGTCGATCACCCGGACCAGCGACCCGGCGGGTGACATCAACCGCGACGGCGACACCACCGACACCTTCGGCATCCTGTACGACCCGGTGACCCACGACATCTGGGTGGACGCCGACCAGGACAACGACTTCACCGACGAGGCCCTGATGCGGCCGTACAAGGAGAAGTTCGACGTCGGCCGCTTCGGCACCGACAACCCGGCGACCCCGGTCCGCGAGCAGATCCCGTTCGTGGTCGAGTACCGCGAGGACGTCGACACCACTCCGGTGGGCGGCCCCGGCCTGGTCGACTACGTCAGCATCGGCATCGTCGAGAGCACCCACGGCACGCACGTCGCCGGCATCACCGCCGCCAACGACATGCTCGGCAACACCGCCTTCGACGGTGCGGCCCCCGGCGCGAAGCTGGTCTCCGCCCGCGCCTGCTCGTGGGGTGGCGGCTGCACCTTCGCCGCCCTGACCACCGGCATGGCCGACCTGGTGATCAACCGCAAGGTCGACGTGGTCAACATGTCGATCGGTGGTCTGCCGGCCCTGAACGACGGCTCGAACGCCCGCGCGGTGCTCTACAACCAGCTGATCGAGGTCTACGGCGTCCAGCTCGTCATCTCGGCCGGCAACTCCGGACCGGGCGTGAACACGGTCGGCGACCCGTCGGTGGCCACCAACGTGATCAGCACCGCGGCCAGCATCAGCAAGGACACCTGGCTGGCCAACTACGGCTCGGTGGTGCGGAAGAAGAACGCCCTGTTCAACTTCTCGTCCCGTGGCCCGCGCGAGGACGGCGGTCTCAAGCCGCAGGTCGCCGCGCCGGGCTCGGCCATCTCCACCGCCCCGACCTGGCAGGCCGGCAGCCCGGTCGCCGAGGCCGGCTACCCGCTGCCCCCGGGCTACGCGATGCTGAACGGCACCTCGATGGCGGCCCCGCAGGCCGCCGGTGCCACCGCGCTGCTGCTGTCCGCCGCCAAGGCGACCGGCACCGGTGTCACTCCGGCCGCGCTGCGCCGCGCGCTGTACACCTCGGCCAAGCCGATCGCGGACGTCCCGACGTACGCGCAGGGCTACGGCATGGTCAACGTGCCGGGTGCGTGGAGCCTGCTCCGCAAGGGCGTGGAGACCCGTTCCTACACCTCCGAGGCGGCGGTCTGCACCGAGCTGTCGGACTTCCTGACGAAGTACGACGCCGCGCTGGGCCAGTTCGTGCCGAACCCGGACCAGGGCGTCGGTGTCTTCAACCGGTGCGCCTCGAACCAGGGCGGCCAGAAGGTCGGGCAGAGCCGGACCTACCCGGTCAAGATCACCCGTACCAGCGGCCCGGCCGGTTCGATCCGGCACACCGTCGAGCTGCGCGGCAACGACGGCACCTTCAAGGCGCCGGCGTCCGTCTCGCTGCCGCTGAACAAGACCGTCACGGTCAACGTCACCGCCAAGGCGACCACCGCCGGGACGCACGGCGCGATCATGACGATCGACGACCCGGCAACCAGTGTCGTCGACTTCGAGGTCTCCACCGTGGTGGTCGCCTCGAACGACGTGACGGCCCCGGACTTCGCCTACTCGGCCGAGGGCTCCGTGGACCGGAACGGCTTCACCTCGTACTTCGTGACCGTTCCCCCGGGCACGGGTGCGCTCCAGGTGAACCTCTCCGGTATCGCCACCGGTTCGCAGACCCGGTTCATCGCCTTCAACCCGTACGGCGTGCCGGTCGACAGCACCTCCAGCCTCGGCTGCTACACCAACTTCTCCGACGCCGCCGCCTGCAAGCCGCAGGAGCGGGACTACCAGAACCCGATCGCCGGGGTCTGGGAGATCGAGGTGGAGTCGCGGCGGACCTCGCCGACCCTGAACAACCCGTTCAAGCTCGACGTGCGCGTCCAGGGCGTCAAGGTGGAGCCGGCCGTCGTCGAACTGCCGTCGGTCACCGCCGGCCAGCCGACCCAGGTGACCTGGTCGCTGACCAACACCTTCGGCCCGGTCTCGGTCTCCGGCCGCGGTGGCCCGCTCTCCAGCGTCAACGCCGCGCGTCCGACGATCGCTGAGGGTGCCGCGCAGGAGTACACCGTCGAGGTGCCGGCCGGTGCGACCACCTTCACCGCCCGGATCGGCAACACGGCCGAGGTCGGCGCCGACCTCGACCTGTACGTCTTCCGTGGGGCCACCGAGGTCGGCCGGGCGGCCGACGGTGACTCCGAGGAGGCGGTGACCATCGCCAACCCGCCGGCGGGCACCTACCGGGTGGTCGTCGAGGGCTACGCGGTAAACGGCCCCGGCTCCAGCACCGCGTACGACTACCGGGACTCGTTCTCGGCGGCGGCGCTGGGCACCCTGTCCGCCCCGACCACGGCGACCCCGATGCCGCACGGTGCCACCGCCAGCCTCACCGGCACGGTGACCGCGGCGTCGACCCCGCAGGCGGGCCGGTCGCTCTTCGGTGAGCTGGCCGTGGTGACCAGTGAGGGCGCGGTCGTCGGCCGTGGCTCGGTCTCCATCGGCGCGGTGAACTGATCCGTCCCTGAGTACCACCGGAGCCCGTCCCCGCCTCGCGGGGACGGGCTCCACCCTTTGTGGCGCTCGATCCGGACCGGCGCGGGATCAGGCCCGCTTGACGCTGTCCACCAGGAACGGCGTGCCCTGCTGACAGGTGGTCATCAGGTCGGGCTGGACCCGGCCGGTGACGGTGAGCTTGGCGCCCGACTTGATCATGTCGCGCGGGCCACCGACGAGGAGATACTCGCCGAGCAGCAGGCACCCCGGCTCGACCCCGGAGGTGACGGTTCCGGTGATGGTCGCGCCGCCCGGAGCGGAGGACGCGCCGGGGCCGCCCGGCGGCCACTCGGTCGGCTGGCGCTCGGTCGGCGGTTTGCCCGCGGGCGGAGGCGCGACCGGATCGGCAGTCCCGTCGGGTGGAGTGGTCACCGGCGCTCCCGTCTGGCTCGGGCTGGCGGCGGTGCCGCCATCCTGGTTACCGCTGCCGTCCTGGCCGGCGCAGGCGCCCAGCGCCAGGCAGGCGACCAGGACCGGCAGCGCGATCCGATACGTCTTCATACGCCTCAGACGCAGCGGGCCCCGGATCCGTTCCGACCCGGTCCGCCCCGGCCCGTCAGCCGCGGGCACCCGCCGCGGCGGCGCGCATGTCCCGCTTCAGCTCCTGGGGGAGGGAGAAGGTCAGTCGCTCGTTGGCGGTGACGACCTCCTCCACCTCGGCGAAACCCCGGACGGCGAGGTGGGCCAGCACGTCCCGCACCAGCTCGTCCGGGACGCTCGCGCCGGAGGTGAGGCCGACCGTACGGGCCTCGGCCAGCCAGGCGTCGTCGATCTCGGAGGCGAAGTCGACGAGGTACCCGGCGCGGGCCCCCGCGTCCACCGCGACCTCGACCAGACGGACCGAGTTCGAGGAGTTGCGCGAGCCGACCACGATCACCACGTCGCACTGCGGCGCGATCTCCTTGACCACCTGCTGGCGGTTGGAGGTGGCGTAGCAGATGTCGTCGCTCGGCGGGGACTGGAGCATCGGCAGCCGCTTGCGCAGGCGGGCCACCGTCTCCATCGTCTCGTCCACCGACAGCGTGGTCTGGGAGAGCCAGACGACCTTGTTCGGGTCGCGCACGGTCACCCGGTCGGCGTCCTCGGGGCCGTCCACGAGTTGGATGTGGGCGGGTGCCTCTCCGGTGGTGCCGACGACCTCCTCGTGCCCCTCGTGTCCGATCAGGAGGATGTCGTAGTCCTCGGCGGCGAACCGCTTCGCCTCGTGGTGGACCTTGGTGACCAGGGGGCAGGTCGCGTCGATGGCCTTGAGCGACCGGGCGCGGGCCTGCTCGTGCACCTCGGGGGCGACGCCGTGCGCGGAGAAGATGACGGTGGCCCCCTCGGGGACCTCCTCGTTCTCCTCCACGAAGATCGCGCCCTTGGCCTCCAACGTCCGGACCACGTGCTTGTTGTGCACGATCTGCTTGCGTACGTAGATCGGCGCACCGTAGAGCTTGAGCGCCTCCTCGACGGTCTGCACCGCGCGGTCGACGCCGGCGCAGTAGCCACGGGGCTTCGCCAGGAGCACGCGCTTGCCGGTCTGGGGAGTCGCCTGAACCTCGGTCACCCGCCCATCGTACGTGCCCCCGGCAGGGGCGCACCCCGTGCGGCGGCCACCGCCACCGCGACGGCACACCCGCCGGGCACAGGCGCACAGCGGTGGGTGGGGTGGGGCTTAGGGTGGGTGCGTGAGTGGTGGGAGTGCCGGGAACGGGAGCGGCGAGGGTGGCGGGCCGCCCCGGAGCACCGCCGAGGAGCCGTGGCCGGTCCGGGTGGTCAGCCAGAAGGTCGGGGCCTGGATCGCGCGGCTCGGCTGGGTCTGGGTCGACGGGCAGGTGGCGCAGATCAGCCGGCGGCCGGGTGCCTCCACCGTCTTCCTCACCCTGCGTGACCCGTCGGCCGACCTGAGCCTCACCGTCACCACCAACCGGGACGTGCTCGACGCGGGGGCGCCGGAGCTGCGCGAGGGCGCCCGGGTGGTGCTGCACGCCAAGCCGGAGTTCTACGCCGCCCGGGGGACGCTCAGCCTCCGCGCCGACGAGATCCGCCAGGTCGGCCTGGGCGAGCTGCTGGCCCGATTGGAGAAGCTCAAGAAGCTGCTCGCCGCCGAGGGGCTCTTCGACCGGGCGCGCAAGCGCCGGCTGCCGTTCCTGCCCGGCCGGATCGGGCTGATCACCGGCCGGGCGTCGGCCGCCGAACGCGACGTGCTGACCAACGCCCGCCGCCGGTGGCCGGCGGTGGACTTCCGTACGGTGAACGTCGCGGTGCAGGGGCCGGGCGCGGTGCCGCAGATCGTGGACGCGCTGAAGGTGCTCGACACCGACCCGTCGGTCGACGTGATCGTCATCGCCCGGGGCGGCGGCAGCATCGAGGACCTGCTGCCCTTCTCCGACGAGGCGCTCTGCCGGGCGGTCTTCGGCTGCCGTACGCCGGTGGTCAGCGCGATCGGCCACGAGACCGACGCCCCGCTGCTGGACTACGTCGCCGACGTGCGGGCCTCCACCCCGACCGACGCCGCCAAGCGGGTGGTTCCCGACCTGGCCGAAGAGGTACGCCTCATCCGGCAGGCCCGGCACCGGCTGGAACGTGCGGTGCGCAACCTCGTCGACCGCGAGTCGCACCGGATCGACCTGCTCCGCTCCCGCCCGGTGCTGGCCCGCCCGCAGGTCATGGTCGACCTGCGGGCCGCCGACCTGGCCGCCCTGCGCGCCCGGACCGGCCGCTGCCTGGACCACCGGCTCGGCACCGCCGAGAACGACCTGCGGCACACCCTGGCCCGGCTGCGGGCCCTCTCCCCCGCCGCCACCCTGGACCGTGGCTACGCGATCGTGCAGCGTGCGGACGGGCACGTCGTCCGGGCGGCGGCCGAGGTGGCCCCCGGCGACCCGCTGCGGGTACGGCTCGCCGCCGGTGAACTCGCCGCGACGGTGGACGGCTGAGCCGCGTGTGGTGGGATGGCAGGCGATGACTGCGGAGAAGAACCCCGAGAAGCTCAGCTACGAGCAGGCCCGCGCCGAACTGGCCTCGGTGGTGGAACGGCTGGAGGCCGGCGGCACGTCGCTGGAGGAGTCGCTGGCGCTCTGGGAACGGGGCGAGCGGCTCGCCGAGATCTGCCAGCACTGGCTGGACGGCGCCCGCGCGCGCATCGACGCCGCCCGGCAGGACGCCGACGCCTGAAACGGGTGCGGGGCGGACCACGTCCGCCCCGCACCCGAGTGTGGACTACTTGAACATCTTGTACACGTCCTCGGACGCCTCGACGACCTGGTCCGCCGGCGGCTTCTGCACCGCGGTGGTCGTGCCGTAGTCGGCGTAGGTGACGACCAGGTTCTGCGCCGGGGCGCTCCCGGCAGCCGGGACCTCCAGGCCCAGCTCGACCAGGCGGCCCTGGGCGTCGAGCTTGGCGGTGAACGGCAGCGCCGATGCCTTGCCGGCGAGGGCCTTCAGCACGTCGGCGTCGAGGATTTCCGAGTCGGTGGCCTTGGTGGCGTCGATGGTGCCCGCGTAGAGTCCGTCGCCGGTCTTGCGGACCTCGGTGATCGCCTTGGTCAGCGCCTCGCTGCCCGCCGGGTCGACGTCGTTGAAGTCGAACTCCAACTGGTCGATGCCCTTGATCCGGGAGCGGTCGAGGTGCTGGTACTTGCCGGAGGTGGCCTGCTTCGGCATGGCGGTGGCCATCGACCCACCGAACTGGATCATGACCCAGGCGTCGGTGTCGATGAAGACCAGGTGCATCTCCATGGTGAGGTCGGCCGAGGCGGCGTCGCCACCGGTCATCGACATCTCGGCGCTCTTGGTCGGCGCGTGCACCTTGCCGGTGCCGTTCAGCTCGCCACCGTTGATGGTGAAGCTGAAGTTGCCCTTGCTGATCTCCTTGGTCGAGGCGAGCAGCGCCTCCTTCGCGTCCGAGGGGATCGCCGAGGTGGCCGCGGAACTGCTGGCGGTCGGCGCGGCCGACTCGGTGCCGTCGGACTTGCAGGCGGTGAGGCCGGGTACGAGCAGGGAGGCGGCGAGGACGCCGGCGCTCCACCGTCGAATCTTCACGTGGACGTCTCCAGTTGTCGTCCGGCGCGACCCGGCGCCGGAATGGGGGGATGCCGGGAAACGGGATGCCCGTCTGGGAGTGTGTACCCAGTCCGGCGCGCACCCTACCGTACGGCGTCGGCCAGCTCGCGTAGTTCGTTCTCGGTCGCGTCCCCCACCACGATCACCGTCCGGGCCGGTTCCAGGAGCACCAGGGCACGTTCGTTGCCCCGGGCGGTGTAGCGCTGCCAGCTCCGGCCGTCCAGGTCGAGCGCGCCCTGCGGCTGGCTACGGTCGGTGAGTTCCTGGGGCAGGAGCCGTTCCACCGGCACGTTGCTCTGCACGAGCTGGACCCCGCGCCCCTCCGGCGTCAGGTAGCCCAGGCGCAGGCTCGCTCCCTGGTCGGTCTGCTGGAACCGGGCCGTGGTGGTCCGCCAGCCGGAGCCGAGACCGGCCGGCTCGACCACCGGGAAGGCGTTCGCCGACCGGGCCTGCTCGACGGCGGGGGCCGGGTCGACGACGGTCGGCGCCTCGCCGCCGAGGAAACCCCGGTAGAAGGCGAGCAGCAGGGCGATCGGCACGAGCAGCACCAGCAGCGAGATCGCCATGTCCTTCGGGGAACGCTCCGAACGCGCCGCCCGCCCGCTCGCGGGCACCGGGGGCACCGGGGGCTGTCCCTGCGGTGGCGTCGTCGTCCCGGGTGGGGTCAGCGGCGGCTGGCCGTCCGGCGGGGTCGAATCGGCGGGTACGCGCTCTGCGGGCTCCACCCCCCTATCTTCGCAGCCGCCGGGTTGGCCGGATCCAGGCCACCTCCGACCGGCTACGGCGTTAGGTTGACCACCGGTGAGGACGTTTCGCTGGCCACCGTGTGAGGATCAGTGACAAAGCCGGCGGCGGCGACGGCCGCATCCCGCCGGTCCACCCCGCACCGTCGCGAGGAGGAGAGCCGTCATGACGAACACCAGGACGCGGATCCCCCAGGATCTCGACCGCAACCTCGCCCTCGATCTGGTCCGCGTCACCGAGGCGGCGGCGATGGCCGCCGGGCGGTGGGTCGGACGGGGCGACAAGGAGGGCGGGGACGGGGCAGCCGTCGACGCCATGCGCAAACTGATCAACTCGATCCCGATGCGGGGCGTCGTGGTGATCGGCGAGGGCGAGAAGGACAACGCCCCGATGCTCTTCAACGGTGAGGAGGTCGGTGACGGCAGCGGCCCCGAGGTGGACGTGGCGGTCGACCCGATCGACGGCACCACGCTGATGAGCAAGGGCATGCCGAACGCCCTGGCGGTGCTGGCGGTGGCCGAGCGGGGCGCGATGTTCGACCCGAGCGCCGTCTTCTACATGGAGAAGCTCGCCGTCGGACCGGCGTACGCGGACGTCGTCGACATCGACGCCGGGGTCGCCGAGAACCTGCGCCGGATCGCCCGGGTGAAGGGCACCGACGTCTCCGGGGTGACGGTCTGCGTACTGGACCGCCCCCGCCACGACGACCTGGTCGGGCAGGTCCGCCGGACCGGGGCGGGCATCCGGTTCATCTCCGACGGTGACATCGCCGGTGCCATCGCGGCCGCCCGGGGCGAGTCCGACGTCGACGTGCTGATGGGCATCGGCGGCACCCCGGAGGGGATCACCGCCGCCTGCGCGCTGAAGTGCATGGGCGGCATGATGCAGGCCAAGCTCTGGCCCCGGGACGACGCCGAGCGGGCCAAGGCCCTCGACGCCGGCCACGACCTGGACCGGGTCCTCTCCACCGACGACCTGGTCACCGGGGACAACTGCTTCTTCGTGGCCACCGGCGTCACCTCGGGTGACCTGCTGCGCGGGGTCAGCTACCGGGCCGGTGGGGCGTACACCCAGTCGATCGTGATGCGCTCCAAGAGCGGCACGATCCGGGTGATCGACTCCTACCACCGCCTAGAGAAGCTGGCGCTCTACTCGGCCATCGACTTCGACGGCCGCCCGCTGGCCGAGCAGGAGTGACCGGCACCCGGGAGGCCGACACGGTCCCGTCGACGGCCGTGCGGCTCACCCGGGTCGGGCTCGCCGTGTTCTCCGGCACCACCGTGGCCCTACAGGCTCGGATCAACGGCGAACTGGGCGTACGCCTCGGCGACGGGATCGTCGCCGCGGTCGTCTCCTTCGGGACGGGGCTCCTGATCCTGCTGGTGCTGGTCCCTGCCACCCCGACCGGGCGGCGGGGGCTGCACCGCCTCCGGGCCACCCTCCGGGACGGGTCGCTGCGGCCGTGGCACTGCCTCGGCGGGGCCTGCGGCGCGTTCTTCGTGGCCGCGCAGGGGCTCACCATCGGCACGCTGGGGGTCGCGGTCTTCACCGTGGCGGTGGTGGCCGGGCAGACCAGCAGCAGCCTCGTCGTGGACGGGGCCGGCGTCGGCCCGACCGGGCGGCAGCCGGTGACCCCCAACCGGCTGGCCGGCGCGTCGCTGGCCGTGCTGGCGGTCCTCGTCGCCGTCGGCGACCGGCTGGGCGAGCCCGGCCTGCTGGCGCTGGCCCTGCTGCCGCTGCTCGCCGGGGTCAGCATCGCCTGGCAGCAGGCGGTCAACGGCCAGGTGCGGGCGGCCTCGGGCAGCGCGCTCACCGCCACGCTGGTCAGCTTCGCCGTCGGCACGCTGACGCTGCTCGCCACGTTCGCCGTCGACCTGCTGGTACGGGGCCTACCGGCCGGCGGCTTCCCCACCGAGCCGTGGCTCTACCTGGGCGGCCCGATCGGCATCCTGTTCATCGCGATCGCGGCGGCGATCGTCCGGTTCACCGGGGTGCTCCTGCTCGGTCTGGCGTCCATCGCCGGTCAGATCGTCGGGGCCGTGCTGCTGGACGTGGGGCTGCCCACCGCGGCTCTGCGTCCCGGACCGGCGGCCCTCTTCGGGGCCGCCCTCACCCTGGTCGCCGTGGTGATTGCCGCGATCGGCCCGCAGGTGCGCCGGTGAGCTGGTGGTCGCGCACGCCGCTGAGGTGGTAGCAGGGCGCCTCAGCGGACGGGGGTGGGCGGGCCGGCGGCGGTCGGCGCGGCCAGGCTCTCGGCCAGCACGTCGTCCAGCGGGGTGCAGGTGAGCCCGAACGTTTCGGTGACGGCGGTCGAGTCGAGCACGAACGGCCGGTAGAACTGGTAGGCGATCTCCCGGATCTCACGTGCCTCGCGGCTGGCCAGCCCGCCGAGGGTGAGCACCGGCGCGGGCAGCCGGGTGATCCGGGGCGGTCGGGCACCGGCCAGGGTTGCCACCCGTACGGCGAGTCCGCGTACCGAGAGCGGCGGCGGGCTCGGCGCGTGCCAGGCCCGGCCCCAGGCACGCTCGTCGGTGGCGACCGTGACGAGGGTACGGGCCATGTCGCCGACGTACGTCCAGCTGTGCGGGGCGTCCGGGTCGGCCGGTACGACGATCCGCCGGCCGGTCGCGGCCCGGGGCAGCACGAGCGTGGTGGCTGCGGAGTGCGCACCCGCCCCGAGGTAGTCCGAGCCGCGCACCTCGGTGACCCGGACCCGTCCGGCCTGGTCCGCGGCCAGCGCCTCGGTCCACATCCGCACGCGTACCGCGCCCTTGACGCTGTTCGGCCGCAGCGGCGTCCGCTCGGTCATCGGCGCGGTGACCGGGCCGTAGCCGTAGAGGTTGCCGGCGGTGACCAGCACCGCGCCGGTGCGCTCGGCGGCGGCCAGCAGCGCCGCCGCGATCGGGGGCCAGTCGGTCGGCCAGCGGTGGTACGCCGGGTTGGCGCAGTTGTAGAGGGCGACCGCTCCCTGTGCCAGGGCGGTCAGCCGGTCGGCGTCGGTGGCGTCGGCGGCGATCCGCTCGACGGCCGGGTGCTCCGGCCCCCGGCCGCGCCGGCTGACCAGTCGCACCCGGCAGCCCTGGTCGGCGAGGAGCCGGGCGGTGGCGACACCGACCGGACCGGCACCGACGATCACGTGAGTGGACACAACAGCCGCCTTTCGTTACGGCGATTCAAACAGAGAGCACTGTTCTCTTTCGCTGTCTCCATCCTGCATCCGGCCAGCACATTCCGTCAAGAGCAGTGCTCTCTATTTTGGTTGCCGCTCTTGTCATGGCAGAGTGAGTCCATGCCCGCACCCTCGATCCGCGCCCGGGTACGCGCCGAGATGATCGCCGAGATCAAGGCCGTCGCCCGTCGACATCTCGCCACCGACGGCGCCAACCTGTCGCTGCGCGCGGTGGCCCGGGAGATGGGCATGGTCTCCTCGGCGGTCTACCGCTACTTCCCCAGCCGGGACGAACTGCTCACCGTGCTGATAGTCGAGGCGTACGACGCGCTGGGCACGGTCGTGGAGGCGGCCGACGCCGACCGGGACCCGACCGACCTACGCGGACGCTGGACGGCCTGCTGCCGGGCGGCCCGGCGCTGGGCGCTGGAGCACCCGGCCGAGTACGCACTGCTCTACGGCAGCCCGGTGCCCGGGTACTCCGCCCCCACCGACACGGTCGGACCGGCCCAGCGCCCTCCGGCCACCCTGGTCGGCATCCTGCACGACGGGCTCGCCAGCGGGCGGCTGACCGCGCCCCCGGACGAGTTGCCCGAGCCGTTGCGGACCGACCTCGCCGAGGTCGGCGCGGCCCTGCGTGCCGATGTGCCGGAGGCGCTGCTGGCCCGGGGCATGGCCGGCTGGACCCAGCTCTTCGGGCTGATCAGCTTCGAGGTCTTCGGCCGGATCAACAACGCCCTGCCCCACCGGGACGCCTACTTCGACCACCAGGTCACCCTGATGGCCGACCTGATCGGCCTCCCCTGACCGACCCCGGACGGCCGGGGCGTGCTGGTCAGGTGCCGTCGGAGGAGTGCCCGGGGAAGAGGTGCGCCGCCGGGTCGATCGCCACCGCCGCGTTGTTCACCGCCGTGGCCGCCTCGCCGAAGCCGGTGGCGATCAGCCGGACCTTGCCCGGGTACTCGGTGATGTCCCCGGCGGCGTAGACCCGGGGGAGGTTGGTCGCCATCGCGCTGTCGACGACGATGTGCCGCCGGTCCAGGTGCAGACCCCAGTCGGCCAGCGGCCCCAGGTCGGCGGTGAAGCCGAGTGCGGCGATCACCGCGTCCACCGGCAGGGTCTCCGCCGTTCCGCCGCGTACGGCGACGTCCGCGCCGGTCACCACGGTGTCCCCGTGCAGCTTGGTCACCTCGGCGTTGACGACGATCCGCACCGGCAGCTCGTGGACCCGGGCCACGCTGGCCGCGTGCGCGCGGAACCGCTCCCGCCGGTGCACCAGGGTGACCGACCGGGCCAGGGGGGCCAGGGCCGCCGCCCAGTCGAACGCGGAGTCGCCGCCGCCGACGATGAGCACGTCCCGACCGGCCAGCGCGGCCGGTTGCGGGACGAAGTAGACCAGCCCGGTGCCGGCGAAGCCCACGGCGGCCGGCAGCGGACGCGGGGTGAAGCTACCGAGCCCACCCGTGACGATCACCGCGCCGCAGTGCAGGCGCTCGCCGCCGCCGAGGCCGAGCACCGGCCGGCCGTCCTGGTACTCCAGCCGCTCGGCGCGGACGCCGAGCAGGTACTCGGGCGACGCGGTCGCGGCCTGGGCGACCAGGTTCGCGACCAGGTCCCGCCCCTTGATCACGGGGAAGCCGGCGATGTCGTAGATCATCTTCTCCGGGTACATCGCGGCGATCTGCCCGCCCGGCTCGGGCAGGGCGTCGACGACGGCCACCGAGAGCCCCCGGAACCCGGCGTAGTAGGCGGCGTAGAGGCCCGACGGGCCGGCCCCGATTATGGCGACATCGACCTCACGCATCCGCGTACCGTCACTCTCCGCTGAAGTATCAACCCAGGTTGATTTCGACGGTAGGGGTGTCGATCGTCCGGGGCAAGCACGTCCCATCAGGGAAACGCTCAGGGCGTGGTGAGCGGGTACCCCGCCTCCACCCCCGGACGGCGGCGGAACAGCACCGCGGCGAGCACCCCGCCGACCAGCCCGAACAGGTGCCCCTGCCAGGAGATGCGCTCGTCGGTGGGGAGGATGCCGACCAGCTGCCAGCCGTAGAGGAGGCCGACCAGGAGCACGACCGCGAAGTTCCACCAGGTGCGCTCCACCACACCTCGGGTGAGCAGCAGGCCGAGGTACCCGAAGATGACCCCGCTGGCGCCGACCACGATCGAGTTGGACGACCCGGTGAACCAGACGCCGAAGCCGCTGACCAGGATGATCACCAGTGTGGACCAGAGGTAGCGCCGGACCCCGGCGGCGAGCACGAAGGTGCCGAGCAGGATCAGCGGGATGCTGTTGCTGTAGAGGTGGTCGAAGCCGTGGTGCAGGAAGGGCGAGAAGAAGACCCCGTCCAGCCCGTCGATCCGCTTGGGGATGATCCCGGCGGCCGGGTCGAAGCCGGCGTCCAGCCAGACGTCCAGTGCCTCGACGAGGAAGAGCACCGGGACCACCGCACACATCGCGACGAAGGCCCGACCCAGCGAGGCGTAGAACGCCTCGGTGCCGAACCGGTTGGCATCGCCCGACGGGCCGCCGTCGAAAGTCACCCACAAGTAGCTATCAGCTCTGGCGACCAACCGCCACCCGACCGCCCCGCCGGGCTGCGGTTTCACCCCGGGCGGAGACGGCGGCGGGGGTGGGCGGCATCGCCACCCACCCCCGCCGGTCAGGTCCGCCGGATCAGTACCAGCCGGTGTCCTGGGAGTGCGCCCAGGCCCTGCACGGGGTGCCGTACCGGCCCTTGATGTAGCCGAGCCCCCACTCGATCTGGGTGGCCGGGTTGGTCTGCCAGTCGTCGCCGGCCGAGCCCATCTTGCTGCCCGGCAGCGCCTGCGGGATCCCGTACGCGCCGGAGGAGGGGTTCCTGGCCTGGTGGTTCCAGCCGCTCTCCTTGTTCCAGAGCCGGTCCAGGCAGGGCATCTGGTCCATGCCGAAGCCGGCGTCGACCAGCATGGCGCAGCCGATCTTCCGGTTGCCGCTGTACTCGCTGCACGAGGCGGGGATCGGGCCGTCGTACGGCTTGGAGGTCTTCTCCGCCGCCTTCCGGGCGGCCTCCTCGGCCGCCGCCTTGGCCTTCGCCTCGGCCTCGCGCTTCTTGCGGGCCGCGCGCTCGGCGGCCGCCTTGCGGGCGGCCAGCTCGGCGGCGGCCTCGGCCCGTTGCGCGGACCGCAGCTCGGTCTGGTATCTCGCGGACTCGACGACGTGCTCGGTCTGCGCGTACCGCGACTGCTCGATCTCGACCCGGCCGACCTGCGCGGTCGCGTCCGATGGCCGGGTCTGGCGGTCTTCGCCCAGGTAGAAGCCGCCGGCGACACCCACGGAGAGCAACGCGACAGCGGCGGTTCGGGCACCCAACCGGCTCCACAGCCGACTCACGAAGAGGTCCCTTCGTCGGGGGCAAGGACACGGCGCGGCCGATCCCGGTCAGCACCGGGCGGACCCGCGCCGTGAGCGCCCCGACCGTGCCGGTCACCGCCGGCACCGTGGGCCGGTGATCCCCGGCCCCTGTGACGAATGATCACCAACGATCTTTCTGGTGCGCGGGCGCTCGTGGGACACCATCGCGCACCGTGGGGCCGTTGGGAAACCACACGCCGCAAATGTGATCTGCACCACTATGCAAATAGTGGCAAAATAGGTTTTACTCGGCAGTCAGCTCGGGATGTCCTCCAACAGGTCCGTCACCACCGCCGCGATCGGCGACCGCTCCGAGCGGCTGAGCGTGACGTGCGCGAACAGGGGATGCCCCTTCAGCGCCTCGATCACTGCGGTCACCCCGTCGTGCCGACCCACCCGGAGGTTGTCCCGCTGGGCGACGTCGTGCGTGAGCACCACCCGGGAGCCCTGGCCGATCCGGGAGAGGACGGTGAGCAGCACCCCCCGCTCCAGCGACTGTGCCTCGTCCACGATGACGAACGCGTCGTGCAGGCTCCGCCCCCGGATGTGGGTCAGCGGCAGCACCTCCAACATGCCCCGGGAGGTGACCTCCTCCAGCACGTTCTCGTGCACCACCGCGCCCAGGGTGTCGAAGACCGCCTGCGCCCAGGGCGACATCTTCTCCGCCTCCGAGCCCGGCAGGTAGCCCAGCTCCTGACCGCCCACGGCGTAGAGCGGCCGGAACACGACCACCTTCTTGTGCCGGCGGCGTTCCATCACCGCCTCCAGGCCCGCGCAGAGGGCCAGGGCGGACTTCCCGGTGCCCGCCCGGCCACCGAGCGAGACGATCCCCACCGACTCGTCGAGGAGCAGGTCCAGGGCGATCCGCTGCTCCGCGGAGCGTCCGCGCAGGCCGAACGCGTCCCGGTCACCCCGGACCAGCCGTACGGTCTTGTCCGGCAGGACCCGGCCCAGGGCCGAGCCGTTGCCCGAGTGCAGCAGCAGACCGGTGTGGCAGGGCAGTCCGGCCGCGCCGTCCAGGTCGAGCGTCTCACCGCCGTACAGCTGGCCGATCTGCTCCTCGGCGACCTCCAGTTCGGCCATGCCCGTCCAGGTCGGGTCGCTCGCCTGGCCGTGCCGGTACTCGTCGGCCCGCAGCCCGACGGCGGCGGCCTTGACCCGCAGCGGCATGTCCTTGCTGACCAGCGTCACCCGCCGCCCCTCGGCGGCCAGGTTGAGCGCCACGGCGAGGATCCGGGCGTCGTTGGACTCGGTCCGGAAGCCGGGCGGGAGGACGTTGTAGTCGGTGTGGTTCAGCTCGACCCGCAGCGTGCCGCCCTCGTCGTTGGCGGACACCGGGTGGTCCAACCGGCCGTGGGTGATCCGCAGCTCGTCGAGCATGCGGAGGGACTGCCGGGCGAACCAGCCGAGTTCCGGATGGTGCCGCTTGCCCTCCAACTCGGAGATCACCACGAGGGGGAGGACCACCTCGTGTTCGGCGAACCGGTGGAACGCCGCAGGGTCGGAGAGCAGGACCGAGGTGTCCAGGACGAAGACCTCTGGTCGGGGCTCCCCGGGCTCGGCGGCGCCCGTCGCCGCACGGCGGCTCCGGGTCGTCCGGCGGGTGTTCGTGGTCGCGGCCGGGGTCTGATCGCCACCGGCGGGGGTACGACGAGTCGTCACAGGCCTGCTCCGACGGATGGGCACCCGCCACCCGCGTTCCGCCTCCTCCGGTGCCCGGGGACACGGGGTCGGATGCGGGCCCCGTGCGCGAGGTCGCAGATCCGGGCTGGCCGGCTGGCCCGGGAGAACCCCGCGCCATGACTAGACGCTAGCGTCGCCGCGCCCGTTCCGGCTAGAGGCGAAGATGGATCTCAATCGAGCAGTGGACGAACATCCTGGTCGGCGACGGGTTCGATGGTCGTGGTCGCCTCCACCGGAGGGGCGACGCGGACCCGTTCGGGCCCGGGTGCCCGGCCCGGCCCGCAGATGGCTGCGGGCACGGTGTCCGGGGACGCCGGCCGGGATGTGTGCCCCCTGCGCGCACCCCGGCCGGCCCCGGCCCCGCGCCCGGTGGGACGCGGGGTCCACGGCGCGTCGCGGGCGACGCTCCGGGTCCGCCGGGCGGCGGTCGTCGTCGGCTCAACCGTGCCGGCTGGCCAGTGTCCCGGTCGGGTACCGTCCGCCGACGGTCACGGTCGACTGGCCCGCGCCGACGGTCACGGTGGGACGGCCGACGCCGACCGCCGCGCCCGGCCGACGCCCTCCGGGGTACGCCCCGGCCGCAGCCCCCCGGGTGGTTCCGGCCGGCGCGAACGCCGATCCGGTGTACGTGGTGCCCGCCCGGGTGACCGGGGCGCCGGACCGGGCGGCGGCACCGGGCGGGACGGCCAGCGCCGAGGCGAGGGCCGCCTGCGCCTCCCGACGCCTCCGGTTCCACGCACCCCGGTCCCCGTCGAAGTAGCCCTGGCGATAGCCGAACCGGTAACCGATCCGGTAGCTGAGCTGGCCGTGCAGCCGTCCGGCCGCATAGCTGGTCGAGCCGAGCAGCAGGACCAGGAACACCGCGAAGAAGGGGCTCATCCGGCGGCTCCGGCGGGGCTCGGGCCGGGACGGGCCATCATCGCTCCTCCGGGGCGGGCGGGGCGGGGTCGACGACGAGCAGCCGGTCCAGGTCGTCGGTGCTGACCTCCTCGACCAGTTCGACGCTGATCCGGCAGCCGTCCACGAGGACTTCCGCCACCGAGGCACGCCGGATCTGGCCCCCGGCGTCGTAGACCCGGACGCTCAGCTCCGGGCAGCCGAGATGGGCACGCCAGGCGTCCCACTCGGTGCGGTCCGCGACGTTCAGCGAGACGTGCCGGCACCCCCGGGCGAGGTAGAGGCGCCACGGGGCACTCAGACCCGCGGCCACCCCCTCCGCCACCAGGCCGAACGCCTGGGCACGGGTTGCGAGTTCGGTCACCACACCCCCCTCGTAGCTGGCGTGGCGGCGTGGCCGGGACGGGTCGCCCCAGACACGCGACACACCGCAAATTGTCCCATAGGCGTGACAGTAGCAGCTTCCGATGTGTTTGGGACCACACTCGATATCACGACTCCCGCCCATGTCACGGCAGTAGCACCGGGATCCGCCCGCCGGGGTCGAATGCGAAGACGGTGTCACATCTACGTGACAAGAGCGCGTCTCACGACGACACGGCGGACGGCTGGCCGTACCGTCGTCGGGTGACCGACCACGCCCACGCGCGCAAGATCGAATTCGCCGCCTTCGTGCGCCGGGCGCTCGACGACGTGCGGGCGACCCGGGCCTGGAGCGGCACCGAGGTGTCCCGCCGGACCGGCATCTCCCGGCAGACCATCAACCGGTGGGTCCGCGGCGACTGGAGCAGCGACCCCGAGGCCGCCCGGGTGGTCTCCTTCTGCGAGGGGCTCGGGCTGGATCCGGCGGCGGCCTTCGCCGTGCTCGGCTGGGACCGGACGGGCCCGTTGCGCCGCCGGCCGGACACCCCGCCGATGGACCCGGACGTCGAGGCGCTGTTGCGCCGCCTGGTCGACCCCGGAGTCTCCGACCTCGAGAAGTTCCACATCCGGGAGACCGTCCGGTACCTCGCCTACCGTCCGCCGCTGCCGGGGAGCGCCCGGAATACGGACAAACGGGCCGGCTAGTTCTCCAGATGGTGAAAAGAACCCCGACTGGTAAATCGCCGTTCCGCATCGGGCGGCAGGTTCGCGCGCTAGCGTCCCCCTAACTGCTTGGGCTCGTCGTCGGCGGGGGGACGGGACAAGGCCGAACCCAGCCCTGCGGGACAGAAGGAGGGGTCTGTCCATGACCCTGAAGTGGTTGGCAGTCCTGGTCGCGACGGTGTCCGTGACACTGTCGGTGACCGGCAACGTGGTGATCGGCGCGATCGACGGCGGGCAGCTCCCTCTGATCGTGAACCTCTTCGCGCTGACCACGGCCGGCACGGCGGTCGTCCTGGCCGTCCTCGCCGACCTCTACGACCGGCTCAACGACCGGCTCACCGCGCTCACCGAGTTCCTGGTGGCCCGGCTCAACGAGATCGAGGCGCACACCGGCGACCGGAACGCCGGTTTCGTCGAGGGCTACCTGCTCAGTCACGACCGGGAGGCCGCGGTGGTGCCGTTCGGGCGGCGGGGACGCGGAGCCGCCGAACGCTGAGCGCCGCCACCGGGCGGAGCGGACGCGCTTCTCGCGACCGCGAATGCACCGCCCTCCTGCGGGTACGCTGACGCGCGTGCCGCCGTTGAATCCGGGCAACCAGGAGCCGCCGACGCCGCTCGACGCCGCCCGTGCCTGGGCCGTGACCGCCGAGCGGGCCGGCGACTACGTGTTCTTCTTCGACTTCGACGGCACTCTCGCCCCGGTCGACGAGGATCCCACCGCGGTCGAGCCCGCTCCGAAGGTCCTCGCCGCGCTCGAGGCGCTCGCGCCCGTCGTTCGTCGGGTCGCGATCGTCTCCGCCCGCCCGGTCGAGTTCCTGCGCGACCACTTCGGCGGGCTTGTCGGTATCGACCTCTACGGCCTCTACGGGTTGGAGCACAGCCACTCCGGCGGCGAGACGGTCACCGAGCCGGCTGCCCTGCCCTGGGTGCCCACCATGGCCGAACTGGCCGATCTGGCCCGTGGTGAACTGCCCCCGGGCACCCTGGTGGAGTTCAAGCGCCTCTCGGTGGCCCTGCACTACCGCACCGCGCCGCATTTGGCCGAGGCGGTGGAGAGCTGGGGCCGGGCCCAGGCCGACCGCCTGGGGCTGCGGGTGCAGGCCGGCCGGATGGTGCTGGAGATCAAGCCCCCGGTCGACCGGGACAAGGGCATGGTGATCGACGAGGCGGTCCGCTCGGCCGCCGGAGCCTGGTACTTCGGCGACGACGTCTCCGACATCAAGGCGTTCACCGCGCTGCGCGCCCGCGCGGCCGCGGATCCCGACTTCGTCGGGGTCTGCGTGGCGGTGGCCAACCAGGAGACCGGGCAGGAGGTCGCCCTCGCCGCCGACCTGACCATCGACTCACCGGCCGCCCTCGGCGACTTCCTCAGCGACGCCGTCACCCGGCTGCGCTGACCCGTCTGCCGGTCACCGGCGCGGGCCGCGCCGACGCTCTCCTTGAGGCCGGAGGGGATCCCCCGCCCCGGGGTGGGCGGAGGATCCCCGGTCAGATGGTCCCGTCGACGGTCAGGCCGGCAGGGTCCACTTCTGGTTCGCCCCGGCGCCGCACGTCCACAGGTGGACGAGGGTGCCGTCGGCGGAGTTGTTGTCGGCCACGGTCAGGCACTTGCCGGACTGCGGGCTGCGCAGGGTGCCGTCGGGGTACGGCTGCCACTGCTGGTGGACGAGTCCGTGACAGGGCCACAGGATGATCGGAGTGCCGTCCGCGGAACCGCCGCCACTGACGTCCAGACACTGGCCCATCGACATGACGGTGCGGTTCGGCATCAGCGCCCAGCCCTGGGGGCCGGAGTTGTCGCAGGTCGAGATCTCGGTCGCCGCGCCGTCGGCGTGCGGGGCCCGGGAGTCCAGGCACTTGCCGGCCAGCCCGGTCACCGCGCCGACCCGGGCGGTGGTTCCCGTCGGCCCGTTCTTGGCCACCGTCTCGGCGATCCGGATGCCCTGCATCAGGTCGTCCACCGCCGGGATGCCCTCGGTGAGGGTCACCTGGTCGGCGATCCGCTCGCTGGCCAGTTCGAGCCGCTGCTTGAGCTGGTTCGACCGGTGGACGACCGCCCAGCTGAGGCAGCGCTCGACCGGGTCCCACCGCTCCGCCCAGTTGCAGGGCGGCAGCAGGTACGGGTCCGGGGTGGTGTCCGGCGGGTCCGCCAGCGGGTTGGGCTCCGGTACGCCGCTCTTCTCCGGCTTCACCACGCACCGGTCGTTCACGACCGTCTCGCAGTAGTTCTTGTAGGCCCGCTCGAAGCCGGCGGTCACCCGCTTCGCCGGGGTGATGCCACCGGAGTGGCCCTCCCGACCGTTGACCACGTTGGCCTCCAACTGCCCCTGGTCGAACGGGATGCGGGTCTGCCCGAAGAGGTGGATGCCGATGGTCTGGTCCTGCTCCAGCGAGCGGGCGAACCCGAGCTTGGTGTACGACTGGAGCAGCAGCGCCGCCCGGGTGAGCTGTTTGTTCAGCTCGTACAGTTCGGTACCCGGCTTCTTCAGGTCCCGGGTCACCTCGTAGTAGTACTGCCCCGCCTGGCCGTAGAGCCAGTCACGGACATTCGTCTTGATCGTCGCGTCGTTCGGAGTCCGGGTACGGCTCACGGTCTGCTCGAAGTCCGCCTTGACCCCGCCCCACTTCTCCGACATGGCCTGGCTGAGGGTGCGCCGCCAGCCCTGCCGGGGGTCGTCCGGCGGGTAGTACTGCTGGATCTTGCCGTACGGGTAGACCTTGCTCCACGTGGAGGCGGTGAGCCACTGGCCGTCCCACCGCTGCCGCAGCTTGAAGGTGATCTCCAGGTCGGCGTAGACCGCGTACGGCTTGTCCCCGTCCGGGTCCGGCGGCTCGGACTCGTTCGCCCAGGCCGGCTCGTAGCAGAGCTGCGCGGGGGTGTCGGGACGCCCGTAGTCGGCCAGCCAGATCTCCTTGGCGTCCTTGCTGACCACGTTGCCGGGCCGGCTCGCCTGGTAGGTGACGCTGGTGGAACACGGCGGGACGGACGTCGGTTCGGTGGTGCTGGCGCCCTCCACGTCCTGGGTGGGCAGGCCGAACATCGTGTAGCCCAGGCGGTGGTTCTGGATCGCGTTCCGCTTCTCGTGCATCTTGCCGAACAGCGTCTCACCCGTGGTCCGGTAGTCGCTGATCAGCTTGATGAACATCGGGTTGAGCTGGTCGGGCTTGTCCCAGCCCTGCGGGGCGCTGAACCGCCGGACGGCCGTCTGGATGGCCCGACCGGACGCGAGGATCTCGTCGGTGGTCAGGTTGACCTGCGCGGCATAGCCCGGGTTCTGCGCCACCATGTGCTTGTAACCCTCGGCGGCGAGCATCCAGTGCTCCACCGCCGGCACCGGTGGCGCCTGCACCCGCACGCCGCCGCTCTCCAGGTACGGCAGGTGCAGGTTGTTCTCCGCGTAGTCGGTCAGGTAGCGGATCGAGCCGTGGTAGCCGAACGCGCCGAGGTTGTTCTCCGGATACTGGTCGCCGAGGCCGGCGGTGAACGGCGCCGCCTTGCTCTGCACGCTCGCCGCCGTGTTCAACGCCTCCACCGTCGCCTTGTACTCGTCCCAGGTCAACGGGGTCTCGGGATACCGGGCGGAGTGACTGACCCGCTGGTTGATCAGGCCCTTGAGCTGGGACACCTGGGTCTCCTGGAGGGACCGGAGGATCGAGCTGCCCCAGAAGTCGACCTGCTGGGTGACCAGCGCGAGCTGCGAGACGACCTTCTTCAGCTCGTCCTGGATCAGCCAGACCTCGGTGAGCAGCCGGTTGAACTGGGCGTCCATCTGGTCGTAGATCTGCACCAGGGCCACCTCGATCCGGTCGAACCGCTCCTTCATCTCGTCGCGGAACTCCCGCAGCTCCATGCGGAGTTCCTTGAGCTCGTCGAGGATCTGCTGGTCGACGGTCGGACCGGTGCCACCGAAGAGGGGCACCAGCGACTGGATGGCACCGAGCACCGCGCCGGCCATGCCGATCCCGCTCGCCGAGAAGAGCGCCGCCTTCAGGCCGTTGGCGGCGAGCGTCGGGAGCCAGTCACTGACCGCGGTGGCGATCTGGACGGCGGCCCGCCCGGTGCCCATCACGATCGCGCCGACCTTCGGGTCGGCGACTCCGACCAGCTTGCCGAAGAGGTCGATCGCACCGGCGGCACCCTCGAGCCACTTCTTGCGTTCCTCGGCCTTCGCCTTCGCCTGCTCCAGTTCGGCCGGGGTCGCCTGCCGCCCGTCCACCGGGAGGGCCGCGTTCATCGCCTCGACGTCCGCGTTGGCGGCGTCGGTCCGTACGTTGATCTCGTTGAGCAGCGCGGTGATCTGCCGGTTGCCCTCGTCCAGATAGTTCTGGAGGTTGTTGGTGTGCTCCAGCAGGGCCTCGACGTTGACGTACGTCGCGATCAGCGGGTCGGCCATCAGCTCGTCGGAGGTCGCGTTCGCCACGACGTTGTACTTCGCGCCGAAGTAGCCGTTCCACGCCGCGGTGAAGGTCGGGTCGATCGCGCCCCGACCGGCCACCTCACCCCAGATCTTGTTCTGGTTCTCGAAGACCTGGTTGATCACCGAGTTGTGGCGCTGCGCGGCGTGGATGTCGTCGAGCGTCTCGCCGAGCGCCTTGATCTCCTTGCCCAGCGTCGACTCGGCCAGCTCCTTGAAGATCGGTGCGGCCACCGCGCCGGACGGGTGCAGCGCCGACAGTTCCAGCAGCTTCACCATGAGCTGGTACGTCGGCCGGGCCAGGTCGTCGGCACCGAGCTGGCTGGTGTACCACTGGTTCATCGACGCCGTGTGCTGCACGAGCTGTTGCGACGTGGCGCCGGGGTGCTGCTGCCGGTAGCCGACCATCGCCGCGCTGAGGAACGTCTGCCGCAGCCCCTCGGCCCCGGTCGCCCGGGACCGCATGTACGCCGCGAACAGCCCCCGCCGCTGCGTGTCCTGGTCGACCACGACCGGACCCGACGCGTACGCCGACGGCGACACCGCGACGTTGCCCACGGCGGCGACCATCACCACCGCCACGACGGCGCAGAGTCTCCCCCACCGACCGGCGAACACGCGTCGCCGTCTCGTTGTCGGTCCTCTTCGGATCATTGCCACTCCTCCCGGTGCCGCCCACGGTCGGACGACGCGAAGGAGGGTCACCGGAGGATCGTCCCGACCGGAAGGGACAGGTGTCCCGGGTGGCCGGGCATGGTCGGAACGCCGACACTTCCGCGGTACGGATCGTTGACCGTTGTCCTGGGACAACGGTCGGACGAGGAGTCAGATGCCGTAGCGGCGTTGCCGGCTCGCGTACGAGCGCAGCGCCCGGAGGAAGTCCACGCGACGGAAGTCGGGCCAGTTCAGCTCGCAGAAGTAGAACTCCGAGTGCGCCGACTGCCAGAGCATGAAACCGGAGAGCCGCTGCTCCCCGCTGGTACGGATGACCAGGTCCGGATCGGGCTGGCCCCGGGTGTAGAGGTGCTCGGCGATGTGCTCGACGTCCAGCACCTCGGCCAGTTCCTCCAGGGTGCCGCCGGACGCCGCGTGTTCCAGCAGCAGCGAGCGGACCGCGTCGGTGATCTCACGCCGGCCGCCGTACCCGACCGCGATGTTGACCTGGGCCCCACCGCAGCGATCCCGGGTGCGCTCCTCGGCGGCCTTCAGCGCGGTGGCCGTCTGCGCCGGGAGCAGGTCGAGCGCGCCGACCATGCGCAACCGCCACGGGTTGCCCTCCTCGGCCAACTCGACCACGAGATCCTCGATGATCTGCAACAGCGGGTCGAGTTCCCGGGCCGGACGACGCAGGTTGTCGGTGGCCAGCAGGTAGAGGGTGACGTGCCCGATGCCGGCCTGGTCGCACCAGCCGAGCACGTCCTTGATCTTGGCGGCGCCGACCCGGTGGCCGTCGTTGGGGTCGACGAAGCCCATTTCCTTGGCCCACCTGCGGTTGCCGTCGCACATCACGCCGACGTGCCGGGGCACCGGCTTGCCCGCGAGGCTCGCCGTCAGTCGACGCTCGTACACCGAATAGAGCAGGTTCCGCAGAGTCATCACCATGCAGCGTAGCGACCCGGTCGGGGAACGGGCACGTCCCACCTCAAACCCGTCCGGCCAGTCCCCACCCGATCATCGTCAGGGTCCGTGCGTCCAGCCGGCCGTCGCCGAGCCCCAGCTCCACCACGGTACGGAAGACCCGGTCGTCGCGGCGGGCCGCGCGGACGGCCCCGTCCACCACCTGTCGCCGCCGGGCCAGCCAGGCCGCCGCCGAGCTGTGGCGCAGGTGGGGGCCGAGACGGCGACGCAGGGTGGCGGCGTACCGGTCGGCGGCCCGGTCCGGGCTGCGGGCCGCCGCCGTCCCGGCCAGCGCGCCGGAGAGCAGCGCGTAGAAGATGCCCTCCCCGGTGAACGGGTTGATCAGCGACAGCGCGTCGCCGGCCAGCGTGACCCGGCCCCGCCCGGCCGGCGGGCGGTAGGTCGACAGCGGCAGGTGGTGGGCCCGCAGGTCGGTCACCGTGGCCGCGTCGGTGCCCGGCAGCAGGACGGCGAGGCGGTCGAGCAGGTGCGCCCGGCTCAACGGCTCGCCGCGCAGCACCTCCCCGTACCCGACGTTCGCCCGGCCGTCCCCGATCGGGAAGGACCACGCGTACGCCGGCCAGCGCGCGGCCGAGGTGACGATGAGCTGCTCCGGCGGGCCGGACCGGGCCGGGGCGTAGCCCCGGATGGCGAGCGCGAGGTGACGTTCCGGATTGATCGGGTGGCCGAGACCACGCCGCACCACCGAGCCGGCCCCGTCCGCACCGACCACCGCCCGCGCGGTGAACGCGTCGTCCAGCAGCACCCGGTCGCCCCGGTCGACGACCCGGCGGACGGTGTGCCGGCGCAGTTCCACACCGGCCGCCACGGCCGCCGCGACCAGTCGGGCGTCGAACACCGTCCGGGGCACCGTGTACGCCGGCCGGGGCAACACCCGGGCCACCGTGTCGCCACCCGGGGCGACCAGGCGCAACGCGGGCAGCGGAGGGTAGCCGGCCACCGCGTCGGCGACGCCGAGCCGGGCGAGCACGTCCAGCGCGTGCGCGGCGATCCCGTCCCCGCACGCCTTGTCCCGGGGGAAGTCGGCCCGGTCCAGCAGCAGCACCCGCGTCCCGGCCCGGCGGGCGGCCAGCGCGGCGGCGGCCCCCGCCGGACCGGCTCCCACCACCGCGACGTCGTACGTCTCGCTCACGCGGCACCACCTCCGCTCCCGTTCCGACCGGCACCACGGCGACGTGCGCCTCGCTCACGCCGCGGCACCGGTCCCGGCCCGACCGCTCCGCCACAGACCGTAGAGGGCGAGGGCACCCGCGGTCACCAGCGGCGCGCCGTCCCGGACCAGACCGTCGACGCCGAGCAGCCACCAGCACAGTGGCAGGTCCACGGCGAGCACGCCGAGGGTCACCGCCACCAGCAGTCCGCGTGCCCAACGCCTGCCCCGCAGGAGGAAGAAGGTGCAGAACAGCACCGCGTAGCTGGTGGCGAAGGCGAAACCGCACCAGGCCAGCACCACGGGTCCGGCGGCGAGCCGGCCGTCCAGGATCGTGCCGGCCGCCACGAACGCGGGGACGAGCATGAGCGGCGTGTACGTGAACGCGGCGACCCGGACGGTGAGCAGCCAGCCGGCGACCGGCGGGCGGCGCGGCGGGGTCTCCCGCCAGGAGATGCCCTGCCGGTCGATGACCAGCCGGCCCCGGTGCCGGGTGAGATGCCCGGCGACCGCCGGGGAGCGGTAGAGCAGCCAGAGCACCGCCAGACAGAGCAGCATCAACAGGCCGAAGCCGAGGATCCCGGGCAGCGGGGGCACTCCCCGCCGGGGCACGACCAGCCGCCCGACCGCGAAGACGGTCGTGACGACGAGGATCAGCCCCAACGGCCGGGCCAGTGTCCGCCCGCTACGGACGTGTCCGGCCAGCAGCACGAAGCCGAACGCGCGCAGCAGCGCCCAGCCGGTCCGCACGGCCAGGCCGAAGCCCCGCTCCGGGGCGTACCACCAGTTGAGCAGGTCGACCGCGACGGTGGCCGCCGCAGTCGCCGCCAGCAGGAGGGTGAGTGCGCGGACGGCGGACGGCCGCCGGACCTCGGTCGGGGCGGCCGTCCTCATGACTGCTGATGATGCCCGCCGCAGCCGCCCCGCACACCTGCCCCGCCGGTTCACGCCCCGCCGCGGCGCTGGTTGTGGCGGTGGTTGGGGTGGTTGGGGTGGTTGGGGTGGTTGCAGGGGTCCCCTGCTCTACACGAGGTGGTAGCAGGGGACCCCTGCTACCACCTCGGCGCACGGTCAGCGCCCCGGCACGGCGTCCAGGCGGGCGCGCAGGGCGTCCAGCTCGGACCAGAGCACGCCCGGCAGCTTGTCACCGAACTTCTCGAACCACTCGTTGATCAGCGGCAGCTCGGCCCGCCACTCCTCCGGGTCGACCTTGAGCGCGATCCGGACGTCCTCCGGGGTCATGTCGAGCCCCTCGACGTCCAACGCGTCCTGGGCCGGGACCATGCCGATCGGGGTCTCGACCGCGTCGGCACGCCCCTCGATCCGCTCGACGATCCACTTGAGCACCCGGGAGTTCTCGCCGAAGCCGGGCCAGAGGAAGTTGCCGTCGGCGTCCTTGCGGAACCAGTTGACGTAGTAGACCTTGGGCAGCTTCGAGGCGTCGCCGTCGGCGCCCTTGCCCATCTCGATCCAGTGCCGGAAGTAGTCCCCGGCGTGGTAGCCGATGAACGGCAGCATCGCCATCGGGTCGCGGCGGACGACGCCGACCGCGCCGGAGGCGGCGGCGGTGGTCTCCGAGGAGAGCGTGGCGCCCAGGTAGACCCCGTGCACCCAGTCCCGCGCCTCGGTGACCAGCGGGATGGTGTCCTTGCGCCGGCCACCGAAGAGGATCGCGTCGATCGGCACGCCGTTCGGGTCGTAGTAGTCCTCGGCCAGGATCGGGCACTGCGTGATCGGCGTGCAGAACCGGCTGTTCGGGTGCGAGGACGGGGTGTCGCTCTGCGGCGTCCAGTCGTTGCCCTTCCAGTCGGTCAGGTGGGCGGGCGGCTCGCCCATCCCCTCCCACCAGATGTCCCCGTCGTCGGTCAGCGCGACGTTGGTGAAGACGGAGTTGCCCCGGTCCAGGGTGCGCATCGCGTTGGCGTTGGTCTTCCAGTCGGTGCCGGGCGCGACGCCGAACAGGCCGTACTCGGGGTTGACCGCGTAGAGGCGACCGTCCGGACCGAACCGCATCCAGGCGATGTCGTCGCCGATCGTCTCGACCTTCCAGCCCGGGATCGTCGGCTCCAGCATGGCCAGGTTGGTCTTGCCGCAGGCGGACGGGAACGCGCCCGCGATGTGGTAGACCTTCCCCTCCGGCGAGGTGATCTTGAGGATCAGCATGTGCTCGGCCAGCCAGCCCTCGTCCCGCCCCATCACGCTGGCGATCCGCAGCGAGTAGCACTTCTTGCCGAGCAGCGAGTTGCCGCCGTAGCCGGAGCCGTAGGACCAAATCTCCCGGGCCTCCGGGAAGTGCGAGATGTACTTGGTCTCGTTGCACGGCCACGGCACGTCCTGCTGGCCGGGCGCGAGCGGCGCGCCGATCGAGTGCAGCGCCTGCACGAAGTCGGCGTCGTCCCCCATCGCCTCGAGGATCTTCGCGCCCATCCGGGTCATGATGCGCATCGAGGCGACCACGTAGGGACTGTCCGTGATCTCCACGCCGAACATGGGATGCTCGGCCTCGAGCGGACCCATGCAGAACGGGATGACGTACATCGTCCGGCCGCGCATGCACCCGCGGTAGAGGTCGGTCATCACCCGCTTCATCTCGGCCGGCGCCATCCAGTTGTTGGTGGGGCCCGCGTCCGCTTCGTCGACGGAGCAGATGAAGGTGCGCTCCTCGACCCGGGCGACGTCGCCGGGATCGGTCCGCGCGTAGAAGGAGTTCGGCTTCTTCTCCGGGTTGAGCCGGATCAAGGTGCCCGCCTCGACCAGTTCGTCGGTGAGGCGACGCCACTCCTCGTCGGAACCGTCCACCCAGACCACGCGGTCGGGAGTGGTCAGTTCCGCGACTTCCCGGACCCAGGCGAGTAGTTTGGCGTGGGACGTCGGGGCCTGATCGATACCCCGAACAGCAGCCGGAGCAACCATGACACATCTCCTTGTGGTCGACGCTGACCGATCTATGGGATGCACGAGTCGTGGCGGGCGCCAAGCGCGTCGCCGTCGTGGAAACCTGGAATTCCGCTCAGCGTAAACCGGGCGGCCCCGAGCGGCAGTGGGACTGGTTGTGAAGAAATGCACAAAGTGCGGCTAACCTGCGGCTTCACGAGCTGATACCCGCTTTCCCGCGCAGTTTCACGCACATTCCCCGGATGACCTTCAACGCACTACGGCAAGCCGGACCCGGCTGCGCGCGGGCGTACGGACACGCCACCACACCACCTCCACCGATCGCGATCCGTCATCTCGTCGTCGACATCACCCTCCGTCACCGTCGGGACCTGTTTACCCGCTGTCGACGTTGCTACCCGTCCGGGAAGCGGCCAGCCGGTACGCTTCCCCCGTGGCTGCGACCGTGACGGGGGACCAACCGGGTACCCCGCATGCCCGCCCGGGTCTGGTGCGGTCGCTGCTCGACCGGTTCGGCCACCTCCTGCGCGAGCTGAGCAAGTTCGCCACGGTCGGCGGCATCGCCTTCCTCATCGACCTGGCGCTCTTCAACCTCTTCACCACCGGTCGGGGGATGGAGCCGGTCACCGCGAAGACGATCTCCACCGTGATCGCGGCAACGATCGCCTTCCTCGGCAACCGGTTCTGGACCTGGCGGCACCGCGAGCGCTCCAACCCGGTCCGCGAGTACGCCCTGTTCTTCCTGTTCAACGGGGTGGGGCTGGGCATCGCGGTGGCCTGCCTCGCCATCAGCCGTTACGGGCTGGGCAGCATCTGGCCGGAGGTCTTCCAGACCACGCTGGCCGACAACATCGCCAGCTTCCTCGTCGGCACGGGCCTCGGCACACTGTTCCGGTTCTGGTCGTACCGACGGTTCGTCTTCGTCGAAGCGGGAACCCGACGGGTTCCACGAGGACCCGACCCAGATTCCCAGGCGTGACCTGGGGCCCATCCCGTCCGGCCGACAGGCCGGGAAGCCACGACCGACCTTAAGGTGTTCCGCATGCGTCTTGTCCGCCTCCTGCCCGAGCGCTGGCAGAAGTTCGTCCACGAGGCGCTCAAATTCGGCATCGTCGGTGGCATCAACACCGTCATCAATTACGCCGTGTTCAACGCACTGGCACTGACCGTATTCGCCGACGGGCAACTGAAGGCCGCGGTCGTCGCGACGATCGTCGCCACCATCACGTCGTACCTGATGAATCGGCACTGGACGTACCGCGACCGGCCGAGATCAGCGATGCGTCGGGAATATGCCCTCTTCTTCCTGTTCAACGCGACCGGGCTGCTCATCGAACTCGGCGTCCTCGCCGCCGCGAAGTATGGCCTCGGCATGACCAGCCTGCTCGCGCTCAACGGGGCGAAGACCGGCGGTGTCGTGCTCGCCACCCTGTTCCGCTTCTGGTCGTACCGGACCTTCGTCTTCCAGCCCGCCCCGGTCACCGAGCCCGCCTCGAAGCGGGACGACCACGAGGCGGTCGCCGAAATGGACCCGGTGGCCGAACTCGCCGAGTCGGTCACCGAACTCGAGGAGGCCCAGCCGGAGCCGACGTCGCCGCCCGAGGTCCGGCCACGGCCGGCGCTGCGACCCCGCTCCCGGGTCACGCCGGGCCCGACCGCGGGCCCCGGTCGGGCGGCCAAGCCACGTCCGGCGGGTGTCGGCGACGGGGCCGCGCCCCGCACGGCGGCCGGGGACGACGCCCGACCCGGTCCCTCCCCGTTCGACCGGCTCAACCCGCTCGACCCCGGGCTCGTCGCGATCGACAGCGAACTGGAAGCCGAACTCGCCGCCGAGCTGCACGCCGCCTCCCGGCGTGCTCCGCGCCGGTGAGCGCCGAGACGGTCCGCTCCGGGACCGGGGCCTCGGCCGAGCTGTTCTTCGAGGACCTGACCCCGGGCCGCTGGTTCGACCTGGGCGTAATCACCGTCGACGGGGACGAGATGGTCGCCTTCGCCCGGCGGTTCGACCCGCAGTGGTACCACGTCGACGAGGAGCTGGCCGGGCAGAGCCACCACGGCGGCCTGATCGCCAGCGGGTTCTTCACGGTCAGCCTCTTCATGCGGGCGTACGTCGACCACGTGCTCTCCCGCGCGGCGGCCGACGCCTCCCCCGGCCTGGAGGAGTTGCGCTGGCTGGCCCCGGCGCGGGCCGGTGACCGCCTCGCGGTGCGCCTCGACGTCGTGGGAAGCAAGCCGTCCACCGCCCGGCCGGGGCTCGGCACCGTCACCCTGACCGGCACGATGCTCCGCCTCGACCCGGACGGACGCCCGGAGTGCGAGGTGCTCCGCACCCGCTTCCGGGGCTGGTTCACCCTGCGTGTCCAGCCCGAGCCCGTCGACGCCACCGAACCCGACGGTGCCGTCGACGGGGACGACCCGCTGCCCGACCGACCGGATCCGGCCGCCACCGGCGCCGGTGCGGATCCGAGCACCGAGGCCACTCCGGATGCCCTGCCCGGACCTGCCCCGGCCTTTGCCGCCCACCCCACCGTGACCCCGACCGGACCGGCCAGCCCAACCGGCCCGACGGCGCCGCCGGTCAACTCGCTGGATGCCCCCACGGCAGTCCTGCCCGGCCCGGTGGTGTCCGCCCCGCCGGCACCCGCGCCGGCCGGGCCGGCGGGCCGGTACGGCCCGGACACCCCCACCGCCGTCATCCCGGCTGCCCGCGAACCCCACGGTCCGCCCGAGCCGTCGTACCGGCTCCATCCGGCCGAGGCCACCTGACGGGGCCCGCGACCCTGGCCGGGTCGACGGCGTCGACGATCGCGCGGCCGCCTGTGACGTGGGCGGCGGGGTCACGACCGCGTGAGAGACTTGCGGGGATGAGCGAGCAATCCGCGACCGACGGGTCGCCCCGGGTCGCCGGTGACGCACCGGCCACCGCGCCCCGGGCGCAACGGTGGACGCGCCGCGCCCCCTGGCTGGCGGGTGGCACGGCACTCGTCGTGGTCGTCACCGACCAGCTCTCCAAGCTCTGGGCCGAGCGCAGCCTCACCCTGGGCGAGCGCATCCCGGTGCTCGGGGACGCGTTGGGCGTCCAGCTCATCTACAACCCGGGCGCGGCCCTGTCGATCGGCGCGGGCTCGACGTGGATCTTCACGATCGCCACGGCCATCGGCGTGGTCGCCGGCCTCTGGTACGCGTGGCGGGTGCGGTCCCGTGCCTGGGCCCTGGCCCTCGGGCTCATCCTCGGCGGGGCGGTCACGCACCTCGGCGACCGGCTCCTGCGGGAGCCGTCGTTCGGGCAGGGTCACGTGGTCGACTTCATCGCGTACTTCGACTGGTTCGTCGGAAACGTGGCCGACATCGCGATCGTCGTCGGCGCGGGCACGTTCCTCGTCCTCACCGCGCGGGGCACCACGATGCGACCGGAGGACACCGGAACGGCGGAGCACACCGTCGTGCCCGGCGTCGAACACTGACCGGCCCGGACCGGGACCGGCGTGGCGGCCGGTCGCCGGTGCCGATGAGGACGTCCCGGTAGTGCTCCAGGACGGCCGCACGGGGTCGCGGTCAGGCCGTGGGGTCGCGGTGTCAGGCCATGGGGTCGCGGTCAGGCCGTGGGGTCGCGCAGCAGTCGGCCGTCCCGCATGTCGGCCATGATGTCCCGCATCTCGCCGTCGCCCAACGAGTGCCGGTCGTGGTGCGCCTCGGCCAACTCGTAGAGCCGGGTCTGCACCTGCTCGACCCGGGGCACGTCGACCAACACCGACTGCCCGCGTTCCCCGGCCGACTCGATGGTCAGCGTCCCGCAGCCGAAGAGCCGCTCGACGAACCGCTGGTTCATCGAGTGGTCGTTGATCCGGCCCAGCGGGATGTCCCGACGGTCCCGGGAGAGGATGCCCTGTTGCAGCAGCACCCGTTCGGTGGTGAAGAGGTAGTGCGTGCTGCGCCAGGTCAGGTACGGCACCAGCGCGAACACCACGGCCAGCACCAGGACGAGCCCGGCGACCAGGTAGAGACCGATCCGGCCGGCCTCACCGTCCGGCAGGAGGATCCCAGCGGCCACCACCGCCGCCACACCCAGCACCAGCACCAGTACGGGCCGGACCAGGGCCTTCCCGTGCGGGTGCAGGTGGAGCACGACCTCCTCGTCCTCGGTGAGGACGTCATCGGGGAACGCCACACGAACCTCCTCGCAGGTACTTCGACGCGCTGACGGTAGCCTGCCGCCGCCCGTACGCGCCGCAAGCCACGGTCGGCGCGGGCGGGTGTCCGTGTGGAGCGGTTCAGCGCAGGTGCAGGACGTCCCCGGCGGCGAGACTCCGCTCGCCCCGCCCGGTGTCGACCAGGAGCTGCCCGTCGGCGTCGATGCCGGTGGCCGTACCGGTCACCTCGTCGCCCGCGGGCAGGAGCACCCGGACCGGACGGCCGACCGTGCCGCAGACGGCCAGGTACGCCTCGCGCAGCCCACTGGCGACCGCGTCGCCCCGGGCGGACCGCCAGCGGTCGTACCAGTCGGCGATCGCGCGGAGCAGGGCACGCAGCAACGGGTCGCGGTCGGTGGCGGCGGCCCCGGCGAGTTGCAGCGAGGTGGCGGGCAGGCCGGTCGGGTTCTCCGGCAACTCGTCGGCGCGGAGCGTCACGTTGAGACCGACGCCGAGCACCACCGCGGACGGCTGGGCGAGCGTGCCACCGGGCACCGTCTCGGCGAGCACCCCGGCACACTTGGCGTCGCCGAGCAGCAGGTCGTTGGGCCACTTCAGCCGGGCGTCCAGCTCGGCCAGCCGGGTCACCGCCTCGACCAGGGCGACCCCGGCGAGCAGCGGCAGCCAGCCGTACCCGGTGGTGGGGACGGGTGACCAGTCACGCTCCGGGACGGCCTCGCCGGGCCGGAGCAGGACGCTGGTCGCGATGCCCGCCCGGGGTGGCGACTGCCAGACCCGGCCGCGCCGGCCGCGTCCGACGGTCTGCCGCTCGGCGACCACCACCAGGCCCTCCGGCTCGCCGGTCCGCGCGGCCTCGGCCACGTCCGCGTTGGTGGAACCGGTCTCCGCGCACAGCTCCAGTCGCCGCCACGGCCCGTGCGGGGCAACCAGCGCGCGCCGCAGCCGGGCCGCGTTCAGCGGCGGTCGGTCCAGGTCGGTGTACGGGGAGCCCGGCATCCCGCCAGCCTACGGCCCCGGCGCCGGTGCCCCGGTGAGCGGACGCGGACGACCGTGCGTGAGGCGAGGCGCACACCGACGCAGCACCTGAACCATCGTTATATTCCCTGGGTGACTACCGAGACCGGGATCAACATCCACACCACCGCCGGCAAGCTGGCGGACCTGGAGCGACGGGTCGACGAGGCGGTGCACGCGGGCTCGGCGCGCGCCGTGGAGAAGCAGCACGCGCGGGGCAAGAAGACCGCCCGGGAGCGAATCGATCTGCTGCTCGACGAGGGTTCCTTCGTCGAGCTGGACGAGTTGGCCCGGCACCGCTCGACCAACTTCGGCCTCGACCGCACCCGCCCGTACGGGGACGGCGTGGTCACCGGGTACGGCACCGTCGACGGCCGGCAGGTCTGCGTCTTCGCGCAGGACTTCACGGTCTTCGGCGGCTCCCTCGGCGAGGTCTTCGGCCAGAAGATCGTCAAGGTGATGGAACTGGCCATGAAGATCGGCTGCCCGGTCGTCGGCATCAACGACTCCGGTGGCGCGCGGATCCAGGAGGGCGTGGTCAGCCTCGGCCTGTACGCCGACATCTTCTTCCGCAACGTCCGGGCGTCCGGGGTGATCCCGCAGATCTCGCTGGTGATGGGGCCGTGCGCGGGCGGCGCGGTCTACTCCCCGGCGCTCACCGACTTCACCGTGATGGTCGACCAGACCTCGCACATGTTCATCACCGGTCCCGACGTGATCAAGACGGTGACCGGTGAGGACGTGGCGATGGAGGAGCTGGGCGGGGCGCGCACCCACAACACCCGCAGCGGCAACGCCCACTACCTGGCCAGCGACGAGGACGACGCGATCGACTACGTCAAGGCGCTGCTGTCGTACCTGCCGGCGAACAACCTCGACGAGCTGCCGGCCTTCCCCGTCGACGCGGACCTGACCGTCACCGAGGAGGACCGGGAACTCGACACGCTGATCCCCGACTCGGCGAACCAGCCGTACGACATCCGCCGGGTTGTCGCGCACGTCCTCGACGACGGGGAGTTCCTGGAGGTCCAGTCCCTCTACGCGCAGAACATCGTGGTCGGCTTCGGCCGGGTCGAAGGGCGGCCGGTCGGCGTGGTCGCCAACCAGCCGGTGCACCTCGCCGGCTGCCTGGACATCGCCGCCTCGGAGAAGGCAGCCCGGTTCGTGCGCACCTGCGACGCGTTCAACATCCCGGTGCTGACGTTCGTCGACGTACCCGGCTTCCTGCCCGGCACCGGTCAGGAGTGGGACGGCATCATCCGCCGGGGCGCGAAGCTGCTCTACGCGTACGCCGAGGCCACCGTCCCGAAGCTCACGGTGATCACCCGCAAGGCGTACGGCGGGGCGTACGACGTGATGGGCTCCAAGCACCTCGGCGCGGACCTGAACTTCGCCTGGCCGACCGCGCAGATCGCGGTGATGGGGGCACAGGGCGCGGTGAACATCCTCTACCGCGCCGAACTGGCCGCCGCCGAGGATCCGGCCGCCGTCCGCGCCGAGAAGATCGCCGAGTACGAGGACACCCTGGCCAACCCGTACATCGCCGCCGAGCGGGGCTACGTCGACGCGGTCATCCCGCCCCGCGAGACGCGCACCCAGATCGTCCGTGGGCTACGCATGCTGCGCACCAAGCGGGAGACCCTCCCGCCGAAGAAGCACGGCAACATCCCGCTGTAGCGGCGGCGCGACTGCGCTGGGGTGGTAGCAGGGGTCCCCTGTTACCGCTTTTTGAGGAGCAGGGGTCCCCTGCTACCACCCCAGCCCACCCCAGCCCACCCCACCCCGCACACCCGGCCAAGCCGGCTGCCCCGGTGCGCGACCCCCGTCAGCAGGGCGGGTTGGCGGCGCGGCACAGTCGGGTGGCGGCGACGCGGGCGAGCCGGGTCAGCTCGTCGTCCGACATGGATTGTCCCGGCATGATCACGGTGACCAGATCGCGCACCCGGACGATCGCCAGGCTCGTCTGCCGGGGCAACCCGCCGAGCGGCTCGCCGGTGGCCCGGTCAAGGGGTTCGGAGACCGAATGGCGCAGCAGCGCCGCCTCGTCGCCGACGAAGTCGCGGTCCGCCAGGACCCACCGGTGCACCGCCTCCCCGGTGACCGTCCGGCCCTGCCAGTCCGTCGGGCCGACCGAACGCCAGGTGGCGCACGGGGCGACGAGCCCTTCCAGGCCGCGGAAGAAGTTCCCGGCCACCTCCGGCGTGACCCGGTGGACGTCCTGGGTGAACAACACGTCGCTGGGCGGATGGTCGTAACCGTCCGGACGGTCCCGCAGGATCGCCTGCGAACGGGACCAGAGCGAGGTCTCCCACCGGGTCGGCAGGCCCTGTGCCGCGCGGCAGGCCGCGAGGCGGTCGTCGAGGCGGATCGACTCGCCGAGGCCCGACGCGGTCAGCGGCAGGTCGGACTGCTCCCGCAGGTCGGTCGGGCGCAACAGCACCTCCGGCGGGATCTCGCCGCGCACCGCCGGGTCCACCATCGGGGTGACCACCAGCGGCGGTACGGCCACCGGGGGCGGTGCGACGCCGTCCGTCGGGCGGAGCACCGCGACGACTCCGACCGTCACCAGCACCAGGGCGACCGCCGCGCCGACCATCTGCCGCCGGGCCCGCCGACGGGCGCGGGCGCGGATCTCCGCCGGCTCCGGCCAGCGTACGGTGGCCAGGTCGACCGCGATCCGGTCGGCCAGGGTGGGCTCGTGCTCACGCATCGGCGGCCTCCTCCAACTCCGGGACGGCGAGCAGTCCGGCGAGCGCGGTACGCCCCCGGGAGAGCCGGGCCTTGACCGTGCCGACCGGGGCGTTGGTCTCCCGGGCGACCTCGGCGACCGGCATGCCGAGCAGGTAGTACAGGGCGAGGGCGGTGCGCTGCTCCTCGGGGAGCCGGCGCAGGGCGGCCACCACCTCGACGGTGTCGGTGTTCGGGGCGGGGACCGTCTCGGTGGCCCCGTGCCGCAGGTACGCCCGGGCGCGACTGCGCAGGCTGCGCCAGCGGCTCACCGCGATCCGGCTGGCGACCACCCGTACCCACGCCTCCGGGTCGTCGTACCGGCCCACGGTGGACCAGCGCTGCCACGCGCGCACGTACGCCTCCTGGACGGCGTCCTGGGCCTCGCCGAGGTCGCCGGTGAGCGCGTAGACGAACCCGAGCAACCGTTGTCGGCTGCCCCGGTAGAACTCGTCGAACCCGTCGACGTCCGACACCTGCTACCTCCCCGTGGCCGCTCGCAGGTGACACGCACCCGGGCAGCGGCACGGTTGCCGTCGACGCCGAAAAATGAGCTGCGCCCGTCGGGGCGTACCGGCACGATGCCGAGCATGCCGACCGCGCGTGTGATCCGCCCGTACCGTCCGGACGACTGGACGGCGATCGCCCGGATCCACGACGCCGCCCGCCTCGACGAACTCCGCCCCACCGTCGGGGTCGCCGCGTTCCTCTCCCTGGCCGACACCGCCGAGGGCGAGGGACTCTTCGACGGGGACGTCTGGGTGGCCGAGCAGTCGGGCGAGGTCGTCGGTTTCGTGGCGTTCGCGGACGACGAGGTCACCTGGCTCTACGTGGACCCGGCCCGGTACCGGCAGGGGCACGGCCGCGCGTTGCTGCGGCACGCCCTGGCGGCGGCGGGAGAACGGCCGGTCGAGACGACCGTCCTGGTCGGCAACGACGGCGCGCTCGCGCTCTACCTCGCCGAGGGGTTCCGGATCGAGGCGACGAAGACCGGCCGCCTCGCGGGCAACGAGGCGTTCGCCGCCACCGGGCACATCATGGTGCGGCCGGGTCCGGCCTGAGCGCCTTCACCGAGCAGCCAGGGCAACCGGTTCGGCCACCGTTCACGGCGTCCCGCCGACGTCGGTGAGCGTCCCGCCGACGTCGGTGAGCGTCCCGCCCACGTCGGCGAGCGCCGGGCCGGCGAGCAGTGCCGCCCCGACCACCAGGGTGAGCAGGTTGGCCAGGGCGAAGAAGGTCACCCAGAGGAACGCCGGGAACGGGGTCAGCCCGGCGAGCTGGTCGGCGTCGGACGCGGGCATCCGGCCCCGGCCGCGCAGCCGTTGCAGTTCCACCACCGGGCGCACCCCGCCGAGCAGCAGGAACCACACCCCGGTGTACGCGAACGCCGCCTGCACCTGCGGCGGGGCGTACCAGGAGACGGCGAGCACCAACCCGCCGGTGACCACCAGCGACACCACGCCGAACGCGTTGCGCACCATCACCAGCATGGCCAGGAGCAGCGCCACCGCGACCCAGAGCAGCAGGGTGATCCGGTTGCCGCCGAGCAGCCAGGCTCCGGCGAGCCCGATCAGCGGCGGGGCGACGTAGCCGGCGAGCAGGGTGAGGATCATCCCCGGGCCGGTGGGTCGCCCGGCCGAGAGGGTGAGGCCGGAGGTGTCCGAATGCAGCCGGATGCCGTGCAGCCGGCGGCCGGTCAGCAGGGCGGCCAGCGCGTGCCCGCCCTCGTGGGCGATGGTGATCGCGTTCCGGGCGATCCGCCAGGGCAGCCGGGTCGACACCACGACCAGTGCGACGGCGGCGGTGGCCAGGACGAGCCACGGTGGCGGGTCGGGTTGCGCGCCGAGGAGCCGGTCCCACAGGCTGCCCAGGCCGTCGATCGGCGTCATGGGCCGGCAGCCTACCGTCCCGGCGCACCTCCGGCCGTCCAGCGGACCGTCATCGGGAACCGGCCGGGTGCCGGACAGCGAGCACCCTCCGGCAAGTCCTTCAACAGGTATTGCTATCTCAGGTGGATTCCTTCAATGATGTTCGTCAATAGACGAACACCCCCGGAGGGAAGCCTCATGTCGCGTACCCGCCTCACCCTGCGCCGATTGGTCGCCACCAGCCTGACCGCACTCGCCACCGCCGCCGTCGGCCTGATCGCCACCACGACCCCGGCCTCCGCCGCGACCGTGGCCGGCGTCGACGTCTCGCACTGGCAGGGCTCGATCAACTGGACCAGCGTCCGCAACTCCGGCATCGAGTTCGCCTATATCAAGGCCACCGAGGGTACGAGCTACAAGGACCCGCAGTTCAACGCGAACTACACCAACTCCTACTACGCGGGCGTGATCCGGGGGGCGTACCACTTCGCCCGGCCGAACATCTCCTCCGGCGCGGTCCAGGCCAACTACCTCGCCAGCAACGGCGGCGCGTGGTCCGCCGACAGCCGTACCCTGCCCGCCGCCCTCGACGTCGAAGGCAATCCCTACAGCGGCGGATACTGCTACGGCCTGAGCACCACCGGCATGCGCAACTGGATCCAGGACTTCCTCAACACCTACCGCTCCCGCACCGGCCGCTACGCCGTCATCTACACCACCACCAGCTGGTGGAACCAGTGCACCGGCAGCTGGACCGGCCCCTGGGGCAACCACCCGCTCTGGATCGCCCGCTGGTCCAGCAGCCCCGGCGCCCTCCCCGCCGGCGCCCCCTTCTGGAGCTTCTGGCAGTACACCGACTCGGGCACCGTCTCCGGCATCAGCGGTGGCGTCGACCGCAACTACTGGAACGGCGACCGCTCCCGCCTGATCGCCCTGGCCAACAACACCTGATCCCGTACCGCGCCCGGCCGGACGGCACCGCACCTCGCGGCCGTCCGGCCGCGCCTTTCCCGATCGGGTACGCCGACGTGGCTCCACCCTTCGGCGTCGACCCGTCGGACATGGTTGGCGGCAGCAGGATCGGCTGTCAACCGGCGGGTGGACAACTGCTCCGACTGCCGCCAGTGTGCTGCGTTCGGTCGTCCGGCTCGCCGCGTCAGGCCTTCTGGCGCCGGGTGACCGGCACGGTGACCGGGACCGAGACCCCGTCAGCGGCGGACACGCCGTCCGGTACGGACGCGCCACGCCGCAGCACCAGCCGCCCGCCCACCACAGCGGCGGCGATGGCCACGACGCTGGCCAGGGCGACCAGCGCCGAGATGCCGACACTCGCGAGGAGCAGGACGGCGTCGCCGAGGGCGACGAGCATCCACAGTGCCACCGAGGACTTCGTGGTCTTCCGTCGGTAACCCATCGGTCGTACCTCCCTTCCGTCGTCACGGATGAGGTACCCCGATCGGCGGGAGGTCATGCGAACGGATGTCGCACCGGCCCGGAATCCCAAGCTCAGCGGGCTGATCAGTCCTGCCGGTCGGGCTTGAATCCCTTCGCGATGAGATCGAACTCGTCGAGGTTCTGCTCCCACTCGCTGGCGGCGACCTCCCACCGGAGGGCGTAGCCCCGGTTGCTGGCGGTCACGAACCCCCGGTTCCGGACGTGGATCCGGGTGCCGTCGCGGGTCTCCAGCCACTCCCAGTCCGCGCAGGTCTTCCAGTAGTCGCACCGCTCGATGCTGAGGTACTGGTAGTCCCGTACGTAGTTCTTGCGGGCCGGCTCGTTGCGCTTCCAGTCCGCGTACGCGTCGGGCTTCGGGTTGGGCGTCCACTGGACGAGCAGTTCGCCCACGCCGTCGGACTGGTCGAAGACGACCGTGTCGCTTCCGGCACTCCGGCGGACCCAGCCCGGTGGCAACGGCAGTTGGAAGCCGTTTGGATCCTTGTGCATCTTCCAGCCGGCCGGCAGCGTCAACCCCGAGGCGCTGGGGCTGGGCGTGGGGCTGGGCGGAGGCGTGGTCGGCGACGCCGGGGCGGACGCGCTGGTCGGCGCGGCGGACGACTGGCCGGTGGGGGCCGTCGTACCGCCGGTCTGCGGACCGGTCGCGTCGTCGCCGGCGTTGCCGAGGAGCATCGGCACGACGAGCACCGCCGCGAGCAGCAACACCGCCACCAGCGCGCCGATCACCAGGTTGCGGCGGCGGTTGTCCGGCGGCGTCGAGGACGGCGGCGGCACGACGGCCCGCCCGGACATCGACGCGGGTGGACTCACCGGGGCCGGCATGACCGACGTCGGATTCTGCGCCGGTGGCGCCACCCGGGTCGGCGGCCCCGCGTCCGCAGGCGGGCCGGCCGGCACCACGGCGGTAGGCCCGGCGTCCGAGGTGGAGGTGACGTTCTCCGGCGCGACCTTCGCCGTCGCGTCGTCCCCCGAGCCGGCCACGTCGGAGGTGGCCTTCACCGTGGCGTCGCTGTCGTTCAGGGCGGCAACACCCGCCGCTGCTGCGGCGGCCGGGGGCACCGAGCGCTCACCGCTCGTCTCACCGGATCGTGGACCGGGCACCGCCGAGGGCCGCGGCTCACGGGGACCGTTCGGCCCCGGCCGGCGTACCCCGTCGAGCAGCGAGATGCCCCGGCTGCGCTTGCCGCCCGCGCGGCGCAGCAGACGTTCGGCCACCTCGGCGTCGATCCGTTCGGCCGGATCCTTGCGGAGCAGTCCGTTGAGGACCGACTTCAGCGGACCGGCGTTCTTCGGCGGCGGCATCGGCTCGGTGGCCAGCGCCGCCAGCGTGGCGATCGCCGACGGCCGGGCGTACGGGGACTTGCCCTCCACGGCCGCGTAGAGCGTCGCGCCCAGCGACCACAGGTCGGCCTCCGGGCCGGCCGTGCCGTCCCGCGCGCGCTCCGGCGCGATGTACGCGGGTGAACCGAGCACCATGCCCGTCCGGGTGACGTTCGGGTCACCGGGGATGGTGGCCAGGCCGAAGTCGGTCAGCACCACCCGGCCGTCGTCGCCGAGCAGCACGTTGCCGGGTTTCACGTCCCGGTGCATCACGCCGGCCTTGTGGGCCGCGTTGAGCGCGCCGAGCACCCCGAGGCCGATCTCGACGGCACGGGCCGGCGACACCGGACCGTCCTCGGCGAGAGTGTCCTGAAGCGACTTCGAGGGGACGTACTCCATGACGATCCACGGGTCGCCGTCGGTACGCAGCACGTCGAAGATGCGCACGACGTTGATGTGGTTCAGTCGGGCGATGGCCCGCGCCTCCCGCAGCGACCGTTCGCGCATCTCCCGACGTTCCTCGTCGGTGAGGCTGGGCGGCGGGACCAGTTCCTTGATCGCCACGTCGCGGTGCAGCACCTCGTCGCGCGCCTTCCAGACCCGACCCATGCCACCCTGACCGAGCGGCGAGATGAGCCGGTATCGGTTGGCGACGAGTTGGGGAAGCGCGTTCGACATTGCCGAGACGGTACCCGGCGCGGCGGACCCTCACACCGCCGGCACGCCACTATGCGGGATAGGTCAACTTGGCGACGCGTACCCTTGACACCATGTCTGCCGACGAGCCGCTGTTCCGGATGGTCCGGGGTGTCCCCACCCCCGAGGAGTTGGCCGCCCTCGTAGGCGCGATCCTCGTCCGGCCACGTCCGGCCACGCCGGCCCCCATCGATCCGTCCACCTGGGCACGTAGCGGCCGACCCCGTACCGCGCCCCTCGTCGCCGGTCCCGGCGCATGGCGCGCGTCCGGCCTGCCCCACTGACGGAACGTATCGACATACTCACTGCAGTGACCTGAGCCACCCCGGTGCGGGGCTGCCCGTCGTCACACCGACCGATTAACCTCACTCAGGGACACCGGGCTGTGACGGGCGGGAGGGCCGATGATCCCTGAGGAAGACCTCGGACCGAAATGGCTGCGCGACTACGGCGACATCGAGGCCGACATCCGCCAGATGCGGGAGTTCGCCACCCGGCTCGAAGCCGAGGTACGCCGTAACTACGCACCCCACCTGGCGTACATCGCGGACGACATGTCGGTGAAGCTGCCCGACCCGTGTGACGCCTTCATCGAGCTGGTGCACTTTCTCACCGCACACCAGCAGGTCCAGCAGGACTCGACGAACCGGGTCTACGACGTGGCCAGCTACACCGGCGGCCTCGCCAACGCCGCCGGCACGATCAGCCAGCGGTACGAGGGCAGCGACGCGTTCGCCCAGGCCCGGGTCCAGGACGTCGAACGGGCGCTGCGCGGGGTGCAGGGGCCGGTACGCGGCGACCAGCCCTCAGGTCCACCCACCGTGCCCGACCCGGCCGGTGCGCCCACCACGCCGGAGGTGCTGCCGTGATCGAACAGGGTGGCGGCCCGACGTCCAACCTGACCAACTGGCACAACATGGACGTGGCCACCATGTGGGCCACCCTTCAGGACCACGGGACGGACAACCACTGGCGGCAGGTCGCCGGCTGGCGCAAGACCAGCGAACTGGCGCTGACGCACCTCAGCCGGCTCCGGGAGTACCGGCGAGGGCTCGCCCAGGCGTGGCCACCGGAGAAGAGCGCCGCCTCGCGGACGTACCTGGCCGAACTGGACCAGCTCATCGACACCGTCCAGCAGACGTACGACGCCGCGGTGGCCAACTACACCGCACTCTCCGCCGCCACGAGCGCCATCGGCAGCACCCGCATCGAACTGAAGAAGATCCATGACCGGTACGCCGAGAAGGTCCGGCTCAAGCAGGCGTACGAAGCGACGCTCGACCAGCGTCCGCTGCACCGGGTCGGACGGTCCACCCCCGCCCGGCCACCGGTCACCGACGCTGAACTGGAGCAGTTGAACGGCCAGGCCCGCTCCCTGATGTACGGCCTCAGCGGCGAACTCCAACAGGCCCAAGCCATGCTCAAACCACCCCCGCCAGTGCCAAAGGGAGTAAGCAAGGACCCTTCAAACCCCGACGTCTACGGCGGAGGGGCACCTCCAACTATCCCGCCGATCGTCCCGGTACCCTTGTCGACCCCCGATTCGGCCAAGCCGGTCAACAGGTCCGCACCTGTGGCACGACCGGCGCCAATGCCGCCCGCGCCCGGCTTAGGCCCGATTCTCGGTGGGGCTGGCCCCAATGTGTTGCCGCCTCAGGCAAATCCGACGATGCCTCCAGTCACGCCTCCGATGCCGCCACTCAACCCGGGCATCAATCCTGGTGCGGTGCCTCTTCCCCCGGTGTCCGCTCCTCCGCCACGGGGTCCTCTGGGCGCGCCGAGCAGGGGCGGTATAGCCGGCCCGGTCAGCAAGCCTCCTGCCGGAGGCCCCGCAGCCGGGCCTCGGCCGCTGCCACCAGGTGGCTTGATCGGCGGGCCGCCGGGAATGGGACTGGGTCAACCTGCTCCCGGAGCACCCACGCCACGCAGGGTGAACCCAATCGGTGGCGTGATCGGCGGCGGTGGTGCGGGCACTGCTCCCAGTGGTGGCGCAGGATCACGGCCCGGCTCCGGGCGTGGACCATCGATCAGCGGCGTGCACGGCATGAGTCCCTTTGGCGGCCCGCCTGGGCTTACCCCGCAAGCGGGCCGACCTGGGCGACGCGAGCCGGACGAGTTTGACCCGCGCCGTTGGGATCCCAACAACCCGTGGGAGACCGCTCAAGGCGTGGACCCAGTAGTCCGACCGCCGGACGAGGAGGGCCCAATTGATCCAGGTCCGGCGATCGGCCTCGACCGGTGAGGACAGCTGCCGCAATGGCGGCACTGGCGGTGGCGGCAACCATCGTCCTGCCAGCCACCCATGCGCACGCAGATCGTATCCGCGACGACCAGTGGCACCTGCGTTTTCTCAATGTGGCCGAGGCGCATCAGATCACCCAGGGTGAGGGCGTAGTGGTCGCGGTCCCAGACACCGGCGTGGACCCACACCCCGACCTTCGCAACAACCTGCTGCCGGGAACGGACATTATCGCGGGCGGCTCCGGTGACGGCCGTCAAGATCCAAATAGCCACGGAACTGGCATGGCTGGCTTAATTGCAGCACATGGTCGAAACAATGCTGATGGCGCTCTAGGCATCGCACCGAAAACGCGAATACTGCCAATCACTTCCACTGCCGCTGACAACCTAAGCAATCCAGACGACTTAGCGGCGGGCATTGAATTCGCCGCGCGATCAGACGCTCAGGTAATCAGCATCTCCACTGGCGGTGGATCAACACTTCGCCTTAGGCAAGCGATCGATGCTGCGCTTGCTGCGGACATTGTTGTGGTTGCTGCTGCGGGCAACCATCCTCAGGACTTCGTCGTGGGGTATCCGGCGCGGCATCCGGGGGTGGTTGCGGTGGGTGGGGTCGATCGGAAGGGGAACCACGCCGCCGTCTCGGTAACCGGGCGGGAGGTCGACGTAGTCGCGCCAGCCACCGACATCTACAGCACCAGCATGGACGGCAAGTACCGCAAGGGCACCGGCACTTCAGACTCGACGGCGATCGTGGCCGGGGCGGTGGCGCTGATCCGGGCACGGTATCCGGACCTCTCGGCGACCGAGGTGGTGCACCGGCTGACCGCCACCGCCGTCGACAAGGGCGCACCGGGCCGGGACGACGAGTACGGATACGGCGTCATCGACCTGGTGGCGGCGCTGACGGCAGACGTACCACCGCTTGGCGCGCAACCGTCGACGGCGAGTGCCTCGGCCGACGCTGCGCCGACCACGACGGCGGCCGGGCCCGGGTCGGATGACGACGGGGTGGTCGGGTGGCTGCTGGCAACGGGCGGCCTGGCGGCACTCGGTGGAGGCGCGGCGTGGGCGCTGGCCGCCCGGCGGCGTCGACGGGACGGCGCGGTGTCCTCAGCCGGGGCCCGCTGACCGGGCGGCGCGGGAACGAGCGGACACTTTCGGTGTGCCGGCGATCTGCCGTTTGTCGGCAGTCGGTACCCTCCCGGCGTGCCGAACCAGACAGTCCGCCTCGTGCTCGCCTCGGCGAGCCCTGCCCGTCGCAAGCTCCTCCAGGCCGCCGGTATCGAACCGGAGGTTCTGGTCAGTGGGGTCGACGAGTCCCAGGAGAAGACCGACCAGCCGGAGGAGTTGTGCCTGACCCTGGCCCGGCTGAAGGCCATGGCGGTGGCCGAGCGGCTACGCCCGGCCGTGGGTGACCGGCCGTTGGTGCTGGGATGCGACTCGGTGCTCGCCTTCGACGGCGAGATCCTCGGCAAGCCCGCCGACGCGGCGGATGCCACCCGCCGGTTGGAGCGGATGCGCGGTAACAGCGGCGTGCTGTACACCGGCCACTGCCTGGTGGACCTCATCATGGAGAGCCGGGTGGAGGCGGTCGCGGCGACGACCGTGCACTTCGCCGACATCAGTGACGAGGAGATCGCCGCGTACGTGGCGACGGGTGAACCGCTGGCGGTGGCCGGCTCGTTCACCATCGACGGTCTGGGCGGGGCGTTCGTGGAGCGGATCGAGGGCGACCCGGGAACGGTGGTGGGTCTCTCCATGCCGCTGCTGCGCAACCTGTTGATCGAGCTGGAGCTGAGTGTCACCGACCTGTGGACGCAGCCCGCGCCGGGCGGTCAGACGGTGCAACCGCTGGGCTGACCGCAGCGGGTCGGGGCGGGTTGGGGTGCGCAGGTCAGCTAGCGTCCGGCCATGAGTGTGAAGTCTCTGCCACTGACCGACGAGTTGCACGAGTACCTGGTCGCGCACGGTTCCCCACCGGACGAGATCGTCCGCGAACTGGTCGAGGAGACCCGGGCCGCGTTACCGGCCGAGGCGCAGATGCAGGTGGCCCCGGAGCAGGCGGCCCTGCTGACCTTCCTGGCCCGTCTGGTGGGCGCGCGGCAGGCGGTGGAGGTGGGCACCTTCACCGGCCTCTCCTCGCTGGCGATCGCCCGGGGCCTGGCCGACGGCGGGCGGTTGACCTGCTTCGACATCTCGGCGGAGTACACGTCGGTGGCCCGACGGTACTGGGCGCGCGCCGGGGTGGACGACCGGATCGAGCTGCGCATCGGCCCGGCCGCCGACGGGCTGCACGACCTGCCGCACGAGCGCTACCTGGACTTCGCGTTCATCGACGCGGACAAGGTCGGCTACCCGGTGTACTGGTCGGAGCTGGTGCCCCGGATGCGTCCCGGCGGGTTGATCGCGGTGGACAACGTGCTGCGTGACGGCCGGGTGCTCGCCCCGCAGGACGAGGCGGACCGGGCGATCGCCGCGTTCAACGACGAGGTGCTGGCGGACGTGCGGGTGGACCTGGTGATGCTGCCGGTCGCCGACGGCCTCACCCTCGCCCGGGTGCGCTGAGACCGTCGGGGCCGCGACCTGCCGTGGAGGTTTGCAGGGGTCCCCTGCTCGACAAAAATGCACTGCAGGGGGCCCCTGCTACCACCAAGCGCGGGGTCAGCGGACGCTGCGGGCGAAGGCGCGGGCCGCCCAGCTGACGGCGAGCACAGTCAGCACGGTGATGATGCCGAGGCCCTGCCAGACCCGGTCGTTGCCGAGGTCACCGGCGAACAGGGCACGGGTGCCCTCGACCGCCCAGGAGAACGGGTTCCACTTGGCGATGCCCTGCAACCAGCCAGGAGCGAAGGTGAGCGGGAGCAGGATGCCGGAGAGCAGCAGCACGGGCTGGGCGACCGTGTTCATCAGTGGGGCGAGCGCCTCCTCGCTGCGCACCAGCAGCGCGACGCCGTAGGAGACCGCCGAGGTCATCAGCGCGATCAGGGCGAGCATCAGGTACGCCAGGAGCAGGTCACCGATGATCACACTGAGCCCGAAGGCCAGGGCCAGCAGTGTGATGAGGACGGCCTGCACGAGCAGCGAGACGACGTCCCGCAGGGACCGGCCGAGCAGCAGGGCGAGGCGGCTGACCGGGGTGACCCGCGAACGTTCGATGACCCCGGCGCGCAGTTCGGCGAGGAGGCCGAAGCCCTGGAACAGGCCGCCGAAGATGGCGAGCAGCACGAGCAGGCCGGGTACGAAGATCTTGTACGCCTCGGCCTGGGTGGGCGCGTTCAGGGCGGGCTTGAGCAGCGGGGCGAACAGGAGCAGGTACATCACCGGCTGGAAGACACCGACGAAGACCCACACCGGGTTGCGGAGCAGCAGTTGGATCTGACGTTGGAAGATCAGCCAGGTGTCGCGGGCGAGTTTCATGTGCGGTCTCCTAGGTGATCAGGACTCGCGCAGCGAGCGGCCGGTCTTGGTGAGGAAGACGTCGTCGAGGCTGGGGCGGTGCAGTTCGATGGAGCGCAGGTCGAGTCCGGCGCCGTCGATCCGGCGGAGGATCTGCGGGATGGTGGTCGCGCCCTCGCCGACCCAGAGGCGCAGGCCGCCCTCGTCGAGGCTTTCCAGCCGGTTGACGTAGACCTCGCCGTTGAAGAGCCGGTACGCGGCCGAGGTGCTGGCCCGGTCGAGTCCGACGACCACCACGTCCCCGGAGATCTCCCGCTTCAGCTCGGCCGGGGTGCCCTCGGCGACGATCTCGCCGTGGTCCATGATCGCGATCCGGTCGCAGAGGGCGTCGGCCTCGTCGAGGTAGTGGGTGGTGATGAAGACGGTCATGCCGTCGCCGCGCAGCCGCCGGATCTCGTCCCACATGTGGGCGCGGCTCTGCGGGTCGAGCCCGGTGGTGGGCTCGTCCAGGAAGACGATCTTCGGTTCGTGGATGATGCCGAGGGCGATCTCGACGCGCCGCCGCTGGCCGCCGGAGTAGGTCTTGCACTTGCGGTCGGCGTACTCGGAGAGCTGGAACGCGGCCAGGGCGCGATCGGTGCGCCGCTGGGCCTCGGCCTTGCCGATGCCGTACATCCGGGCCTGGAGGACGAGTTCCTCCCGGGCCGTCGACTCGTCCCAACTGCTGCCGCCCTGCGGGACGTACCCGATGCGGCGCCGCACCCCGGCGGGGTCGGAGCGCAGGTCGGCACCGGCGATGGTGGCCTCGCCGCCGTCCGGTTCGATGAGGGTGGCGAGCATCCGCAGCGTGGTGGTCTTGCCGGCCCCGTTCGGGCCGAGGAATCCGAAGATCTCCCCTTCGGCGACGTCGAGGTCCACGCCCCGGACCGCGTCGACCGTCCCGGCCTTACGGCCCGCCCGGGATCGGTACGACTTGCGCAGTCCCCTGGTCCTGATCATGCCCTGCTCCCACCCGTTCGTCGGTTTCGTGGTGCCGAAACCGGTTCGGTCCAGTTCAGCAGACCGGATCCGGCCGGGTTACCGGGACACGGGGCGTGGCGACGCACCGGAACAGTGCGGCAGACCACACTTAGCGATCGTTAGGGTCTGTCCGGTGACCGTTACACTCCCCGGCAGTAGCCTCCCGGGAGGAGTCACCGAAGGTGCGCAAGGTACTCATCGCCAACCGAGGCGAGATCGCCGTCCGCGTCATCCGTGCCTGCCGCGACGCCGGCCTGGGCAGCGTCGCCGTCTACGCCGACTCGGATCGGGACGCCCTGCACGCCACCCTCGCCGACGAGGCGTACGCCCTGGGCGGTGACACCGCCGCGGAGACGTACCTGCGCGTCGACAAGCTGATCGAGGTCGCCGCGAAGGCCGGGGCGGACGCGGTCCACCCCGGGTACGGTTTCCTCTCCGAGAACGCCGACTTCGCCCAGGCGGTGATCGACGCGGGCCTGACCTGGATCGGCCCGACCCCGCAGGCGATCCGCGACCTCGGCGACAAGGTGACCGCGCGGCACATCGCCCAACGGGCCGGCGCGCCGCTGGTGCCGGGCACCCCCGACCCGGTGGGCAGCCCGGACGAGGTGATGGCCTTCGCGGTCGACCACGGTCTCCCGGTGGCGATCAAGGCCGCCTTCGGCGGCGGTGGGCGGGGTCTGAAGGTGGCCCGCACCATGGAGGAGATCCCGCAGCTCTTCGAGTCGGCCACCCGGGAGGCGGTCGCCGCGTTCGGTCGGGGCGAGTGCTTCGTGGAGCGGTACCTGGACCAGCCGCGCCACGTCGAGGCGCAGGTTCTCGCCGACCAGCACGGCAACGTCGTCGTGGTGGGTACCCGGGACTGCTCGCTCCAGCGCCGGCACCAGAAGCTGGTCGAGGAGGCCCCCGCCCCGTTCCTCACCGACGCGCAGCGCGCCCAGATCCACTCCTCGGCCAAGGCGATCTGCCGGGAGGCCGGCTACCACGGCGCGGGCACGGTGGAGTACCTGGTCGGCGCGGACGGCACCATCTCCTTCCTGGAGGTCAACACCCGGCTCCAGGTGGAGCATCCGGTGACCGAGGAGACCGCCGGCATCGACCTGGTCCGCGAGCAGTTCCGGATCGCCGACGGCGAGAAGCTGCGGTTCACCGACGACCCGGCGCCGCGCGGGCACTCGATCGAGTTCCGGATCAACGGCGAGGACCCGGGCCGCAGCTTCCTGCCCGCCCCGGGCACGGTGACCGCGCTGCGCCTGCCGTCCGGGCCGGGCGTACGGGTGGACACGGGCATCTCCGCCGGTGACGTGATCGGCGGCAACTTCGACTCGCTGCTGGCCAAGGTGATCATCACCGGTGAGACGCGCACCGAGGCCCTGGAGCGGGCCCGGCGCGCGCTGGACGAAATGGTCGTCGAGGGGATGGCCACCGCGCTGCCGTTCCACCGCCTCGTCGTCCGGGACCCGGCGTTCACCGCTGAGCCGTTCACCGTGCACACCCGGTGGATCGAGACCGAGTTCGACAACACCGTGCCGCCGTTCACCGCCGCCGCCGGCCCCGCCGAGGGTCCGGCCGGGCGCGAGACCGTCGTGGTCGAGGTGGGCGGCAAGCGGCTGGAGGTCACCCTCCCCGCCGGCCTCGGCGCGGGTACGACCACCGCGTCGCCGGCCGCACGGAAGCCGGCCCGTCGCAGCGGTGGGGCGGCGGCCGGCGCGGCGGTCAGCGGTGACACGCTCACCTCTCCGATGCAGGGCACCATCGTCAAGATCGCCGTGGCCGACGGGGACACGGTCGCCGAGGGCGACCTGGTGGTCGTGCTGGAGGCGATGAAGATGGAGCAGCCCCTCCACGCCCACAAGGCCGGCACGGTCAGCGGACTCTCCGCCGACGTCGGCGCGGTGATCACGGCCGGCACTGCCATCTGCACGATCGCCTGACCGTCCGCCGCAGCGTTGTCTGGTGGTAGCAGGGGACCCCTGCTCATCAAAATGCGGTAACAGGGGACCCCTGCTACCACCACAGCCCGAACCACCACAGCCCGAACCACCGCCGCGCCGACGGGCGGGGCACGGTCAGCGGAGCGATTCGGCGGCGACGGCGTGCACGGCGGTGGTGAGCGCGCCCAGCACGGTCGCCTCCAGCCGCCAGTGCTGCCAGTACAGCGGCACGTCCAGGTGCCGGCCGGGGGCGATGTCGACGCACCGGCCTGCGGCCAGGTCGTCCCGGGCGAGCTGTTCGGGCACCAGGCCCCAGCCGAGCCCGAGCCGGACCGCCGCCCCGAACGCCGGCACCGACGGGACGTAGTGCACCGGCGGGTCGAGTCGCTGCCCGGTGACCGTCTCGGCGAAGCGGTGCTGGATCCGGTCCTTGCGGTCGAAGACGACCACCGGTGCCTGCGCCAGCGCCTCCGGGGTGGGTCCGTCGGCGAGGTGCCGGGCGGTGAACGCCGGGGCGGCCAGGGCGAGGTAGCGCATCGCGCCGAGCGGCTGGGACCGGCAGCCCTGCACCGGTTCGCGCTCGGCGGTCACCGCCGCCGTCACCGTGCCGTCGCGGAGCAGCTGCGCGGTGTGTTCCTGGTCGTCCTGACGCAGGTCGAACGAACAGGCCAGGTCCGCGGGCAGCCGGGCCAGGGCGGCCGGGAACCAGGTGGCGAGGGAGTCGGCGTTGACCACCACGGCGACCCGGACCCGGGTACGACCACCGGCCAGCGGTGCCCGCGCCTCGGCCAGCGCCTCCTGTTCGAGCAGGGCGACCTGCCCGGCGAGCCGCAGCAGCGGCTGCCCCGCCGAGGTGGCCCGGCACGGTTTGGCCCGGCGCACCAGGACCTGCCCGACCGCCTCCTCCAACGCCTTGATCCGCTGGCTCACCGCCGACGGGGTGACGTGCAGGAGGGCGGCGGCGGCCTCGAAGCTGCCCTCCCCGATCACGGCGGCGAAGGTGCGGAGGTGGGTCGAGTCGAGACCGCTCATCAGATAATCTTAACCGTGTGCGGAAAGATTAACTGGACTTAAGTGCACGCCGGCTCCTAGCCTCGCTCCGTGTCCACCGCCCTCACCTCCGCCGTCGCCGGGTTCTCCGTCTCCCTCGCGCTGATCGTCGCCATCGGCGCGCAGAACGCGTTCGTCCTCCGCCAGGGGTTGCGGCGGGAGCACGTCGTACCGGTGGTGGTCACCTGCGCCGTGTCCGACGCGCTGCTGATCCTCGCCGGGATCGCCGGCCTGGGTACGGCGGTGGCCAGCCAGCCGGTGCTGCTGAACGTGATCCGGTGGGGCGGGGCGGCGTTCCTGCTCTGCTACGCGGCCCTGGCCGCCCGCCGGGCGGTGCGTCCGGGGCGGCTCGTCCCCACCGAGCGGCCGCCCGCCACGCTCCGGGCGACCGTGCTGGCCTGCCTGGCCTTCACCTACCTGAACCCGCACGTCTACCTCGACACCGTGCTGCTGCTGGGTGGGATCGCCCAGCAGCACGAGCACCGGTGGCTGTTCGGGGTCGGGGCGACGTCCGCCAGCATCGTCTGGTTCACCCTGCTCGGCGCGGGCGCGCACCGGTTCGCGCCGCTGCTCGCCCGTCCCGCCGCGTGGCGGGTGCTGGACGGCGTGATCGCGGTGGTGATGGCCGCGGTGGCGGTGGCGCTGCTGCTGGGGTGAGTGGCCCCGCCGGGGCCGGGGCGGGCCACCGCACGACCCGGCGTGGACCGCCGCCGGTCGGCACCGGCGGCGGAACCGACGGAGAGCAGGAATGATGTCGAGGTGCGGTTCCTTCATGGCGCGGCTCCCGCGCACGACCTGACCTACAACGACGTCTTCATGGCGCCGGCCCGCTCCGACCTGGGCTCCCGCCTCGACGTGGACCTGGCCACCGCCGACGGCACCGGCACCACGATCCCGCTGGTGGTGTCGAACATGACGGCGGTGGCGGGCCGGCGGATGGCCGAGACGGTGGCCCGGAGGGGTGCCGTCGCGGTGATCCCGCAGGACATCCCGCTCGAGGTGGTGGCGACCGTCGTCGCCTGGGTGAAGCAACGGCACCTGGTGCACGACACGGCGATCACGCTCGGCCCCACCGACACCGTCGGTGACGCGATCCACCTGCTGCCGAAGCGGTCGCACGGGGCGGTGGTCGTGGTCGACGCCGACGGCCGACCGGTCGGGGTGGTGACCGAGGCGGACACCGTGGGCGTGGACCGGTTCGCCCAGCTGCGGCACGTGATGTCGACCGAGCTGCACACGGTGCCGGCGGACGCGGACCCGCGTACCGGCTTCGACCGGCTGTCGGCGGGCCGCCGCCGGCTCGCTCCGGTGGTGGACGGCGAGGGCCGCCTGGTCGGCGTACTGACCCGGCAGGGGGCCCTGCGTGCCACCCTCTACCGCCCGGCGGTGGACGATCGGGGACGGCTGCGCATCGCCGCCGCGGTCGGCATCAACGGCGACGTCCGGCGCAAGGCCGCCGCGCTGCTGGAGGCGGGGGTGGACACGCTGGTGGTGGACACCGCCCACGGCCACCAGGAGCGGATGATCACCGCGCTGCGGGCGGTACGCGGACTGGACCCGGCGGTGCCGGTGGCGGCCGGCAACGTGGTCACCGCCGAGGGGGTACGCGACCTGGTCGAGGCGGGGGCCGACATCGTCAAGGTCGGCGTCGGTCCGGGCGCGATGTGCACCACCCGGATGATGACCGGGGTGGGACGTCCGCAGTTCTCCGCCGTGCTCGACTGCGCGAAGGCAGCCCGGGAACTGGGGCGGCACGTGTGGGCCGACGGTGGGGTGCGGCACCCCCGGGACGTGGCGCTGGCGCTGGCCGCCGGGGCGTCCAACGTGATGGTCGGCTCCTGGTTCGCCGGCACCTACGAGTCCCCCGGCGACCTCTACACGGACGCGGACGGCCGGCGGTACAAGGAGAGCTTCGGGATGGCCTCGGCGCGGGCGGTCAGTGCGCGGACGGCCGACGACAGCCCCTTCGACCGGGCCCGCAAGGCGGTCTTCGAGGAGGGCATCTCCTCGGCCCGGATGTACCTGGACCCGAACCGTCCCGGCGTGGAGGACCTGATCGACGAGATCGTCGCCGGGGTGCGCAGCGCGTTCACCTACGCGGGGGCGCGCAACCTGACCGAGTTCCACGAGCGGGCGGTGGTCGGGGTGCAGAGCACGGCGGGCTACACCGAGGGGATGCCGCTGCCGACGAGCTGGTGAACGGTGGCGGACGACCGGCGACCCGCTCGAGTCGGGTGGCGTCGGACCGGTCGGGCCGGCGACGGCGACGGCGACGGCGACGGCGATCGGGCGCGCGGTAATTCCGTTTGGGCCCTGACTGTCAGGGAGCTAAGGTGTCTCCCATGGACCTCCCCGACCTACGGGACGCGCCCCTCGGCCGTCTGCTGGTGGTGGCCGGGCATCTGGTGGCCCAGCGGTGGAACCGCAGGCTCACCGAGGAGTACGGCCTGACCCAGGCCGGCCTGGCCACCCTGATGACCCTCGACCGGCACGGCGCGATGACCCACCGCGCGGTGGCCGAGCGGTGCTTCGTCCGCCCGGCCACCCTGACCGGCATCGTCGACACCCTGGAACGGGACGGGCTGGTCAGCCGGCAGCGGGACGAGACCGACCGTCGGGCGGTACGTCTCGCCATCACCCCCGCCGGCCGGGAGAAGATCGCGGCGCCCGCCGGGCTGGTCGCCACCAACCCGCCGCTGACCTCGGTCGACGCCGACCCGGCCCGGGCCGCCGTGATCCGCGAGTTCCTGCTCGAGGTGATCGGCAGCGGCGACCCACGGGTCGGCGACGGCGAGCCCCGGACCGGCAGCGGCGAGCCGACGGCCGATCCGAGCCCGGGGGGTGCGTCGTGCTGATCCGGCTCCTGCGGCGGCACCTACGCCCGTACGCGCGACCGCTGTCGGCGGTGGTCGTGCTCCAGTTCGTCGGCACGATGGCCTCGCTCTACCTGCCACGCCTCAACGCCGACGTCGTCGACCGGGGCATCGCGCGGGGCGACACCGACCTCATCGTCCGGCTCGGTGGGTGGATGCTGCTGGTCAGCGCGGTCCAGGTCGGCTGTGCGATCGTGGCCGTCCGGTACAGCGCGCTGGCCGCCATGGGCTTCGGCCGGGACGTGCGGGTCGCCGTCTTCCGGCACGTCACCCGCTTCTCCGCCCGCGAGGTGGCCCGGTTCGGCGCGCCGTCCCTGATCACCCGGAACACCAACGACGTGCAGCAGGTGCAGATGCTCGTGCTGGTCGCCGGCTCGATGCTGGTGACCGCACCGATCATGAGCGTCGGCGGGCTGGTGATGGCACTGCGCGAGGACGTCGGGCTCTCCTGGCTGGTGGTGGTCAGCATCCCGGTGGTGACCCTGGCGATCAGCCTGATCACCCGGCGACTCGTGCCGCTCTTCCGGCGGCAGCAGACCCGGATCGACGCGGTCAACCGGGTGCTGCGCGAGCAGATCAGCGGCATCCGCGTGGTGCGGGCCTTCGTCCGCGAGCCGTACGAGACGGAGCGCTTCGCCGCCACGAACGCCGACCTGACCGACACCGCCCTGCGCGCCGGCCGGCTGCTCGCGACGATCTACCCGGTGATCCTGCTGGTGCTCAACGTCTCCAGCGTCGCGGTGCTCTGGTTCGGGGCGCTGCGGGTCGAGGCCGGCCAGATCCAGGTCGGCGCGCTCACCGCGTTCGTCGCCTACCTCACCCAGATGCTGATGGCGGTCATGATGGCCACGCTCACCCTGATGATGGTGCCCCGCGCGGCGGCCTGCGCCGAGCGGATCACCGAGGTCCTCGACACCGAACCGTCGGTGGCCCCGCCCCGGGAGCCGGTCCGCCCCACCGGGGCGTGCGGCGTGGACCTGCGCGACGTGCGCTTCCAGTACCCGGGCGCGGCCGCCCCGGTGCTGCGTGACGTCTCCTTCCGGGTCACCGCCGGCACCACCACCGCGATTGTCGGCAGCACCGGCGCGGGCAAGACCACCCTGGTGTCGCTGATCCCCCGGCTGGTCGACGTGACCGCCGGCGCGGTGCTGGTCGACGGGGTCGACGTCCGGGACCTCGACCCGGAGACGCTGTGGAGCCGGATCGGGCTGGTGCCGCAGCGGCCGTACCTGTTCACCGGGACGGTGGCGAGCAACCTGCGGTACGGCAACCCGGACGCCGACGACGAGGAGCTGTGGGCGGCGCTGGAGATCGCCCAGGCCCGGGAGTTCGTCGCGGCGATGCCGGGTGGGTTGGCCGCCGAGATCACGCAGGGCGGCACCAACGTCTCCGGCGGCCAGCGGCAACGGCTCGCCATCGCCCGCGCGCTGGTCCGCCGCCCCGGGATCTACCTCTTCGACGACTCCTTCTCCGCTCGACCTGGGCACCGACGCGCGGCTGCGCGCGGCGCTGCGCCCCGCCACCCGGGACGCCGCCGTGCTGATCGTGGCGCAGCGGGTCTCCACGGTCGTCGACGCCGACCAGATCGTCGTCCTGGAGGACGGGGCCGTGGTCGGGACCGGCCGCCATGCCGACCTCCTCGACACCTGCCCGACGTACGCGGAGATCGTCTCCTCCCAGCAGACCGTGGGAGCGACGGCGTGAGCGCGCGGGCCGTACCCGGTGAAAAGCGGAAGGGACCGATGGGCGGGGACGAGCGGACGCCACGGCGGCTCCCGCCGGGTGCCCGGCGCGGCGGGCCGATGACCGGCGTGGGCGTACCAGCGGAGAAGCCGCTGAACTTCGGACCGTCGGCCCGCCGGTTGCTCGGCCTGCTCCGGCCGCACCGGGGGCGGCTCGTCGCGGTGGTCGCCCTCGCCGTCGGCGGCGTGGGGCTTAGCGTGGTCGGGCCGCTGATCCTCGGGTACGCCACCGACCTGATCTTCGGTGGGGTACTCAGCCGGCAGGTCCCGGCCGGGCTGACCACCGAGGAGGCTGTCGAGCGGGCACGCGCCGCCGGTGACGACACCCTCGCCGGCATGCTCGCCCGGATGGACGTGGTGCCCGGCGCGGGCATCGACTTCGGCCGGCTCGGACGGGTGCTGCTGCTCGCCCTGGGGCTGTTCCTCCTGGCCAGCCTGCTGACCTGGATGCAGGGGCACCTGCTCACCGCGGTGGTGCAGCGGACGGTGCAGCGGCTGCGCGCCGACGTGGCGGCGAAGCTGCACCGGTTGCCGCTGCCCTACTTCGACCGGCAGCCCCGGGGCGAGCTGCTCAGCCGGGTCACCAACGACATCGACAACGTCGCGCAGAGCCTGCAACAGACGCTGAGCCAACTGCTCACCTCGGTGCTCACCGTGCTCGGGGTGGTGGTGATGATGGTCGTGGTCTCGCCGCTGCTGACCGCGCTCACCCTGCTGGCGGTGCCGGCGTCGGTGCTGGTCACCCGGCAGGTGGCGAAGCGCTCGCAGCGGCAGTTCGTCGCCCAGTGGACGCACACCGGGCAGCTCAACGCCCTGGTCGAGGAGGCGTACACCGGGCACGAGCTGGTCCGGGTCTTCGGCCGCCAGCGCGAGGTCGAGGCGGCCTTCACCGCGAAGAACGAGGAGCTGTACCGGGCCGGCTTCGGTGCCTACTTCGTCTCCGGGATCATCATGCCGTCCCTGATGTTCATCGGGAACCTCGGTTACGTGCTGGTCGCGGTGGTCGGCGGCCTGCGGGTGGCGGCGGGGGCGATGAGCCTGGGCGAGGTGCAGGCGTTCATCCACTACTCGCGGCAGTTCACCCAGCCGCTGACCCAGTTCGCCTCGATGATCAACCTGCTCCAGTCCGGGGTGGCCTCGGCCGAGCGGGTCTTCGCCGTCCTCGACGCGCCCGAGCAGACCCCGGATCCGGTGGCCCGGACCCCGGAGCTGCCGGCCACCGCCCGGCCTCCGGACCTGTCGGCCACCGTCGCTCGGCTTCCGGGGCCCGCCGGGGCGGTGGTGGCCCAACGGACCGGTGGCGCCGGGCGCGTCGCCACCGGCCGGGTCGAGTTCGAGAAGGTCTCCTTCCGGTACGACCCGGACCAGCCACTGATCGAGGAGCTGTCGCTGGTCGCCGAACCGGGGCACACGGTGGCGATCGTCGGGCCGACCGGAGCGGGCAAGACCACCCTGGTCAACCTGGTCCTGCGCTTCTACGAGCTGGACGCCGGCCGGATCACCCTGGACGGGGTGGACGTCACCACGATGCGCCGGGACGAACTGCGCAGCCGCATCGGCATGGTGCTCCAGGACACCTGGCTGTTCGGCGGGACCATCCGGGAGAACATCGCCTACGGCCGGCCGGACGCCGGCGAGGAGGAGATCCTGGCGGCGGCCCGGGCGACCTTCGTGGACCGGTTCGTCCGGAGCCTCCCGGACGGGTACGACACGGTCATCGACTCCGAGGGCGGCAACGTCAGCGCCGGCGAGAAACAGCTGATCACCATCGCGCGGGCCTTCCTCGCCGAGCCGTCGCTGCTCATCCTGGACGAGGCGACCAGCTCGGTGGACACCCGCACCGAGGTGCTGGTGCAGCAGGCGATGGCGGCGCTCCGGTCGGACCGGACCAGCTTCGTCATCGCCCACCGGCTCTCCACCATCCGGGACGCCGACCTGATCCTGATGATGGAGCGGGGCCGGATCGTCGAGCAGGGCACCCACGAGCAGCTGCTCGCCGCCCGGGGCGCCTACCACCGCCTGCACCACGCCCAGTTCTCCGCCCCGCTCCAGGATCCCTCGGCACCGGTGGGGTGACGCCCGCACCGCGGGCCAGGGGCGGCCGGCACGCGGGCGGGAGCGACGGCCGCCGCCGGTCACTCCAGCGGTGGCTGGGCGGCGGCGGTGACCAGGTCGAGGGCGGCCGGGACGGGCAGCGGGTCGAGGAGTCGGCCGTCGCGCTGGCGCAGGCTGACCCGGCCCTCGGCGGCCTCGCGGGGCCCGACCACCGCGACGTACGGGATGCGGCGGCGGGCCGCGTCCCGGATCCGCGCACCGAGGGAGCCGGCCCCGTCCACCTCGGCCCGCAACCCGGCACGGACGCAGTCCCGGGCGAACCCGACCGCCGGGTCGGCCTGCCGGTCGTCCAGCGGGAGCACCACCACCTGCACCGGGGCGTACCAGGCCGGGAACGCGCCCGCGTGCTCCTCGATCAGGTACGCGAAGAGACGTTCCATGCTGCCGACCAGACTCCGGTGCACCATCACCGGTCGACGTCGCGCCCCGCCCGCGTCGACGTACGACAGGTCGAACCGCTCCGGTTTGTCGAAGTCGAGCTGGATGGTGGAGAGGGTGGACTCCCGCCCCGCCGCGTCCCGCACCTGGATGTCGATCTTCGGTCCGTAGAAGGCGGCCTCGCCGGGCGCCTCGGTGTGGTCGATCCCGGCCAGGGCGGCCCGCAGCAGCTCCTCGGCCCGACGCCACTGCTCCTCGTCGCCGACGTACTTCTCCCCCGGCCCGCGCAGCGACAGCCGGAACCCGGCGACCCGTACGCCGAGCGCGGCGTGCGCCGCCCGGATCAGTCCGAGGATCTCCGCGACCTCCGCGCCGACCTGCTCGAGGGCGCAGAAGTTGTGCGCGTCGTTGAGGAAGATCGCCCGGACCCGGGACAGTCCGCCGAGCACCCCGGAGCGTTCCGCCCGGTACATACCGCCCAGTTCGGCGACGCGCAGCGGCAGTTCCCGGTAGGAACGGCCCCGGGCCCGGTAGACCAGGGCGTGGTGCGGGCAGAGCGCCGGGCGCAGGACGAACTCGTCGTCGGCGCTCAGCCGTACCGGCGGGAACATGTCACCGGCGAAGTAGCCGAGGTGCCCGGAGAGCGCGAACAGTTCCCGCCGGCCCAGCGGCGGGGTGTGGACGTGCTGGTAGCCGGCCCGCCGCTCCAACTCCCGGAGGTACTCCTCGACCGCGTGCCGGGCGGCCGCGCCGGCCGGCAGCCAGAGTGGCAGTCCGGCGCCGCTGAGCGGGTCGGAGGCGAAGAGCTCAAGCTCGCGACCGAGCCTGCGGTGGTCGTTCATCGGGTTCTCCTGGTTCGGGTACGGCCCGGGAGCGACCAGCCGGAGCGCGACGAGAAGAGCCCCGGGGCGGATCGCCCCGGGGCCTCGTCGACGCATCAAATCAGCGCGGCGTGCCGGGGTCTCCCGGCGTCGTCGTCACCACCGCGCTGCGCATGCGGCGACGCTACCTGTCCACCCGGCCCGACGCACCCGATTTCACCACTCCCGTCGATCATGGAGTTGTGGTGTGCGATTGGTGATGATCGCGAGGTTTGGGCGGTGCCCCAAGTCCATGATCGACGGGGTGGACCGGGTTGGGCGGGCCGCCGGCACGGGACCTGCCGGCGGCCCGCGAGCGACCCGCTCGTCGGAAACGGGGGACCCGACGCGATCGGACCGCGCTGTCAACGGTACGCGCGCGGCGACCGATCCGCCGACCGTCACGGGACCCCACGACGCCGCCGCTTTCCGTAACCTCTGCGATAGCTCGTCGTTGTACCCGGGTGGCTCCGCCGGTGGTGGGGGTCACCACCGGCCGGGGCTGTCCGTGGTGACGCGGCACATGCCGTCAGGCTCGGTACACCCCGATCGGCCGAACCGCGAGGTGGCAGTGGCGCCCGACCTACTCACCGACGTGGCGTCACCCGCGTGGGCCTACCTGATCCTGCTCGGGCTCCTGGCGGTGGACGCCTTCGTCCCGGTCGTCCCGACGCAGGCCGTCATGATCACGGGCGGCGCGTTGACCGTGTACGGCGAACTGAGCCTGCCCCTGATCATCGGGATCGGCGCGACCGGGGTGTTCGTCGGCGACCTGGCCTGCTATCTGCTGGGCCGGCGGACGCCGGAGCGGGTGGTACCCCGCCAGCGACGGCCGGGCCGGGCCCGACGCGCCGCCGGTCGGTTCACCCAGGGGCTGCGCCGCCCCGGGCCCCTGGTCATCCTGCTCTGCCGGTTCGTACCGGGCGGACGGATGGCGGCCTGCTTCTCCGCCGGCCGCAGCCGCTACCCGTACCGGCTCTTCGTCTGCTACGAAGCGGTCGCCGCGCTGGGTTGGGCCACGTACGGCGGACTCGTCGGCCACCTGGGCGGCGCGGCGCTGACCCGGTCGGCCTGGCTGCTGGCGCTGATCGCGGCCGGGGCGGCGGCGGGGTTCGCGGCGGCCGGCTGGGCGTTGAACCGGGTCGCCGCCCGGCAGGCACGCCCGGACGGAGAGCAGGAGCCGGTCGGGGCTCCCGGCGTCGGCTGAGTGGTCACGCCGGGAGCCCGGCGGCGCTCACTCCAGCTCGTGCAGCATCAGCTGCCGGGCCGCCTCCGCGATCGAACCGGACAGCGACGGGTAGATGGTGAAGGTCTGCGCCAGCTCGTTGACCGTCAGGTTGTTCTCCACGGCCATGGTGATCGGCAGGATCAGCTCGCTCGCCTTCGGCGCGACGACCACCCCGCCGACCACCTGACCGCTGGCGGGCCGGCAGAACAGCTTGACGAACCCGTCGTTCAGGCCGGCCATCTTGGCGCGCGGGTTGCCGGCGAGCGGCAGCATCACCTGCCGGGCGGGCACCTTGCCGGCGTCCACCTCGTTCTGCGACACCCCGACGGTGGCCAGCTCCGGGTCGGTGAAGACGTTCGCCGAGACGGTCCGCAGACGCAGCGGCCGGACCGCCTCGCCGAGCGCGTGCCACATGGCGATCCGCCCCTGCATCGCGGCGACGCTGGCCAGCGGGAGCAGCCCGGTGCAGTCACCGGCGGCGTAGATGCCGGGCACGCTGGTGCGGGAGACCCGGTCGACGGTGACGTACCCGCCCTGGGCGAGCTGGACGCCGTACTCGGCCAGGCCGAGGCCGGCGGTGTTCGGCACCGAGCCGACCGCGATCAGCGCGTGCGAGCCGTCCACGACGCGCCCGTCGGAGAGCTGGACCTCGACGCCGCCGCCGGTCCGACGGACCGCCTCGGCGCGGGAGTTGTTGAGGATGGTCATGCCCCGGGAGCGGAAGACCCGCTCGATGGCCATGGCCGCATCGGCGTCCTCGTGCGGCATGACCCGGTCCCGGCTGGAGACCAGGGTGACCTCGACGCCCATCGCCAGGTACGCGCTGGCGAACTCGGCACCGGTCACGCCGGAGCCGACCACGATCAGGTGTTCGGGCAGCTCGGGGAGGTCGTAGACCTGCCGCCAGGTGAGGATGCGCTCGCCGTCGGACACGGCGGTGGGGAGCTGGCGCGGGGTGGCGCCGGTGGCGATCAGCACGGTCGACGCGGCGATCGAGTACTCCGGTTCGCCGTCGGCCGGGGTGACCACTACCCGGTGGGTGTGCCCGAGGGTGTCCTCACCGAGCCGGGCACGGCCCTCGACGACGTGCACCCCGGCCTTGACCAGCTTGGTGTTAATGTCGGCGGACTGCGCCAGGGCGAGCCGCTTGACCCGCTCGTGGACGGCCTGCGCGTCGACGGTGACCGCCTCCAGGCCGTCCGAGTCCACTCCGAACTCCTCGGTGTCCCGGTAACCGGTGACCACCTCGGAACTGGCGATGAAGGTCTTCGACGGGACGCAGTCCCAGAGCACGCAGGCACCGCCGGCCCCCTCGGCCTCCACCACGGTGACATCGGCGTCCAACTGGGCGGCGACCAACGCCGCCTCGTACCCCGCCGGCCCTCCGCCGATGATCACGATCCGGCTCACAGCGCCCGCCCTCCGTCGCTTCCCATGATGGTTTTCTTCACTCCAGACTGCCCGACACGCACCGTTCGTATTCTCCCCCGCCCGTCCGCCGGGCTATCGTCATCGCTGTGCGTCATTACGCCGCCTACGGCTCAAACCTGGATCCCGCCCGGATGCGCGCCTACTGCCCGCACTCGCCGATGGTCGGCGTCGGCTGGCTGGAGGGCTGGCGACTCACCTTCGCCGGTGAGGGCGTCATCGGCTGGGAGGGCGCGGTCAGCACCGTCGTCGAGTCCCCCGGCGACCGGGTGTTCGTGGCGCTCTACGACATCCACCCGTACGACGCCGCCCAGCTCGACGAGATCGAGGGGGTGACCGCCGGCACGTACCGGAAGCTGCACGTACGGGTCTCGACCCTGGACGGCGACGTGACCGCCGGGATCTACGTCTTCGCCGGGTACGAGGGCGGGCTCCCCACCGCGTGGTACCTCTCGGAGATCGCCAACGCGGCCGAGAAGGCGGGTGCGCCCGACGACTACGTCAAGGAGCTGCGGTCCCGGCCCACCGGCACCGCGTCCGCGTAGCACGTCCGACACCCCCTCAGTCTGCGCTCGTCGCCGCCGGCCCGACCGACCGACCCCGCTTCCCGCCGGACGGCGCACCCGGGAAGCACCCGACGAGTGGGGAAACGTCACGCCACTGCGCCGGGCCCGGGTCGGTCGCTGGCGGCGTTCACCCGCTGGTGGAGGGCGGTGAGCAGGTCGACCAGCTCGATCCGCTCCGCCGCCCCCAGCGCCCGGAAGGCGGAGGAGACCAGCACGTCGGTCGCGGCCTCCGCCCAGAGCCGCCGCCGCACCAGCGGACCCACCGGCGGGTACGGCCGGGGCCAACCGCCGGCCATCGCCCCGGCCTCCCCCTCCGTGCCGGCGAGCACCGCCTCCAACGGGGTCATCCCACTGACCCGGACGGCGAGCAGGTACGCGCCGAGGTACAGCTCCCGCAGCAGGTGCAGTCCCACCGCGACCCGGGCGCCCGGCGCGTCGTCCGGCACCGGCATCGCCCGCCAGGCCGCGAAGAGG